>JAPKYX010000089.1:16849-18954 GCA_026394075.1 Acidobacteriota bacterium
GGCTACCGAGAAGAGCTGCGTCGTGGAGGGGCGTCCGGACTTCTGCCACCCCAAGTTCTACCCGCCGCAACCGAACGCGCTTTTTCGCAATGACGGCGGCGGGCGGTTCACTGATGTCTCACGCGAATCGGGCATTGCGGCGCACGCGGGAAAGGGCATGGCGGCGACGGTGGCGGACTTCGATGGCGACGGGTACACGGACATCTTTGTGACCAACGACCGCAGCTTCAACTTCCTGTTCCACAATGATGGGCGCGGGCACTTTCAGGAGATCGCCTTTGAGGCTGGCGTAGCGGCGCCCGCGAACGGGAATCCGCCTTCCGCCATGGGCACTGATGCGCAGGACTTTGATGGCGATGGCCGTCCGGACCTGGTCTACACCGCTCTTCGCGATGAGACGTTTCCGCTGTATCGGAACCAGGGCCGCGAGTTTGCCGATGTGGGTTCGGCGACGCGGCTGGCTGTGCTGACGCGGCCGATGGCGGGCTGGGGAGTGGTGTGGGCGGATCTGGACAATGATGGCTGGAAAGATCTGGTGACGGCTCGGGGCGATGTGTTGTCGGTGAGCGGCGCGCACGGTGCGCGGGCGCGGGAGCCGCTCTCGTGGTTCCGCAACGGTGCGGGGACCGGCGGACGCCGGTTCAGCGCGGAGAGCTTTCCCGGGGCTCCCATGGCGCTCTATCGCGGTGTGGTGGCGGCGGACTTTGACAACGATGGCTGCCTGGATGTGGTGGCTACTTCGTTGCAGGAGGCGGCGCGCGTGTTCCGGAATCCGTGCGCCACGGGCCAGCACTGGTTGAAGGTAGACGTGCGGGTGCTCGGCGCGCGAGTCCGGGTGGATGGGCAGTGGCGGCATGTCACGTCGGCGGTGGGCTATGCCGCGTCCTATGCCGGTCCGTTGCACTTTGGGGTGGGGGAGAAGAAGTCTGTGGAGGTGGAGGTGTTCTGGCCGGGAGGCGGAGCCAAGCGGCTGGCTGAGGTTCCGGTGGACCAAGTGTTGGTGGTGCGGCCATGAGGTGGCAGTTGGCGGCGTGCCTGATGGTGGGCGTCCAGATCGCGCAAGGCGCGCAGCCCGGACCGGCGGCGGACATTGCGCAGTTGTCGCAACAGGGTGCTGCCGCCACCCGAGCCGGGCGCTTCGCTGAGGCCGCTGGCACCTACCGGCGCTTGATCGCGCTGGACCCGGCGACGCCGCACTGGCAGTTGAATTTGGGTCTTGCGTTGCAGGGGCTGAGCCAACACCGGGAGGCGGCCGCCGCGTTTGAGCAGTTCGTGAAGAAGCAGCCCCAACCCGGACCGGCCCATCTGATGTTAGGCCTCTCCCGGCTGAAGCTTCGTGAATTCTGCCCGGCCGTGGCACCGCTGGAGAAAGCGCGTCAGTGGGATGCTGCTCGATCGACGCTGGAGCTCGCGGACGCCTACCAGGGCTGTCAGCGGTGGGAACCGGCCGCGCGGGCCTACGTGGCGGCCGCGAAGTTCCGGCCCGGTGACGCGGCGGTGATCCGGGGGGCTGCCTACTGCTTCTGGCGGGCGCGGCTTTATTCCGAAGCCCGGCCGCATTTCCAAAGTCTCCTACCGCGATACCGGGCCGATGCCGAGTTTAACTATGAGTTCGGGGATATGCTTGTGCGCCTGGAGGGCCCGGAGGCTGGCTTGGACCTCTTGCGCGCCGCTGCCCGCTCCGCTCCGCAGTTGCTGGGCGCGCGGGCGGAGTTGGGGAAGGCGCTGCTGGAAACGGGCGCGGCGGACGAAGCGTTGCCTCATCTGGAAGCGGCGGTCGCGCAGGATCCGGCGCTACTGCTGCCTTTGTCCAAAGCTTGTCGCGCCGTGGGACGAGTGGCCGATGCTGACCGCTACGCGCAGGAATATCGCCAGCGGATGAAGCAATAGCTCCCGTTCGCTACTGCACCCGCTCCCGGTAGGAGTCGCCCACGTAGATGCGGGTGACCTTGCCGCCTTGCTCAATGAACCGAACCGTCTCGCCGACGGGAACACCTCCGGCGGGGGCTTCCAGCCGGAATAGTCCATTGCCCAGCGGCTCCAGCCGTTGCGTTGTCGACAGGGTTTCCGCCTGCGGATCAATCATCACCAGGCGCTGGTTCAAC
>JAPKYX010000152.1 GCA_026394075.1 Acidobacteriota bacterium
CCGAGTCCGAAGATCCAGGCACTGCGCACATCCCAGCCGGGCTGTTGCTGCCATGCGCGCCACCAGGCCGCCGCCACCGCCACCGAGACCAGCGCCAACTGCACCCGCAGAGCCGACGTGAGGCCCGCATACCAGAAGACCGGATGGATGGCCAGCAGCGCCGCGCCCCAAACGCCACCCCACTTCGGAAAGCCCCAGATCATCACCGCCACCGCCCCGACGGAGCCCGCGACGGACAGGATCTGAAGCATGCTCTCAGCGCGCTTCACGCGCAGCAACTTCAGCACGCGCATCTCGATCACGAACAGCGGATAGCCGGGCGGGTGCGGTTGGCTCTGGCGGACATCCAGTTCGCCCACCGCGTACGCCAGATTGACATCGTCGTAGGAGAACAGCTGCTGCTGAAAGTAGGGCACGCGCGTGGCGATCACGACTGCGGTGAGAGCGGCCAACCAAAGCCACTTCATGCGCGGCGGCTCCGGCGGCGAAATGCGCTCACCATCATGGCCACCATGGCGAGGCCACTGGCGCTGCGGGCCACGGTCATCTCGGTGCCACCGTCAAACGTCAGGTCGAACGTCTGGTCGCCGGCCGCCGCAGGCCGCAGCAGGATTTGGCCCAGCAAGTCTCTTTTCAGCGGAACACTGGATCGCCAACCCGGGTGGTAGGTCACCAGCACTGAAACCAGATCTCCCGGCGCTACGTTGGCCCGAATGCGCAAATGGCTGCGATCCCGCCACTCTGTCACGGGCTGCGGCCGGGCCGCATCGTTGATGGCCTGCAAGTAGCCTTCCGCCCACTTCAAATCTTCGTTGATGATGGGGCCTGGCGGCAGTTCTTCGGGGCGCACGATCCGTGCCAGCGATGAGGACGTGCGGGGCACTTCATAGACCACATCGCCGCCTTCGCGCCAGAGTTCCCGCAGAAGCCCGTCAAATTTCGTCGGATGGGCAAACGGCTTGAAGACCTCCGTGCTACCCGCCTGGCTGACCGCCACGGCATCGACGCCCATCATCTGCAACCAACCGATGGCCACCGCGCCTTCCCGGTCGCCCGAGCCCATGCCGGAGAGCACCTGGAAGTGCGAACCGGGTTGGGTTTGATTCACGATGCCCTGGTCGAAGCCACCGGCCATCTGCGGCGTCGCGGTGAAGGCGTTCAACCAAAAAGAGACTGAGCCGGGCGCCATCACCCGACGCCCTTGCATGTGTTGATCAAACCAGCGCGCCACGCGGTACTCCGAGGTGGCGGTCATCTCGACGGGCTGAATGATGCTGCGGGCCCATGTGCGTGTGCTGAAGGCCGGGTAGGCGCAAAGCATGGCCACCGCCGCTAGCGCCCAGGCCCGGGCCGGCACCAGACCCGCCAGCAGGAGACACAACGCCAGCTCCATCTCCAGGTGGTAACGCATCGGCTGGGGCACCAGCGCAAAGTGCGCCCACTCCCAGATCAACGTCACGCCCGCCATCAGCACCGTGAAGGCCGCGCCAAACTTAACTGCCGGGTTCTTTAACCAGCGCGCCGCCAGCACCGCCACCACCAGCAGCGCCGCCAGACCCAGTGCATTCGCCCAACCAAACCGGAAGTCTCCGCCAATTCGCTGGGCGTTCAGTTTGACCGCTTCTAGCGTCGTGGGCGGAATCCACGGCATCGCCAGCGCGTACGCCCACACGCCGATCCACACCGTCCGGAACCAGTCGTGACGATCGCGTGCGAAGGCGACCAGATAGCAGAACACTGCCGCCGCCAGCGCAAAGCCTCCCAACCAGTTGCTGAGCACCACCGCCGCCAGCGCCAGCGGAGCGGTCCAGATCCACCGCCGCCGCAAGGCGAAGTGGAGCGCCACGATCGCCAGCGGCAGCAGCGTCATGGCGGTGACGTGCGGGCCTTCGCCATAGACCAGCAGCGCGTGGAAACGGCGTCCATGCCAAAAGCCGCCGACGTCCGTGCGGACCGAAGGCAGCAGCCAGGCCGAAAACGAAACCGTGGAATAGACCAGCGCCGCTGCCCAAGCCGGCATTCGGCCCGCACCTAGAACTCGCGCCAACACAAAGAGCGAAACCGGCCCCAAGCAATACGTGGCCGCCGTCACCATGTGATGCGACAGCGCCATGCTGACGCCCGCCACCTTCGCCCAACCAGCCACCAGAAAGTGCAGCAGCGGCGGATACGCGTTCTGAAACGGAATGCCCCCGTACCAGAGCGGGAACCAATCAAAGTGCGGCCACTGCTGAATGATCTGGGTGCTGATGGAAATGTAGGCGGCTTCAATGGAGCCGGTAAAGGCGGAGTATTCCAACCGGAAGAGTTTTCCGGCGATCCAAAAGTTCACGAATAGCAGGGTGGCCACTCCCGCTGCGTCCCACCTGCGCCGTACTGGCATTGACTCCCGATTATCGCATTCGCTAAGCTGAGAATTCCCGGCGCAAGTTGGGAAGCTGCCCGCCAAAAGCGGCAGAATTGATAGAGGCGCGACCGTCAAAAGTATTGCCCGCTGTTTTACCGGAACCTTCCGGAGCGGGGATGAAAGGGATCGGCCGCCGAAATCGCAGGGCGCAAGGTTGTGCTTTGACGATTGGTGAGTTGGGCTAAATCCCAGCCACTGTCACCCCTCGCCGTATCTTGAGACCCCGAAACGGGCTCCGGGCCGAGCGAAACGGAGTGGAGCGCTATCGAAACTATGCAAGAACTATTCGCACTTACCCGCACCCTCATCGACATTGAGTCGATCACGCCCAACGAAACCGCCGTTGGTCATTTTCTCCATCAGCATCTCAGCCCGTTGGCCCAACGCTATCAAGGCACGCTGGAGCGCATGCCGGTCGAGCCGGGCCGCGACAACATCTTCCTTTGGTTTGACCAGCCGGTGGTCACCATGTCGACGCACATGGACACCGTGCCGCCCTTCATCCCGTCGCGCGAAGACGATTCCACCATCTGGGGCCGGGGCGCTTGTGATGTGAAGGGCCTGATGTCGGCCATGATCTTCGCCTGCGAGCGGTTGCTGAAGGCCGGCGAACGGCGCGTCGCGCTGCTGTTTGTCGTAGGCGAAGAGCGCAACAGCGCCGGAGCCTATGCCGCCGCCAAGACGCCGCGCGGGTCAAAGTTTCTGATCAATGGCGAGCCCACTGAGAACAAGCTGGCCGTCGGCAGCAAGGGCGCGCTCCGCTTTGAGTTTCACGCCCACGGCCGCATGGCCCACAGTGCCTATCCGGAGCTGGGCGAATCGGCGGTCAACAAGTTGCTGGATGCGTTGGCCCAGGTGCGGCAGATCCCGCTTGAATCGGATGCCTTGATGGGCCCATCGACCTTGAATATCGGCACCATCTCCGGCGGCCGGGCCCCCAACGTCATCTCGGATATCGCCAAAGCCGAGCTGTTCATCCGCCTGGTGGATGACGGTGAATCGACACGCCAGCGGATCCACCAAGCGATCACGGGCGTTGAGATCAAAGAGATTCTCTGCATCGGTGCCGTGCATCTGGGCACGCTGCCGGGCTTTTAAACCATGGTGGCGGCCTACACCACCGACATTCCCGCTTTTGGCGGTGCCTGGGGCAAACCTTATTTGATTGGTCCTGGCACCATCCACGTGGCGCACACCGCGCACGAACACATTCCGAAAGACCAACTGGTCGCCTCGGTAGACATCTACGAAAGCCTGTGCCGGCAACTGCTGGCATAAATCAGAAAGCCAAAACCAATATCGTTATGAGTGAACTTCAACGTATCCCCGTTGGCGTGCTGGGGGCCACCGGAATGGTGGGCCAGCACTTCGTCAACTTCTTAAAGAACCACCCGATCTTTGATCTCACTTGGGTGGGCGCAAGCGACCGCTCCGCCGGCAAGCTGTACCGCGAGGCCACCAGCTGGCGCTTGGATGGCGTGATGCCCGCGAAAACCGCCGGCTTGACCGTGCAGGAATGCAAGCCCACCGCCGCCGCGCCCAAGCTGGTCTTTTCCGCGATGGATGCCGGTGTGGCCACTGAGATTGAGCGAGCATTTGCCGAAGCTGGCTGCACAGTGGTGTCGAACTCCCGCAACCACCGCATGGAAGCCGATGTGCCGCTGCTGGTGCCGGAAGTGAATGCTGAGCATCTGGGCATGCTGGCCACGCAGAAAGCTAACCGCGGCTGGAAGGGGCAGATTGTCACCAACCCCAACTGCTCCACGATTGCGTTGACGATGGCGCTGGGTCCGCTCAAAGCTTTCGGCATCGAGAAGATCATCGTCACCACGATGCAGGCGATCTCGGGTGCGGGCTACCCGGGCGTGCCGTCGATGGACATCACCGCCAACGTGGTGCCGTACATTGGCAGCGAAGAAGAAAAGATGGAATCGGAGACCCAGAAGATTCTGGGCGCCTATACCGACGGCAAGTTTACCGATCTGGCCGCGGGCGTTTCGGCGCACTGCAACCGCGTGCCGGTGGTGGATGGACACATGGTGGCGATTTCGGTGCAGTTGGCGGCTAAGCCAACGATCGAAGAAGTCCGAGCGGCGATTGAGAGTTTCCGTGGTCTGCCGCAGCAGCGCAATCTGCCGTCGGCGCCGGCGCAACCGGTGATCTACATGACCGAGAACGACCGCCCGCAACCCCGTCGCGACGTCAATCGCGAGAACGGCATGGCGGTCTTCGTAGGCCGTCTGCGCAAGTGCCCGGTGCTCGATTTCAAGATGATCGCGCTGGGCCACAACACCATCCGTGGCGCCGCCGGTGCCGCCGTGCTCAATGCGGAGCTGATGCTCAGCGAAGGGCTGCTGTAGCAGCTCGCCAGGTGGCGCAGGCTGTCAGCCTGCAGCGGGACTTCAGTCCCGCCCGCACAATTGCGAACTCAGGAGATCAATTAGAACGTGTCCGTAGTCATGAAGTTCGGCGGGTCCTCGGTTGAATCCGCCACCGCCATCGCGCGCGTCGCCACCATTGTCCAGTCACGAGTTCATCGCCATCCGGTGGTGGTGGTCTCCGCCATGGGCAAGACCACCAATCGCCTGCTGGCCATGGCGGCTGAAGCGGTAAGCGGCAGCCGCACCCGTGCGCTGGAGCTTTGCGGGGAGCTGAAGCATTATCACGTCATCGAAGGTGGTGCGCACCCGGCCATCGACGAACACTTCGCCGAGCTTTCGGAGTTGCTGCGCGGCCTGGCCATTCTGGGCGAGCTGACGCCGCGTTCTGTCGATGCCATCTCCAGCTTCGGCGAGCGGTTGTCCAGCCTGTTGGTGACGGCAAGCTTCCGGCGCTTGGGCCTGGACGCCGTGCATGCCGATTCGCGCGATTACGTCATCACCGACGGGCGCCACACGCAGGCCGCGCCGCTTTATGAGCCGACCAATCAGCGCTTGAAGAATCTGACTCGCGGCGCGGTCGTCGTCATGGGTGGCTTCATCGGTGCCACTGAGGATGGCGTCACCACGACGCTGGGCCGCGGTGGCAGCGACTTTTCGGCCTCCATCATCGGTGCCGGTATCGATGCAGAAGAGATCCAGATCTGGACCGACGTCGATGGCATGCTCACCTGCGATCCAAGAATCGTTCCCGGCGGCCACCGTGTGAGGCTGATCTCGTTTGCGGAAGCGGCGGAGCTGGCCTACTTTGGTGCCAAGGTGCTGCATCCCTCCACCGTGGTTCCGGCAGTCGAAAAGAACATCCCGGTGTTGATCCTGAACTCACGTCGGCCGGAAGTGGAAGGCACCCGGATCACCGGTGAAAGCGTCCCGTGCAGCAATGTCGTCAAGTCCATCGCCTGCAAAACCGGCATCATCGTCGTCAACGTCCAATCGACGCGCATGCTGATGGCCCATGGCTTTCTGCGGCGCATCTTTGAAGTCTTCGATAAACACCAGACGTCGGTGGACATGGTCACCACCAGCGAAGTGAGCGTGTCGCTCACGATCGACAACCCCGTCAACCTGGCCGCCATTCGAGCGGACCTGGAACAGTTTGCCGAAGTGGAGGTGGCCGAAGGGATGGCCATCATCAGCCTAGTGGGCGACAACATCCGGTCTACGCCCGGCGTGGCGCACGGCGTCTTCAAGGCGCTGAACGGCACCAACGTGCGCATGATCTCCCAAGGCGCTTCGAAACGGAACATCAGCCTGGTGGTGGAAGAAACCAGCCTCCGGTCAGCGGTAGAATCGCTTCACTCGGAGTTCTTCTCGCAATTGGACCCGGCGGTGTTTGAATGACCAAGATCGCATTAGTCGGCTACGGCAAGATGGGGCGCATGATCCATGCGCTCGCGCCTGAATTCGGCTGCGAGGTGGTGGCCACTTTCGATGCGACGCCCGATGCCTTGCCGCCATGTGATGCCGTCATCGAGTTCTCGACGCCTGAAACCGCGCTCAAGAATATCCGCCGCTTCGCGGAGCTGAAGGTGAACGCGGTCATCGGCACCACGGGCTGGCTGGAGCATCTCGAGGAAGCGCGGGCCGCAGTGGAAGC
>JAPKYX010000109.1 GCA_026394075.1 Acidobacteriota bacterium
GCCAGAGAGCGAGTCGCCGCGCAAGCCGCTGCGGGTGGAAACTCCGGTGAGGACTCCGAATGAGGCGCGCACGATGAGACTGACCGATGCACAACAGTCCGCCGTCACGCGACTGGGTCAGGACGTCTGCGTCGTGGCCGGACCCGGCAGCGGCAAGACCCGCGTGCTGGTGCAGCGCTTTGCCTGGCTGGTCCGCGAACAATCGATCGACCCCGGCCGCATCCTGGCCATCACCTTTACGGAGAAGGCCGCCACCGAGATCCGCAAACGGCTGACCCGAGAGTTTGAGCCGGATTTCGCCACCAACCCGGAACTCCGCCGGGGCCTGGAACGCGCGCCTGTCTCCACCGTCCACGGCCTCTGCACGCGGCTGTTGAAAGAGCATGCGCTCGACATTGGCCTGGACCCCGAGTTCGACATTCTTGATGAGCGCCGCGCTGCCACCATGCTGCGCCAAAGCATCGATGATGCGCTGAACACGCTGCTGCGGACTGATCCGGATCGCTTGCGGCAGCTCTATGACACCTGGTGCACCAGCGCACCCGTGGCAGTGCTGGAAGACACCTATGGCGCCATCCGCGCGGCGGGCAGCAACTGGGCACCGTTCGCTTCGCCGACACTGGCTGACATCACCGGACAACTGCGCGCCGCTTTGGCTGCCGGTCCACCCAACAAGACCGACCTGCAGCGCCGCCTGGTTTCGGACGTGGCCACCTGGGTGGCGGCCCCCGACGCGGCAAAGGCCATCGCTGACTTGAACCGCACCAGCGGCCCACTGCGCAAGACCGTCGAAGCCGCACAAGCCGACCTGATCACGCTGCGCTTTGCTCCACAGCGGGAGACGCTGGATGGTCTGCTGCGGGCGATTCATCAGCGCTATTCGACCTCCAAGCGGCTGCTCTCTGTGCTGGACTTTGATGACCTCGAAGCATTCACGATGCAGATGCTCGAAAGCGATGCGCGGCTGCGGCGGCTGGTGCAATCGCGCTACGACTTCATCCTGATGGACGAGTTGCAGGACACCAACCCGCTGCAATGGCGGCTGGTGGACCTGATCCGCCAACCGCGCCGCTTCTTCGCCGTGGGCGACGTGAATCAAGCGATCGACGGCTTCCGCCACGCCACGCCCGACGCTTTCCAGGCGTATCGCGCCCGGGTTGAACAAGAGGGCGGCGTGGTGGATCAGCTGCGAGCCAACTTCCGCAGCCGCCCGCAAGTGTTGGCCGCCGCCGAGACCGTCTGCACCGGCGCGCCCGGCATTGAGACTCCGGGCCTACTGGCCGAGCGCCAGTTCGCCGAACCCGCGCTGGAACCCGTCGTGGAAGTGATCATCGCCCAAAGCGAAGACGCGCGCCAGCGGGCCGATTGGGAGGCCCGCGCCGTCGCCCGCCGCATTCAGGAACTGGTGTCGCGCGATGGTGTCGCCTATCGTGACATCGCGCTGCTGTTCCGCACCGGTGGCCGCTTTCCGGAGTTTGAGCGAGTGCTCACCGAAGCCCACGTGCCCTATCTGTTGACCGGCGGCAAGACGTTCTTTGACCGGCAGGAAGTTTGCGACCTGGTGAACTACCTGCGCGTGCTCGCCAATCCGCGAAATGAAGTGGCGCTGTTCGCCGTGCTGCGGTCGCCGCTAGTGGGCGTGGCGGATCAGCAGTTGCTCGAACTCAAGTCCGGCCGCCGCCCGCTGGCCGAAGTGGCGGACCTGTCGTTCCTCGCGCGCCAACGGGAGCGCATGGACGACGTCCCACCCGATCAGTTGCTGTGGGAGGCCATCGACGCGGCCAACTATGCGGCGGCCCTCGACCCTGCTGCCCGCGCCAACGTTCGCAAGCTGCTGACCCTCTGCCGCGACTTTGCGCAGCGCTCCCCGGGGCCGCTCGCGCATCTGGTGGAGCACCTCACCCGCTTAGGCCAGGCCGGCGAAGAACAAAACGCTCCGGCACCCGACAGCCCGGACGCGGTCCGCATCATGACCATGCATGCGGCCAAGGGTCTGGAGTTTCCGGTTGTCTTCTGTTGTGCGCTTGATGGCGATGCGCGCCGCGATTCCGGTGGGCTCTACTTTGCCCCCACGCTCGGCCTGGGCGCCACGTGGCGCATGGATGATGGCGAAGAGGAAAAGGACGGCGTCGCGGAACGGATCCGCGAACAGGTGAGCCAGCGCGAAAAGGAAGAAGCCAGCCGCTTGCTTTATGTCGCCCTCACTCGCGCGGAGCAAAAGCTGATTCTCACCTACGGCCAGGGCAAGAAGAGAAACCCCTGGGTGAAGCTGATCGAGCAACTTCAGATTGCCGTGCGGCCGGAGCTGATCACGAGACGGCCGGAGGTTTTGGCCACGACCGATGATGGGTTGTATCAGCAGCCCGCTCCTGCGGGTCGCGGCTCGGTCCGAACCGCGCCCGAACTGCTGCTTGATCCGCCCCATCCGAGCCGCGACCAGCAGGAGCGGGCTGGCCTCGAGCGTGAACACGGCTCAAGCGGCCTGGAAGACTCCTCCGTCTCGGCCAGTTCACTCGCCGTCTTCACCCAATGCCCGCGGCGCTATTTGCTGGACCGCTACCTGAGCTGGACCGCTTCCCCGCCCTCGCCGCTCGAAGACGAAACACCGACTCAGACCGCCACAGGTGGACCCGCCATCGACTTGGGGCTTGCGGTGCATGCCCTGCTGGCCGGAGAGGAGGTGCCGGAGGCGACGCCCCAAGCCAAGCGCCTGGCCAACGTCTTCAGCCAGAGCCCGCTGGCCGCCCAAGCAATGCGGGCCGCGCGCACGGAGCGTGAGTTCGACATTGTCTTTGAACTCGGCGGCACCATCATCACCGGGCAGATCGACCTCTGGTTTGTGGATCAGGAAGAAGTGGTCATTGTCGACTACAAGACCGACCGTGAAGCGCCCACGGGCCCCATCGAAGGCCAGCATTCCGGCTACGCACTACAGCTACAGATCTACGCCCTGGCGCTTTCCCGCCTGTTGCGCCGCCCGGTCACGCGCGCGGTATTGCATTACCTGCGGCCCAACCAACTGGTGGAAGTGGACCTGTCTGCCGCCGCTCTCGATCGCGTCGCGCAGCGGCTGCAGGCCTTGCAGCAGGCCCAGGCCACACTCATCTTTCCGCTCATCGAAGACGGCCACTGCCGCCGCTGCCCCCACTGGCGCGGCGCCTGCCCCAGCCAGTTTGGCGTCGAGCAGTTGAGTTTGTTCTAACGGCTTCAGCAGACCGCATGCTGGCGCATGGCGGCTCGGAACCGGCGTCTACGTTAACGGTCACCGACAGAGCCACGCGCGTCAGCAGGCGGTCTGCGGGCCTAAAGCACCTCTCCGTTAACGGTCACCGACAGAGCCACGCGCGTCAGCAGGCGGTCTGCGGGCCTAAAGCACCTAACCCGGCTCCTCATCCTTCTCGCCCATCTGCGTCAGCCGGTAGCGGAGAGCATTGCGGGTCAGCCCCAGCAGGCGCGCGGCGTGGCTTTTGTTGCCGCTGGCGCGCTTTAGTGCTTCCCGAATGATCGATTGCTCATACTGGTCGAGCGTCAGGCCATCCGGCAGAAAGTACGCCCCGCCCTGCCGTGGCCGTGGTGCTTCCAGGCGAATGTCGGAGGCCTCCAGCTTGTCGCCCGCGCGCAGAATGGTGCTGCGCTCGATCACGTTCTCGAGCTCACGCACGTTGCCCGGCCAGTGATAGGCCAGCATCTTCTCCATCGCCGCCGGGGTCACCACCATGCCAGCGGCAAAGCGCTTCACCAGTTCCGGGATGTCTTCCAGCCGCTCCCGCAGTGGGGGGATGTTCATGGGCACCACGTTGAGTCGGTAGTAAAGATCCTGCCGGAAGGTGCCATTTTCGAGTGCGGCGCGCAGATCGACATTGGTGGCGGCGATCACGCGGACATCGATGGCCTTCACCTTGTTGCTGCCCAGCCGCTCCAGTTCGCGGTCCTGCAGGATGCGGAGCAGCTTCACTTGGATTGACGGCGGCACGTCGCCGATTTCATCCAGAAACACCGTGCCGGTATCGGCCTGTTCGAACTTGCCCGCCTTGGCCGCGATGGCTCCAGTGAAGGCGCCGCGCTCATGGCCGAACAGTTCGCTCTCCATCAGGTTCTCAGGCAGCGCGGTGCAATCGATCTTGACGAAGGGCCGGTCCCGGCGCGGCGAAAGCTGGTGGATCGCGCGGGCAATGCGGTCCTTGCCGACGCCGCTTTCGCCCGCCAGCAGCACGGTGGCACGCGTGGGTGCGACGCGCTCCATGGTCGCGAAGATCTGCTGCATCGCCAGGCTGCGGCCAATCAGATTCTGAAACTCGTGCCGACGGCCCAGCTCGGCGCGCATTTCTCGGTTCTCATCGCGCAGCGCCCGAACTTCAAGAGCCTTGGCCACCACCGCCAGCAGATGGTCGATCGAGAAGGGCTTCAACAGAAAGTCCACCGCCCCGGCTTTCATGGCCTGGACCGCGGTATCGACCGTGCCGAAGGCGGTCATCACGATCACCGGCAGGGCCGCGTTCTGCCGCCGCAGAGCGTCCAGCAATGCCAGACCGTCCATGCCCGGCAGCCGCAGATCGGTCAGGACGGCGTCCGCGCGGTCGGTTAGCGTCAAGGCCGCTTCGGCGTGGGCCGCCAGCAGCACGTCATAACCGGCCGATTGCAATTGCAGCTCGACGACGCGCCGCAGCTTGTCTTCGTCTTCCACCACCATGATCCGGGCGCGGTTCATGCCGCCGCTCCGTTGTTGATCCCGCCGCTGCCGCGAGGCAGCCAGACCCGAAAGACTGAGCCTTCGCCCGGCGTAGAATCGACCAGCACGCGCCCGCCATGTTCCGCGACGATCTTGGCGACGATGGCCAGGCCCAGGCCCACGCCTTCCGGCTTGGTGGTGAAAAACGGATTGAAGATGCTTTCGCGGTGCTCGGGGGCAATGCCGGCCCCGCGGTCAATCACGGACAATTCAACGCCATTGGCCACTTCGCGCGTCTTCACGGTCACGACACCACCGGCGGCGCTCGCCTCCAGCGCATTTGAAATCAGATTCACAAACACCCGTTCCACCAACTCCCGGTCCACCCACACCGGACGAACATCCGGCGAATAATTTCTGTTGACGTGCACTGGTGCCTCTCCGTTGCGCCCACCCTGCCGCTGCACCTGCGTGACCGCCTTATCCAGCAGTTGATCGACGGCCGCTTCTTCCAGCCGCAGACGGAGCGGGCGGGCGAACTCCAGAAAGCGCGTCACCAGCGAGTTGGTCCGGTCCACCTCGGAGGTGATAAACCCGGCCAGTTCCTGCGAGATCGTATCGCCGGGCGGCAGACGCCGTTCCAGCAACTCCGATGAGCTCTTGATGGTCCCCAGGGGATTGCGCAGCTCATGCGCCAAGCCCGCGGTCAACTGTCCCAGCGCGGCCAGTCGGTCGGCGCGCCGGACGGCTTCTTCGGCTTCCCGCAGATGCTGGTTGGCCTCGGCCAGTTCGGCCACGGCTTGTTGTGCTCGCCGACCTTCGGCGCGGTTCGCCTCGGCCAGCTGATGGGTGAGGAAGCCGACCAGTGGCAGGAACAAGGCGCGCAGGCAAATCTCCCGGACCTGATCGGCCGGGACGGTGACGCGCGTCCAGTCGAGGAACAGCAGAAAAGAAAGATAGCTGGCCACGGCCAGTGCAGTGACCATCGTGGCCCCCCAGGCGCTGAGCGTGGTGGCGGCCGACACGACCGGGAGCAGCAGGATCAGGAAGTAGCTGGATTCGATTCCGTAGCTGACCCCGATCAGCAGCCACCCCAGCACCAGCTTCAGCGCGATCGCCGCCAGGTTGCCGCTGGCCGTCGCAAACCAGGCCACGCGCGGGGAGACCACCTGGAACAGACCCAGCAGCACCAGCAGTTCAATCTCGGCGGCATTGCGCACGGGGCTGGCAAAATGGAGGGCCGAAAACAAAAGTAGCCAAGCCAGGTCCGGCGCGCGGAGAAAGGAAAACATGATGGCCACTTCCATATTTAGAGTAAGGCGTCGGCCGGGCCGTCCGGTGCTAGCCAACTGCCCAACGCCAGACCGCCAGGTTCATGCAACAATAAAAGCTCCGGCAGTTTTTGCATGAGTCTCCCCATCCCTGACCCCATGACGGAGGAAACGCCAGTCCCGGACGGGCCTTCCTTCGCCGACATTTTGAATGAGTTCGAGCAGCAGCAGCAGGCCACCCCGGCCGGCGAGGCGATCGAAGGAACAGTCTTGTCTGTTTCCGACGACGGCGTCTTCGTGGACATTGGCCGCAAGGCCGATGGCGTGCTGGAGGTTGCCCCCTTCCGCAACGAGGACGGCACCTATTCGATAGGCCCTGGATACAAGGTGGTGGTCACCATCAAGGGCACTAACGAACAGGGCCAGCCTCTGCTGACCACCTTACGGGTGGAACAGCCGAAGGACTGGACCGCGCTGCAGGCCGCTTTTGATGAGAAGAAGATCATCATCGGCCGCGTCGAGGAAGTGATCAAGGGCGGCTTGCGGGTGGATGTAGGCGCTCGCGCGTTTATGCCCGCTTCCCGCAGCGGCGCCCGCGACGTCCCCGAGATGGCGCTGCTGGTGGGCCAGGACATTGAGTGCCGGGTCACCAAGCTCGACACCGGAAAAGAAGATGTCGTGGTGGACCGCCGCTCCGTGCTTGAAGAACGGGAGCGGGAGCAGAAGCAGAAAGCATTTGATGCGATCGAGGAAGGCGCCGTGCTGCAAGGCACCGTGCGGAACCTCACCGACTTTGGCGCATTCGTCGATGTCGGTGGCGTTGATGGCCTGTTGCACGTGGCCGACATCTCCTGGACCCGCATTGGCAAACCCGCCGATGTACTGAAGGCCGGTGATCGCGTCGATGTCAAGGTTCTGAAGGTAAACCGCGAGACCCGCAAGATCTCGCTCGGCATGAAGCAGTTGCAGCCGGAGCCCTGGGCCCAGGCCGCAACCACGTTCAAGCAGGGTGAGCGCGTGAAGGGCACCGTGGCCCGCCTGACCGACTTCGGTGCGTTCGTCGAACTGCTGCCGGGCGTCGAAGGGCTGATCCACGTTTCGGAAATGTCGTGGTCCAAGAAGATCCGCAAACCGGCGGACCTCCTGAAGGCCGGCGAAGTGGTGGAAGTGGTGGTGTTGAACATCAACCCCACTGAGAAGCGCATCGCGCTGGGCCTGAAGCAGGCTTTGGGCGATCCGTGGGAAGAGGCGGCGATCAAGTTCCCCAAGGACGCGATCATCGAAGCCGCGCCCGTCGTCAGCATCCAGAAGTTCGGCGCGTTTGTCGAACTGGCGGAAGGCATCGAGGGCATGATCCACGTGGGCGATATCTCCCACGAAAAGCGCATCGAGAATCCGAAGGATGTACTCAGTGTCGGCCAAGCCGTTCGCTGCGTGGTGCTGGAGTTCGACAAGGACAAGCGCCGTATCCGTTTGGGCATGAAGCAGCTGGAACCCACCAAGGCTGATGTCTGGATTGCCGAGCATCAGGTGGGCGAAGTGCTGACCGGCCGTGTCGCTGATATTCGCGAAGGCCGCGCCCAGATCGAACTGGGTGAAGGCATTTCGGGCCTGTGCCGCTTTGCGACTGAAACCAAGGGTGGCGCCAGCGCCGCCAACGTGCAGAAGGTGGACGTCTCCAGCGCCGCTTCCCTGCTGGCCGCCAAGTTCAAGAAGGGCGTGGGGGCTCCGGAAACCGGACCCAAGCTGCGCATCGGCGAGACGCGGAGCTTCCGCATTGCCGCTCTGGACGCGCAAAAGAAGCGCGTTGATCTCGAACTGGCGTAATCTCAGCCACTACGTTTGAAAGACAAGCCGCTTGCAGCCTTCGGGCTGGAGCGGCTTTTGTTTTTGGCGGCGCAAAATTGCGATTGGCCCCACTAACCTTTTGCGGAATGGACCGTCTAGCCGAATGTGGAAAGGTCTGGGGCCGTGATCTCAGCTGCCCTCGGGGTACGATGGTCGGCGGGAATGGATGAAGCGGAGTTGATCCGAGCCGCCCAAAAGGGCGACCAGGATGCATTTGAACGGTTGGTGCGCAGCTACGACCAAAGCGTGCTGCGGCTGGCGCATCGTCTATTGCGCTCCCCCGAAGATGCCCTGGATGTTTACCAGGAAGCTTTCCTCCGCGTTTTCAAGAACTTAAATCAGTTCCGTTTCGACTGCAGCTTTCAGACCTGGCTCTACCGCATCGTCACCAATCTCTGTCTGGATGCGATGCGCAAAAAGAAGGTCCGCAAGGAAGAGTCTTCCGTGGTGGAGACCGCCGAAGGTCCGCGAGACCGCATGGACACCGTAGAAGATGCCTACGCCGGAGCGAATCCGCAGCGTCAATTGTTGTCCGCGGAGCTGAAAGGCAAGATCTCGCGCACGCTGGCCGAACTGACACCCCGGGAGCGGATGGTGTTTGAAATGCGCCACTACGAGGGCATGCGGCTGCGCGCGATCGGCGACGTGCTGGGCACCACCGAAGAAGCGGCGAAGAATTGCTTGTTTCGAGCGACCCAGAAGATGCGGGTCGCGTTGGGAGAATTTGTATGAGCGGCCCTGCCTTTGACATCACCTGCCACATGGTCCAGCGTGACCTGCCGCTGTTTGTCTACGGCGAGTTGAATTTCGACCAGGAAGAGCGGGTTCATCAGCACCTGGAAGGCTGCACGGCTTGCCAGGACGCACTGGTGCAGCTGCAAAGCTTGCATGCCGCCCTCGACCAGCAAGATGTCACCGTGCCCGATGGCATGCTGGTGGCGGCCCGGCGCAGTCTGCGCCAAAGCCTCAGCGTGGAGGCGGAACGGGCCTCGGAACCGTCCTTCTGGCAGCGGCTGCTGGTGTGGCCCGCCTGGAAGCCCGCCGGAGCCGTAGCGGCCGTGGCGCTGGCCTTTTTCGGCGGCCGGATGACCAACGTGCAGCTGGCAGGCTTGGAGCCCGGTTCAGCCGAAGCCGCCCCGATGGTCTCCCGCGTCCGCTATGTCGAACCCAACCAGGCCGGTGGCGTGCAGATCGTACTGGATGAAACGCGGCAACGCGTCGTCTCCGGCAACATGGAAGATCAGGCGATCCGGCAGTTGCTGCTGGCCGCCGCCAAGGATCCCAGCGACCCGGGCCTACGCGTCGAATCGGTGGAAATGCTCTCCTCCCGGTCTCAGGAAGCGGAGATTCGCAATGCACTGTTGGCCGTGCTGGAGCATGACGCCAACCCGGGCGTGCGCTTGAAGGCGCTGGATGGGTTGAAGGCTTTTGCCAAGGATCAACCGACCCGGCAGGTGCTCTCGCGCGTGCTGCTGAAGGACACCAACTCCGGCGTCCGTTCCGCGGCGATTGATGTACTGACTTCGGTGAACTCACAAGACACCGTCGGCACGCTTCAGGAGCTGATGCGCCGGGAAGACAACGACTATGTCCGCCTGCGCACCCGCAAAGCCTTAAGCGAAATGAAGGCATCGCCGGGAATCTTCTAAGCTGCGCTGTTTGGTTTGTCTGCTGTTTACCTACCCATGACTTTTGCTGCCCTGGTTTCTATCTCCGCGTTGTTGAGCGGGGAGGTAGTAGCCCTGGGTAGAGCCACGCGGGTGATGGTGACGGGCCAGGGCAAGATCCGCATCACGGGCGAAGAGCGCGCGGACTTGACCTACGACTCACCCTCCGAAGTCGTGCTGCGGACTGAGGGCGAGTGGCTGAAGATCTACGTCAAAAGCGAGGCCGGCATTGAGTTGCGATGCCCCAAGGGTCTGGCCGCCGTGGCCATTGAGAACCCTGCCGGAGAAGCCGAAGCGGTGGATCTGAATGGCGAGGTCTTCATCCGCGCGGCGGGCCGTATTTGGCTGGACCGGCTCGGCGGCTCCGCGATGGTCCGCAGTCCTGGTGGCGAGGTTCGTGCCGGGCGCATCGCCGGTTCCTTGCGCTGCTTCTCCGGAGGCGGCCCCATCCGCATTGATTCCGTCGGCATGGCCCAGATCGAGAGCCGCGGCGGAGAGATCATCATTGGCGACGCGCGAGGACCCGTCACCGCCCATAGCCTGGGCGGCAATATTCAAATAGAGCGCGCCGCATCGACGGTGGAGGCTTCCACCACGGGCGGGTCCATCCAGATCGGCAGTGCCCGTGGCGTCAATTGCCGGGCGGGGGCCGGCGGCATTCGATTGAAGAACGTCAGCGGGGTGGTGCGGGCGGAAACCGGGTCCGGGACCATTCTGATGGAGCCATCTCGCATTTCACCCCTGGGAGAAACATTTCTCCGCACCAGCTCAGGTGACATTGTCGTTTTGCTTCCGTCCAAGTTAGCGTTGACGGTAAAAGCTGAAGCCCACGAGGGTGGCCGGACGGCCCGGATTGTTTCCGGCTTCCCGGAGATTCCCGTGTGGGGCTTGGCGGGAGAAGGATCGCTGAACGGGGGCGGGCCGCTGATGCGGTTGGACGTCACCGACGGAACGATCTTTCTGCGCCGGGCGACCCCCCGGCCTTGAGCCGCTCTCCGGTGTCTGCACTGTGGCACTCAATGTTACTGCGGCACCCAATGCAATCGAGGAAAAGTGACCAAATGAAAACGTGGATGAAGATATTCTCAAGCGCCCTGCTCGCCAGTGCCGCCTTCGCGCAGCCCGCCGCGGCTCCGATGCCGGCGGCGCCGCTGGCCCCGCTGATGTGGTTGTCCCAGGGAATGGGCGGCAGCTATCTGGGCGTGGGTGTCCAGGACGTGGATGGAGACCGGGCCAAGGCGCTGAACCTCCGCGAAGTGCGCGGCGTTGAGCTGACGCGCGTCGATGAGGAAGCTCCGGCAGGCAAGGCCGGCCTGAAGGCGGGCGATGTCGTGATGGAATACAACGGCCAACGCGTGGAAGGCCTGGAACAGTTTATGCGCTACGTCCGGGAGACGCCCTCGGGACGCGAAGTAAAGCTGTTGATCAGCCGTGGCGGGCAGACGCAGACGGTGGCCGTCACCACCGCCAAGCGCAAGCCAATGGTCGCGCGCAGCGAGGATGGCTCCATGCGCATCGAGATGCCGCGGATGCGGATGGAGATGCCGCCTCTGCCGCCGATGCCCGCCATGGGCATGGACATCCCGCGCCCCAACATGAGCTGGCGCAGCGGCATGCTGGGCATTGAGGGCGAGGCCGTCGAAGGACCACTGGCCGAATTCTTTGGGACCAAGGAAGGCGTCCTGATCCGCAATATCGGCAAAGGCACCGCCGCCGAGAAGGCCGGTCTGAAGGTGGGTGATGTACTGACGAAGGTGGATTCGAATGCGGTGGCGACGCCGCGCCAGATCACCAGTACGATCCGGGGTTTGAAAGAGAAGCGGACGTTCCCGGTAGTCGTCATGCGTGAGAAGCGGGAAATGACGGTCAGCGTCACCGTGGAAGAACCGGCGGAGCGGCCCGCCGCCGCCCCCCGAGCCCGCAGCGTCAACAACGAATAGTTGAGGCAGACGCCGCGCCAGCGGCCACAACACAACATATAATCGCGGGGATGCGAGTCCTCGCGATTTTTGTTTTTACGCTCGCCTTCGCAGCGCCGTTGGCCGCCGGTGCGCCTCCCGCCGATGGAGCCGCCGTATTCGCCACTCGTTGCGCCGCCTGCCACCGGACAGGTAGCGAGACCCGCGCCCCGTTGCCCGCCGTGCTGAAGCAGCTCAGCCGGGAGGCCATGCTGAAGGCGCTCACCACCGGCAGCATGAAGGAACAAGGCAGCCAGTTGACCGAGGAAGAGCGGGCGGCAGTGGTCACCTTCGCCGCCTCCAGCCTGGACGCCACCACCGGCACCGCCAACACCTGCCCAGCGCCGATGCCGAAGCTGTCAAAGCTTGCCGGCTGGCAAGGCTGGAGCCCCAGCCCCGGCAACACCCGCTATCTGCCCATCCTTCTCGATCCCACCAAGCTGAAACTCGCCTGGGCGTTTGGCCATGCCGCCTCCGCCAATGCGAACGGGCAACCCGCCGTCGTCGATGGCGTCGTCTTTGTCGGCGGCGAAAAAGGCATCCTGACCGCCCTCGATAGCCGGACCGGCTGTGAGCACTGGCGCTTCTCTGCCGAGGCCACCGTGCGGACCTCAGTGTTGTTCCACCGCGGCTTTGCCTTGTTTGCCGACACCAAGACCAACGTCTACGGCATCGATGCGCAGACCGGCAAGCAGCTGTGGAAAGTGAAGCTGGACCCGCATCCGTTTGCCCGCATCACCGGCACGCCCGCGTTGCACGAAGGACGGCTCTACGTGCCCATCTCCTCCGCCGAAGAAGTCCCCGC
>JAPKYX010000132.1 GCA_026394075.1 Acidobacteriota bacterium
CTCCTGCTGCCCTGGCGCTCCTGCTGCCCTGGCGCTCCTGCTGCCCTGGCGCTCCTGCTGCCCTGGCGCTCCTGCTGCCCTGGCCCGCCTGTTCAGGTTGCTCCGCCTCCCTTGCGGGCTGGATGGCGCGGGCTCCGGCGGGGCCATACTATTAAAGCTATGCCAAAGGAAACTATGCCCAAGCTTGTCCGTTGCTATGTTCAGGAGCTGTCTGTGACCGCGCGTGTTGTCGTGGGCTTGGCTGTCATGGTGGGGATGGCCGGGTCAATGGTGGGTCAGTCCGGCACCCCCACTGTACCCGCCGCCGCCCGCACGGTCACCGTCAACGTTTCACAGGACGTCAATGCCCCGGCGGATTCGCTGCGCATCCGCTTCCGGTACCTGGACGTCAACCGCTCCGCCGACGACGTTATTGGGGTGCTGGCCAGCAACCAGATCAGCGTGACCAAAGACGACCTGGTGGATGTGGGCTACCAGTCGGCCGCCAGTGGATCAGCGGTTTATCCCTACTACTCGTTCGACATCGACATTCCGGTAACCGGCTTCAGCGAGTTCTTCAACCGGCTGGCCCGCGTCAACAGCACACAGCAGAACTCAGCGGTGAATATTGTCTCCACCAACGCGCGCGTTGCGGCACTCAATGAAGACAAGCGCGCCGCCGTGCTGGCGGACCTGGCCAAGCTGGCCCGGACACGGGCGCAGGCGTTGGTGGCGGCGATGCCGGCGTTGGAGGGGACGGCCGCGGCGCTGGGCGATCTGCAGTCGTTTGAGGAGTTCATTTCGTTCAATGGTCTGAAGGCGACGGTCTCATTGACCGCCAAGTACGCCATCAAGTAGGCGCCCGGCTGCCTTGCGCTCCTCAATGCCAGTCGGTCAAACTTAAGCGAGAGACGCCCGGTGCGGCCACCAGTGAAGGTGGTCCCGCTGGACTCTTGACAAATAGCGAAGAAACGGCGAACATACAGAGGCCATGGCAACCCACGACAACAAAGAGCGCGACCGGAATCTCTCAAACGTACTCGGGCAGCTGGAAAAGCAGTACGGCAAGGGTTCCATCGTGCGGCTCGGCTCCAAGGACGCGGTGCAGCCGGTAGCGGCGATCTCCACGGGGTCGATCTCGGTGGACTATGCCCTGGGCGTCGGCGGTTTCCCGCGCGGCCGCATCTGTGAGATTTTCGGACCGGAATCTTCGGGTAAAACCACCATCGCGCTGCAGTTGGTGGCCCAGGCGCAAAAGGCCGGCGGCATGGCGGCGTTTATCGACGTGGAACACGCGCTGGACCCCGGGTACGCCCAAAAGCTGGGTGTCGATATCGACAACCTGCTGGTTTCGCAGCCGGATTATGCCGAACAGGCACTGGAGATCACCAATTCGCTGATCAGCTCCGGCTCGATCGACATTCTGGTGGTGGACTCGGTGGCGGCACTGGTTCCCAAGGCGGAACTGGATGGCGAAATGGGCGATGCTTTTGTGGGTATCCAGGCGCGCCTGATGTCACAAGCGATGCGCAAGTTGACCGGTACGGTGTCGAAATCCAACACCTGTCTCGTGTTCATCAACCAGATCCGCGAAAAGATCGGCGTCATGTTCGGCAGCCCGGAGACTACCTCTGGCGGCCGGGCGTTGAAGTTCTACTCGTCTGTCCGTGTCGACATCCGCCGCATCGCCGCCATCAAGGAAGGCGAAGTGGTCAGCGGCAACCGCACGAAGCTGAAGGTGGTCAAGAACAAGGTGGCTCCGCCCTTCCGCGAAGCCGAGTTCGACATCCTCTACGGCGAAGGGATCTCCAAGGAAGGCGATCTGCTTGATTTGGGCGTGGCGCAGAACATCGTCGACAAGAGCGGTTCCTGGTTCAGCTACAAGGGCGACCGGATCGGCCAGGGCCGCGAGAACGTGCGGCAGTTCCTGAAGGACAACCCGGACATGTGCGCCTCCATTGACGCCGAGGTCCGCCTGAAGCTGGGCATCCCAGCCCCCGGCATGTCTCCCAACATCGAGCAGGAACCCGAGCCCAAGGCTTCCAAAGCGCGCGGGTAGCGGGATCAGGGGCATCCTGCGGCAATGACCGACGACAAGGTGTTCCTGGCGCCCGACGGCGAGCCGCGTTGCTGGTGGTGCGCCGCCGAACCGCTCTATGTGGACTATCACGACCAGGAGTGGGGCTTCCCGGTCACCGATGACCGCCGGCTGTTTGAGAAGATCTGCCTGGAAGGCTTCCAATCAGGCTTAAGCTGGCTGACTATTCTGCGCAAGCGGCCTCACTTCCGGGCCGCGTTTGCCAATTTCGAGTTTGAGCGCGTGGCTCAGTTTGGCGAGGCTGACGTGGCCAGACTACTCGCCGACGCAGGGATTGTGCGGCATCGCGGCAAGATCGAAGCCACGATCAACAACGCGGCGCGGGCGGTGGAGCTTCAGCGGGAATACGGCTCCCTGTCGCGCTACTTCTGGCAGTACGAGCCTTCTGCCGCTTCGCGGCCCGCCCGGTTTACGCATGCGGAACTGGTGAAGATCACGACCTGCCCGGAGGCAGTGGCACTGTCGAAGGATCTGAAGCGGCGCGGCTGGAAGTTTGTCGGACCCACCACTGTTTACGCCTTCATGCAGGCGATGGGCCTGGTGAATGATCACCTGGAGGCATGCTCCGTGAGGGCCGCGGCGGTGCGGGCGCGGCACCCTCGGTAGGGCGGCTGCACCAGCGCGGAAGGCGCAAAGGCCCAAAACATTCTTATTTTGAAATGTTTTTGTGGATTTCATGCTGAAAAGCCCACAAAACCGCGATTTATAGGGCTTTTTGCCCTTTACAGCGCCAATTCAGGCCTGTATGATGGGGACGAATTCGGACTTCGCGACGTGAAGTCCACGGGAGAATCGGTAAAGGAGAAACATGGCCGAAAGAATGACACAAGCGCAGTTGGTATCCGCATTGGCCGACACCAACGGAATGACGAAAGCCCAGACGAAGGCTTTTCTGACCAGCATTTCAGAGCTGGCAGTGAAGGAAACCAAGAAGAACGGCGAGTTCGTTGTTCCGGGTATTGGCAAGCTGGTTCGCCGCGAGACCAAGGCGCGCATGGGCCGCAACCCGGCCACCGGCGCGGCCATCAAGATCCCCGCCAAGAAAGTGGTGAAGTTCCGCGTCGCCAAGGCGCTGAAAGATGCCATCGTGCCGCCGAAGGCGCCGAAGGCTGCCAAGAAGGCCTAGGCCTAACGGACAGAGGGCCTAGCACTTGTGCCGGGCCGCTTTCTTAGCTCGCTCGGAAAACTGCTCCGAAAAGCAAAACCCCGCGCCTCCCTTCAAGGGATGTCGCGGGGTTTTTGTTTGCTTGAAACCGAATACGGGCTGCCACTTGGTACTGCGGGCGGCACCGGGAAGCCTTATGCCTGCTTCTTTTCCTCGGGTTTGTCTTCGCTCTTGAGGGCGTTCTTAAAGTTCTTGATGCCTTCGCCCAAGCCCTTGGCCACCTCGGGGATTTTACGGCCGCCGAATAGAAGTACGGCGACGGCGAGAATAATGAGCAACTCGGGCACGCCGAGCGGACCCATAAACGCCAGCCGATCAATGGACTGCATAGGCCTCCTTCTGAGACTCCTCCTATTGTAGGAGCATGCACACCTTCAGCGCAATGCGCCCGATTAAGCGCAACCAGTTCGCCTCCCCGCGTGGGGCTTGTTAACGATAAGCTATCCGTTATGGCTTCCACCATCTGGAAAGGTCACATCACCTTTGGGTTGGTTTCGCTTCCCGTTAAGCTGGTGGCGGCGGCGCGGCCGGAGACGGTTAGTTTCAATCAGCTGCACCGGCCCACGGGCTCCCGCATCAAGCAGGTGCTCTATTCGATCGCCGATGACAAGCCGGTGCCGCGGAGCGAGCTGGTGAAGGGCTTTGAGTACGAGAAGGACCGCTACGTCATCATCGAAGATGAGGACATCAAGAAGATCCAGCCCAAGACCGCCAAGGTGATGGAGATTCTGGAGTTCGTCAAGACCGACGAAGTGGACCCGGTGATCCTGGAGCAGAGCTACTACATCCAGCCCGACGAAGCGGGTGAGAAGCCCTACACACTGCTGGTCGAGGCGATGCGCCGCTCCAACCACTACGCCATCGCCAAGCTGACCATGCACAACCGCGAACACATCGTGGTGCTGCGGCCCGGCAAGTACGGCATGATCCTGCACACCATGTATTACCGCGACGAGGTACGGGCCAGTGACGAGTTCCGGATCAATGAGGAGTTGATCAACGACAAAGAGCTGAAGATGGCTCAGACGCTGGTGGATGCCTTATCTGGGCCGTTTGAGTATGCCAAGTACACGGACAACTACCGCGCGACACTCCGCGGCATGATTGATGCCAAGATTGCCGGCAAGGAAGTGGTGGCGGCTCCGCAGGAGCAGGAACTGGCGCCGGTGATCGATATCATGGCGGCGCTGAAGTCGTCCCTGGCGGCCCTGAGAAAGCCGCCCGCGCC
>JAPKYX010000148.1 GCA_026394075.1 Acidobacteriota bacterium
CCCAGCACGATCTTCGATGCCGGCAGTTCCACGCGCTCTTCTTTCGACATGCGCTCCATCATGATGCCGATGGCCTTGCGGGCGCTCTCAATGGCGGCGCGAGTACCGCCTTCACCCTGCAGCGTCATGCCCACCAGACGGTCAGTCCGCGCCGCGCCCTCGCCCAGGTAGTGGTCAATCTGGTTCACTTCGCAACCCAGGCCCAGG
Organism: Acidobacteriota bacterium; assembly: GCA_026394075.1. Taxonomy (GTDB): domain Bacteria; phylum Acidobacteriota; class Terriglobia; order Bryobacterales; family Bryobacteraceae; genus JAPKYZ01. The sequence continues at coordinate 208 of JAPKYX010000148.1, forward strand.
ATGATGGCGCCGCCCACGTTGGGGTGATTGAGGACGCCGCCCAGGGTCCGCTGGAGCTGCACGGTGTCCGGGCCGATCGTGTGGCCGCAGCCCTCACCGTGCGGGAAGGCGACGACACCGTCGACATTCGGCGGCAGTGTCTCGTGGCGGTAGCTTTCAGCGATCAGTTCGGCGGTGTGTGCCGCGCAGTTGGAGGCGGCCACCACGGCAATATAGTTGCGCGTCCCGGCGCGTCCGTCTTCCCGCAGATAACCACGGAACGTCGGCATCACCGCCGGAGGGGCAGGGAAGGCACGGTCCACCGTCGGGAACTTGAACTCGGTCGCGTGATCTTCATACGCCAGATTGTGCGTGTGCACGCGGTCTCCAGGGGAGATGGCGATCTTGGCCACGCCAATGTTCTGCCCGTACCGGCTGATGTGCTCGCCGGGCGCTACGGACTTCAGGGCAACCTTGTGGCCCATCGGGATCGATTCCCGCACGGTCAGTTCTACGCCGCCGACGCGCAATTCATCTCCGGCCTTCAGCGGCACCCGCGCGATCACTACGTTGTCGAGCGCATTCAATTGAATCGCGGAATTTTCCGCCGTGGGCAACTTGGCTATGTCTACGAGGCTCATGAAAATCTTTCTGCAAAAAACTGTTTCGACTATCGTATCGGAATGACGGTTGGCGTCCCAAACCGGTTTGGCTTGGCCGGTCTCCTACGCGTCGCCCGGCGCGCCCGCCGCTACCGGACCAGGGCCGTTTCCGTGATCTGCTCGCCCGCGTGTACCCGCAACTTTCCCCCTTGGGAATAGATCCAAATGCCCGCACCTTTGGGCGCCGGAATCTGGCTGGGCCGGGAAACCTCGGTAAACTTGCTCACCTTCGCCGCCGTGTTCAACTTTCCGATATGGATGTGGACTTGGCATTGAGTGCGGACCTTGTCTCCATTGTAGGCGACCGCCCAATTCTCACCCCAAAGAGCCTTCGCCTTGGTGATCGCCGCCGTCCACATCTCCGTCCGCTCCGCCGCCGAGTAGCCGTCCAATGTATAGACCCCGGACGTTGTCTTCTTGGGCAGCGCCAGCGTCCGGTTCGCCTTGCGCGGATTAATATCCTTCAAAAAGAACACCGGCTCGGCACTGGAAGCATGGGTGATCGCCTCTTTGGTGAGAGAGCAGGCACGTTCCTCCAAAGTAGCCGGTTGAACGGGGTCGCACGCGCAGGAGCGAATAGCATCTTGGGCCAGCCAGAGTAGCAGGCCAATCGTGGCAAACATCACTTGCTATTGTACGAGCATGCCTGACCTCTGAAGGAGGGTTTGCCCAGACGGCGCCACCAAATTGCATGATGGAGTCATGATCTTTTTCCGGCCTGCCAAGTCTTGGGCTTTCTGGGCGATGCTGTTCCCCGCGGCGCTGGCCGCTGATCTGCCGAAGCAGTATGTCTGCCGTCAGGCGGTGACGCCGGTCAAGATTGACGGCCTGCTGTCCGACCCAGCGTGGCGAAGCGCACCGTGGACAGACCTGTTTGTCGATATCGAAGGCGACCTGAAGCCCCGGCCCCGCTTCCGCACCCGCGCCAAAATGCTGTGGGACGAACGGTACTTCTACATTGCCGCCGAACTCGAAGAACCAGATGTCTGGGGCACGCTGACCAAGCACGATTCGGTGATCTTCCAGGACAACGACTTCGAAGTGTTCATCGACCCGGACGGGGACACGCGCGAATACTACGAATTCGAGATCAACGCGCTCAACACCACCTGGGACCTGTTTCTGCCGCGCAAATACAAAGACGGCGGCAAGGCCGTCGATTCCTGGGAGATCCCCGGCCTACTATCGGCCGTGCACGTCGATGGCACGCTGAAC
>JAPKYX010000049.1 GCA_026394075.1 Acidobacteriota bacterium
CGGTGGAGTTTCAAGAAAGCGGCTGGGATCTGAAGCGGCTGACGAAACAGATCGTGATGTCGCAGGCCTACCGCCAAGCGTCCACCGAGGTGCCGGAGTATCTGGCGGCTGATCCTTCAGCCAAGTTGCTGTGGCGCAAGCCGCCGCTGCGTCTGGAAGCGGAATCGATCCGCGACTCCATGCTGCTGGTGAGCGGACTGCTTAGCGGCAAACGCCTCGGCCGTCAAGAGCCCATCAAGCGCGGCGCTGACGGCCAGTGGGTGGAAGACGAAGCCAAAGGCAATCCGAATCGCCGGAGCGTCTATGTCGCGCAGATGCGGACGCGTCCGGTGGCCTTCCTGCATGCCTTTGATGCACCCACCATGACCGCCGACAACCAGACCCAACGCTTCCGCTCCGCCTTGCCTTCACAGTCGCTGGCCTTCATGAATGGTCCGCTGGTGCAGCGCACCACCAAGGCCTTTGCGGATCAAGTGTGGGAGCAAAGCAAGGGCGATGCCGACGCCGCAGTGCGCCGGGCCTTTGACGCGGCCTACACCCGCCCGCCCACTGAACGCGAACTCGCCGTAGCCAAACGTGCCATCGCGTCCGCTGCTGAACCCAAGGATGGCCTGCGCCTCTTCCTGCAGGCGATGCTGGGCGCCAACGACTTTCTCTACAGCTACTAGAAGGAACCACGCTGCCATGAACCGTAAACTTTCCCGCCGCGATGCACTCCGCGAAACTGCTCTGGGCTTTGGCGGCTTGGCCTTTGGCGCCATGACGGCGCAGGCGGCGGAAACCAAGTTCCACACCTTGGCCCCCCGCGCGCCGCACTTTGCGTCCAAAGCCAAGAACGTGATCTTCCTCTACGTTGGTGGTGGCCCCAGCACCATCGATATGTTTGATCCCAAGCCCCTGCTGCGCAAGTATGACGGCAAGCCCGCACCGTTTGAGATCAAGGGCCGCGCGCTGAACGGCTCCCAGCAGATCATGGCCAGCCCATGGGAGTTCACGCGGAGTGGCCAATCCGGCCGCGAGATCTCCAACCTGCTGCCGCATTTTCAAAAGGTGGTGGACAATGTCAGCTTTGTCCGCTCCATGCAGACCGACCGGATTGACCATTCGACGGCCCAGTTCACCTTCGTCACCGGCCGCGGCTTCACCGGCTTTCCGACCCTTGGCAGCTGGGTGAACTACGCGCTGGGCTCAGAGAATCAGAACCTGCCGGGCTTTGTGGCGCTCGGCGAAGGGGCCAGCATCGGTGCCCGTGCGCACTCCTCCGCCTGGCTGCCGCCCGTCTTCAGTGGCACCTCCATGCGGGCCGATGCCCAAGCGCCGATCTACGATTTGAAGCGCCCGGACAACATCAATGCCGAACAGCAAGTCCGTCTGCTGGACATGGTGAAAGAGCTCAACCGGGAGCAGAAGGCCAAGTATCCGCTGGACCAGGATCTGGAAGCTCGGATCGCCAACTATGAGCTGGCCGCGCGGATGCAACTGGAAGCCCTGCGCGTGGCCGATCTTTCCACCGAAACGGAAGCGACCCGCAAGATGTACGGCGTCGATGAAAAGGTCTCCGGCCAGTACGGCAAGCTGTGCCTGATGGCCCGCCGGCTGGTGGAAAGTGGCGTGCGCTTCGTGCAGATCTACGCCGGTGGTGGCGGCAACTGGGACACCCATAGCAACATTGCCGGACAATTGCCGGGCCTGTGTCAGTACATCGACCAAGGCACCGCCGCGCTGCTGGCCGACCTTGACCAACGCGGCATGTTGAAGGACACGCTGGTCGTCTGGTCCGGCGAGTTCGGCCGTCTGCCCACCATTGAGGCGGCCACGGCTGCTCCCGGGCGCGATCACAATCCCTACGGCTTCAATATGTGGATGGCGGGCGCGGGCGTCAAGCGCGGCTTTGACTTTGGCCAGACCGATGATCTGGGCTACGCGGCCGTCCCCGAACACCGCGTTGGCCACGCCGACATCCACGCGACCATCCAGCACCTGCTGGGCATCGACTACCAGAAGAACACCTTCTATCACGAAGGCCGCGATGAATCGCTGGTGGGCGTCACGCCCGCTCGCGTCTTGAAGGAAGTGCTGCTCTAATGTCTCCCACACTCAACCGCCGTCACCTGCTGGCCGCCGCATTGGGCGCTCCGCTCGCCGCTGCCGCCGCCACACCGCCCGGTGGTTTAAGCCGGGAAGTGCACCGCCAAGCCGGCACCCACATCCGCATCGGCCTGAACGCCTATTCGTTCAACAAGGCGCTGATGGCGGGCCAGATGACGGTGCATGATGTGCTGGACTACTGCGCCGCTCAATCGATCGATGGCGTGGACCTCACCGGCTACTACTTCCCCGGTTATCCGAACGTCCCCAAAGATGACTATCTCTATGGCGTGAAGCGCCACGCGTTTCTGAATGGCGTCACCATCAGCGGCACCGGCGTCCGCAACGACTTTGCGCTGACTGACCCATCCAGCCGCCGGGGCCACATCCAACTCGTCAAGGATTGGGTGGATGCCGCCGCCAAAATGGGTGGCTCCATGGTGCGCGTCTTTTCCGGGCGTGAACTTCCCAAGGGCTACACGCCTGACCAGGTGCTGAAGTGGATGATCCCGGCCTTTGAAGAGTGCGCCGACTATGGCCGCCAACACGGCGTCCTGATCGGCCTGCAGCACCACGATGACTTCCTGAAGACCGCCGACGAGACCATCCGCGTCGTCCGCGCCGTCAACTCCGATTGGTTCAGCGTCATCCTCGACGTCGGCAGCCTCCGCCAAGGGGACCCCTATGCCGAGGTCGAAAAGCTGCTCCCCTATGCCAGCAACTGGCAGATCAAGGAGCATGTCTGGTACGGCACCCGCAAGGCGGAGATCGACTTGCCCCGCCTCCGCCAGATCATCGACAAGGTAGGCTACCGAGGGTTCACCCCCATTGAGGCGCTGGGTGAAGGCGACCCCAAACAGGTGGTGACCGCATTCCTCAAGAAGGTACGCCAAGCGTTCGCCTAACTGGGCTGCGCGCCCCAATCGTGGCGAGCAAGCTGGCAGAATGGAGAGCGTGAACGCGCCTCTGAAAACCCACCGCATCGGCCGCACCGCCCTGGAAGTGACTCGTCTCGGGATGGGCTGCGCCCCACTGGGCGACCTGTTCGAGTTGCTGCCGGACGCCCAGGCCCTCGCCGCCATTGATGCCGCCTACGCGGGCGGTATTCGCTTCTTTGATACCGCCCCCTGGTACGGAACCGGCAAGAGCGAACTGCGCGCCGGCTTTGGCTTGCGCGGCAAGGCCGACGCGGTGGTGGCCACGAAGGTTGGCCGCGTGCTCACCCGTGGCGGCTCGCTGCAACCGTCGCGGCGCTGGAAGGGTGGCCTGCCCTTCGGCGTCAACTTTGATTACACGTACCCGGGCATCATGCGCTCCTTCGAAGACAGCCTGCAGCGGTTGGGTATGCCTAAGGTGCACGCGCTGGCGATCCATGATCTGGACCTGCTCTATCACGAGACCTGGGAAGCGGTCTATGCGCGCCTCGATGAACTGGACCAGGGCGGCGGCTACCGCGCCTTACGCGAATTGGCCGCTGCTGGGGATACCGTGGCCATCGGCGCGGGCATCAATCGCACGGGCCTGATTCCCAAGTTCCTGGAACGGTTTGAGCTGGACTACTTCATCGTCGCCATGCCCTATACCCTGCTCAGCCAGGAGGGCTTGCAGGAGCTTGACCTGTGCCGCCAGCGCGGCGTCTCGGTGATCATTGGCGCGCCGTTCGCCTCCGGGCTGCTGGTGTCTGGATCAGCGCGGCCCACCACCTACGACTACGCCGCCGCACCGCCGGAGATGGTGGCGAAGACGGCTCAGCTCGAAGCGGTTTGTGCCGAGCATCAGGTCCCGCTTCCGGCCGCGGCCTTGCAGTTCGTCCTGGCCCACCCGGCCGTCGCCGCGGTCATCCCCGGCTACAACTCGCCCGCCCAAGCGGAAGGCTGCCTCCACTGGTTGCGCGCGCCCATCGCCCCGGAGTTCTGGGGCAGCCTGCGGGCCGCCGGCTTGATCTCTGCGGACGCCCCGACGCCCGCCTAAGCCTCGCAATGTCACAATAGAGACGTGACCGTGCGCGTCCTTTTTTTTGGCCTCCTTCGAGACATTGTCGGCTGTGCCGAAGACACAGTGCAGATGGAGGGCGGCACACTGCGGACGCTGTTTGATCAGTACGCCGCACGCTTCCCGAAACTCACTGGCCTGGCTAGCTCTATCGTCCTGGCCCGCAACCAGAGCTTTGCGCCGCTTGAAACTCCGCTGGAGCATGGCGACGAAATAGCCTTTCTGCCCCCCGTCTCCGGTGGCGCCAGCGATTCGCCGTATACGCATCTGATTGAGGATGAGAGCGGCAACTTCTTTGCCTTGACGCGCGTCCCCATCGATGTGCAGTCTGTCAACCGCCGCTTACTGGCTGGCACCGATGGGGCGATCTGCGCCTTCGAAGGTGTCGTGCGCAACAACACCAAAGGCCGCGCGACGCAGTTTCTCGATTACGAGTGCTACGAAGCGATGGCCGTCAAGATGATGGCCGAGCTGGGCCGCGAGATTGCCGGCCAACACGCCATCGGTCGCATCGCCATGGTCCACCGCCTGGGCCGCATGGAGATTGGTGAAGCCTCCGTGCTGATCAGCGTCACCGCTCCGCATCGCCGCCCGTCGTTTGATGCTGCTCTGGAAGGGATCAACCGCTTGAAGAAGCTGGTGCCGATCTGGAAGAAGGAACACTTTGTCGATGGCGAAGTGTGGGTGGACGGCGAATGGGACGACTCCGTTGTGCGCGCCACCGGTGCTTCAACTCCCACAGGTACTTCAGATCCGTCGTGAAGCCGCTGATCCTGACGCTGCTGGCGGCTTTGCCCATCGCCTCGCAGATCCGTGTCGATGTCCGGCTGGTGCGGATCCTGGCCAGCGTCAAGGATGAAGCCGGAGCCTTGGTGGGCGGCCTGGAACAAAAGCAGTTCCGCGTCTTTGATTCCGGCGTCGAGCAGCAGATCGCCATCTTTGAGCGCGGCACGGCGCTGCCGCTGTCGGTGGCCCTGCTGATTGATGCCAGCGGCTCCACCGCCGTCAGTCTGACGCAGGAGGTCACTTCCGTGCGGACTTTCCTGCGGTCGCTGCTGCGCGATGGTAACGCCGATGACGCGGCGTCCCTGTATTCATTCAACTACGAGACCACGCAGTTGGCCGCCTTCACCCGCCGTCAGGACCGCCTGGAAAATGGCCTGAAGCGGCTCAAAGGGGAAGCGGGCACCTCGGTCTACGACGCCATCCACTTTGCCGCTCACGACCTACAGTCCCGCGACGGCCGCAAGATTATTGTCATCGTCACCGATGGCGGCGACACCACATCCAGCTATACGTTCCGCGACGCGCTGCAGGCGGCGCACCGGGCCGAGGCTGTCATCTACCCGATTGTCGTGAAGCCCATTTCAAGTGACGCCGGCCGCAACGTAGGCGGTGAGAATGCGCTGACTTCGCTGGCCCAGGGCACCGGCGGGCGCGTGCTGGAAGCCGCGTTGGGCGACAGTCTGGACCAAGCCTTTGCCACCGTCCTGGCCGAATTGCGCACACAGTATCTTGTGGCCTACTATCCCCGGAATCTGCCCGTTGGCGGACCGGCGTTCCATCCGATCCGTTTGCAGGTGGACTCGCCGTCGCGGAAATTGCAGGTGTACACGCGCACTGGCTACTATGGGGAGGCACGCTAACCGCGCATCATGGGCAAGTCCAAGACTCGAGCACCCGAACAGACCTTCGCCGAAGTGGCCTACCTGCGCCAATTGGTGGAGTCTCAGTCGCCGGTCTCGATCCGGTTGGCGTCCAATGAAGAGCTCCAGGGCCGGGTTGAGTTTTTCGACGACACCTTTCTCCGGTTAACCCGGACGGACCAACCCAACCTGTTTGTCTTCAAACACGACATCAAGTATCTATACGAAACGGGCGAAAAGTAATTCGTGGCTTCTTACGTTGAGACGGCAATTGAGATAGCGCGGGAAGCCGGCGCGTTGGTCCAGGATTTCGCGGCCCGCAAGGTGGGCTTCGAGCTGAAAGGTGACTTTGACCTGGTCACCGCCGCTGATCGCGCCTCGGAGGCCCTGATCGTCGAGCGTCTGCTGCAACACTTTCCTAGCCATTCGGTGGTCGGCGAAGAAGGTGGCGGCCAGAACGTCTCCGGCGACTACCGCTGGTACGTCGACCCCGTCGATGGGACCACTAATTTCGCCCACGGCTTCCCGGTCTACAACGTCACGCTGGCGCTGGAATACAAGGGCGAGATCATCGCCGGTGTCGTGCTGGATCCCACGCGCAACGAGATGTTCTCGTCGGAGAAGGGTGGCGGTGCCTGGCTAAACGGCACACGCCTCGCCGTCAGCAAGGCTAGCCGCATTGACGATTGCCTGGTGGCCACCGGGTTTCCCAGCCGTCGCCGGCATCAGAACGTTAACGTACACTTTTACTACCAGCTCGCCATGTTGAGCCACGGCGTCCGCCGGGCCGGTGCGGCGGCGATCGATTTGGCCTACGTGGCCGCCGGACGCCTGGATGCGTTCTGGGAATTCGGCCTCAATCCGTGGGACATGGCGGCCGGTATCCTGTTGATTCGAGAGGCTGGCGGCCAGGTGACTGGCATGAAGGGTGAGGAGCACGATCTGCTTCTGCCCACTCTGCTCGCCACCAATACCCTGGTTCACCAACCTGTACTCGATCTGTTTGCCGACATCTTTCAGGGCCGATGGGCGTACCCCATGCCCGATGTTCGTAGCGTCTAACCTAAAGAAGCGTCACCAATGGGCGATCTGTCGAGCATGGACTCGACTGCCCGTTGCATGCTATCTGTAAAGCAAGCACTCCTCCCGCGTCCGTGCGAGGCATAAACTCATGCAAAAAATTAAGATAGTCTCTGTTTGCGTCCTGGCTGTCAGTGCCATCGGCCCGGCCTTTGCGCAAGCCAACCTGAATGGGAGCCCGTCCCGCGTGCTGGGCGGTCTGCGGCCCAGCAACACCAGTGCGGCCCCCAATCTGGTGGAAGGACGAGAGTTTAGCAGCCCCAACGCTGTCGCCCTGGATACTTCGGCCAATCCACCCATCCTCTATGTAGCCGATACCGGCAATCACCGGGTGCTGGTGTGGCGCGATGCCACCAATGGCCGCAATGGCACCAAAGCTGATCTGGTGATCGGGCAACGCGACTTTACCTCCACCACCGCCTTGGGTCCAGGCACGACGTTTTCCTCCGGATTCTCGTTCCCGACCGGCCTGGCGGTTGATCGCAATGGAAGTCTGTGGGTAGTGGATTCTGGCAACAACCGCTTGTTGCGTTTCCCCAAGCCGCTCAGCCAGCCGGAAGGGGAACCGCCTCTACCAGACGCCGTGATCGGCCAGGTGAACCTGACTTCGCGTTTGGCCAACGGCGGACAGCCGGCCTCCACCGATTCCGGCGTCGCGTTCACGTCGGGTCAATCGTTCTTTCGGGCCTCGGTGACGCTCGATTTCCAGCAGAATGTGTGGGTTGCCGACCCCGGCAATAATCGTGTGTTGCGGTTTTCCACCACCGCCCTGACCGCCAAACCCTTTGGCCCGCTGGCGGACACTGTGTTGGGACAAGCAGATTTTGTGACCCGCGCCGCTTTGGGCGTCACCGCCGCCAATCGCAGCGTGAAGACCGGGATGAATGCCCCCTCGGGTATCGCGACGGACCTCAACGGTCGCATTTACGTCACTGATTCGCTGGCGCGCGTGGTGGTGTATGCGGCCGGAAGCGCCAGTGGGGCCCCCGCCACCCGGATCATGGGCGTCGTGTCGACCGCCGCGGGGCAGCCTGCGCCGCCCACTACGTTGGTGAACAACATCAGCATTGGCATCACCTCAACTGGTGCCATCTCCTCGGCCGAAGGTATTGCCGTTTCTGGCGGCAATGTCTATGTGGTGGACACCTCCAACCACCGCATTCTCCGCTTTTCGCCCTTTGAACAATGGCCGGCCGAGGGTACCCAGTTTTCTCCCACCGCGACCTCAGTATTCGGGCAAACCGAATTCTCCGCGTCCCGGCCTGACGGCGGCCAGCCGGAAGCAAGTGGTCTCACCTTCAATTCGCCCATCGGCCTGGTCCTCAACGCCACCGGCGACGAACTCTTCGTGGCCGATTCCAGCAATAACCGCGTGTTGCGGATTGGCGGCGGGCCTTCCTTCCGCAACCCCCTGCAAGTGTGGGGACAGTTGGCTTTCAACTACGACGGCGTCAATCTCATCGAAGGACGGGAGTTCTTCTTTCACGCGGGCTTCAGCGCCATCAGCGGCGTGAATGCCCAGTTCAGCACCGGCGCTGGCTTGGCCTTTGACGGCAACCGACTTTATGTGGCCGATCCGCTGAACAATCGCGTCCTGGGCTTCCGGGATGCCCGAGCTTTCAAGAACGGCGATACCGCCGATATCGTGATTGGGCAAATTGGCTTCTACCGGGCTCTCACCAACCAGCCCGGCAATGACCTCAATGTGGTCAGCGACCAAGGCCTTTCCCGCCCGGCCGGAGTAGCGGTGGATTCCGACGGCAATCTCTGGGTGACTGACACCGGCAATGGCCGCGTCCTGCGCTTCGCGAAGCCTTTTGACAATCTGCCCGCCGCCAATGCGGCTTACCGGGCCAATCTGGTGCTGGGCCAGCAGAACTTCGGCATCAAGATCACCGACGCCAGTTCCCGCAACATGTCCGCGCCCTTTGGCTTGGCCTTCACCGGTGACGGTTCACTACTGGTGTCGGATGCCAGCCACAACCGGGTACTGCTGTTCCGCAAGCCCGCCGGAGCGGATTTCGTCAATGGCCAAGCTGCCGCCATCGTCTTTGGCCAACCGGACTTTATCACCACCACCAGCGCCGTGGACAATAACTCGCGCTTCATCAGTCCGCGCGGTCTGGCGGTCGATTCTGATGACCGCCTCTATGTGGCCGATGCCGGCAAGGGGCGGATCGTGGTGTTTGACCGCGCTCCCGCCGCGTTCAATGACGCTACGCCAGCACTTTCGCTGACCGGTTTGGGCAGCCCGCACGGCGTCTTCGTCAGCTTGACGACAGGCGAAATCTGGGCCACCGATACCGCTGGCAACCGCGCCCTCCGATACCCCAAGTTCAACACTCTGATCGTCAACCCCGTACCCGATGCCGCGATTGGCTCCCGTGCACCGCTGGGAGTGGCGCTGGACCGGTTCGGCAATCTGTTCCTGGCCGAAGCCGCCAACCGCGTCGCCATCTACTTCCCGGGCCTCCGGTTTGAAAGCTCCGCCAGCAACCTGCCCACCACCTTCCGCCCGTCGGCGCCCAACACCTGGGCCCAACTGAAGCCCGCCGGTGACACGCAGTTCAGTGACAAGACGGTGATCTACACCGAATTGCCGAACTTCAACCCGATGCCGACCACGCTAAACGATCTGCAAGTGCTGCTCAACGACACCCCGGCGTCGCTCTATTTTGTGTCTTCCGGCCAGATCAATTTCTACATTCCCAACAACGCCCCCACCAGCGGCACCATGGACGTGATCGTTCAACGGCCGTCCACCGGCCAGGTGATCGCCGCCGGATCGTTGGCTGTGGCGGGTGTTTCGCCCGGCTTGTTCACCAACGCCGGAACGGGCACCGGACAGTTGGCGGCACTGAATGAAGACTTCTCCCGCAATGGCCCGGACAATCCGGTGCAGCGCGGCAAAGTGATCGCTCTGTATGGCTCAGGCTACGGTTTCCTGTCCAACGCTCCGCCTGAGGGAACGCCCGCGCCCGCTGGCGTCTCCACCGACCGGCCGGATGTGATTCTCCCTCAAGGGTTGGTCCCGGTGGCCAACATCGAGTACTTCGGCCTGGCGCCGACGCTCGTGGGTGTCTGGCAGATCAACGTCCGGATCCCCGAGAATACTGCGCCCGGCAACGCCGTGCAGCTTTCAATTGTGCTGCGGAGCGTCCCGAACAACGAATCGCGCGCGCCGTTCAGCCAGCGCACCACCATCGCTGTCCGCCAGTAGCGGACAATCCCGGGCGGCGCTCAGCCATCGCGCTGGCGCCGCTCCAAAGATTTCCGCGCATCCTGGACGATCCGGGGAACAACTACGCTGCCCGGAACGTTTTGTTTGGTGATAGCGGGCCAAGATCACCCGTTGTACTCTATAACCAAACACTATGCCTTTCTGCACCCAATGCGGTTATCAGGTAACCCCTGATGCGAAGTTCTGTCCCCAACACGGCGGCGCCATCGGAGCAGCCCCGTGCGCCTACACGGAAGTGATTCCCGGCGGACCCGCGCCGGTGAACGATCCGGTGGCTCCCTTGGACTACACCATCCAAGGCGACAACCTCCAGATCGCCCGCATCAAACTGAAGCCGGGCCAGGAGCTGTTTGCCGAAGCCGGCAAGATGGTCTTCAAGACTCCGTCGGTCGAATGGGACACTCGCATGTCGGGTGAATCAATCGGCGACAAGATCTGGGGCGCCATCAAGCGCAAGCTGGCCGGGGAATCTCTGTTCCTCACCTACTTCAAGTCCTACACCACGGGCGAAGTGGGCTTTGCCGGCAGCTATCCCGGCCGCATCATGGCCTTCGACCTGCGCCCTGGGCAAAGCCTGATGTGCCAGCGCGATGGCTTTTTGTTTGCGCAAAGCAGCGTCACCTTCACCGTGGCCCTGGTGAAGAAACTCGGCTCCGGGTTCTTTGGTGGTGAAGGCTTCATCCTCGAAAAGTTCACTGGACCCGGCTTGGTCTTCATCCACGGCGGCGGAGACTTTGTCGAGTTCGACCTGAAGGACGGCGAAATGCTGCAAGTCGAAACCGGCTCCATTGTCGCCTTTGAGGAATCGGTCGACTACGACATCCAGTTCGTGGGTGGCATCAAGACCGCACTTTTCGGTGGCGAAGGCCTGTTCATGGCCACCCTGCGCGGCCCCGGCCGGGCCGTGATTCAGTCCATGACGCTAGCCAAGATGCGCCGCGAGCTCGCCCCGTTCCAAGGGGGCGGAGACCGGCAGGGTCCGCTGGAATCCATCGGCGGCCTGTTCAATAGCAACGACTAGCAGTTGCTTCTTGCGGCGGCGTGATATCTTCGGAAGCAAATGATCTCACGCCGCTCATTTCTCGCTGCGCCCACCGCATTGGCGCTCCCGGCTCTGTCGCTTCCGGCACTGGCTGCCAAGAAGGTTCCGGTAGGCCTGGAGCTCTTCTCCGTCCGCGATCAACTGAAGCAGGACCTGATGGGCACCGTCACCGCCGTGGCCAAGATGGGCTACGACGGCGTCGAGTTCTTCTCGCCTTACTATGACTGGACTCCGGCGCAGGCGAAAGACATGCGCAAGCTGCTGGACGATCTGGGCATCAAGGCTCTTTCAACGCACAACTCCGCCAAGAACTTCGCTCCGGAAAACCTGGCAAAGGCCATCGAGCTGAACCAGATCATCGGCTCCAAGCTGGTGGTGATGGCCAGCGCCGGTCGCGTGGAAGGTCTCGACGGCTGGAAGCAAGTGGCCGAACGCCTCTCCTCCGCCAGCGACAAACTGAAGGCGTCCGGAATGCGCGCGGGCTTCCACAATCACCAGTTGGAATTCAAGCCCATCGACGGCACCAAGCCCATTGAGGTGCTGGCGAAGAATACGCCTAAAGACGTGGTGCTCCAACTCGACATCGGCACCTGCATCGAGACCGGAAACGACCCGATCGCCTGGATCAATGCCAACCCCGGCCGCATCCGCTCCCTGCATTGCAAGGATTGGTCGTCCGACCCCGCCAAAGGCTACAAGGCACTGTTCGGCGAAGGCGCCGCGCCGTGGAAGAAGGTCTTCGAGGCCGCTGAGAAGACCGGTGGTGTCGAATCCTATCTGGTGGAGCAAGAAGGCAGCGACTTCACACCCTTCGAGACCGCCCAGCGCTGCTTGGCCAACTTCAAAAAGCTAAGAAGCTAGGTCTGAGCCGCGACCAGCAGGGGCGGGCTGGCCGTCCCAACGCACCCCAGCCCGATTACTCCGCGAGGGCTATTCCTGCAAGGGTCAGTAACCGAGCCCCGACCCGCAGGAGGGGCCTGCCCTCACCACGCACCTATTGCTCGATTGAGCCGCAAAGTCTCGATCAGGGCCTTTCCCGCACCGGTCAGCACGCCGCTGCGATGGGAGAGGCCCCTCCTGCAGGTCGGGGCTCGGTCCGACGCGCTTCCCGCTACGCCCCCGGCTGTGACGCGTCCCGCTTCACCCAGCGGTATGCCTTCACCGAGTTCTTCCAGAAATACTTCTCGGCCTGCGCCGGAGTCTTCGACTGGAAGTACTTCTGCACCACCGCCAGCACCTCAGGGTAGGGAAGCCAGTTGTCGCTGTTGGGCCAATCGCTGCCATAGAGCACTCGATCTTCCCCAAACACCCCATACAGGCTGTCGAGCGTCGCCCGGTACGCTCCAATATCGCGCGGGATGTCCCAGTTCACCTTCCGCAGCACTTCCGACAACTTCACAAACACCTGCGGCCGCTTTGCGAACTCCTGCAAGTCCGCCTGATAACTCTTCAGCACCGCCGCGTCGGTGGGCGTGGGCATCTGCGGAAGATGGTCGATCACGATGCGCAGCTTCGGGGCGATGTCGGAAAGGCGCAGCAACGCGTGGATCAAGCTGGGCGTCGGATTGGCGCTGTCCAGCGTCAGATTGGCTTGCTCCAGCAGCTTGATGCCCGCGCGGAACTCCGGCTTGTCCAGTTCATCGGCCAAGTTGCGGCCCCACAGGTTGCCGTACCGGATGCCCAAGTAGAGCGGGTTCTTGTGCAGCCCTTCTAGCTGCTTCGCAAACTCCGGCTTGCCCGGCTCCAGGTTGCCGATCACCCCCACGATGATCTTGTCTTTGGCCGCGACATCCAGCACCCATGGGTTGTCGGGCACCCAAGGGCTGGCCTCCACCTTGATCGCGCCCACGACACCCAGCGGCCCGGTGATCTTGCGGTACCGGTCCGGCATGGCGGGCTGGAATAGCGTCTTGTTCGTTTTCTCCGGCCACGGCACGCCTTCCTTGCGCGTGGTGTCGAACAAGTGGATATGGGTATCAATGATAGGCATGGCGGCAGCTTGCAAGGCATCGGGCCACGCGGCAGTGGCGGCGGTGGCGCCGGAGGCGGCGATAAATGATCGGCGGTTCACGCGGCTATTCTATTGCATTGCCTGGCCACGTGGCGCAATGTACCGTAAGGGCGATCAAACGCGGGCGGTCCATTCGAGATCAGCCGCGTTCAACCGCCGGCCTTCACGATACGAACGATTGCCTGAATGCGCGGCATTGGCCGACACCACGGCGGTGGCCACGGTGCTGTTGGGCTGCTTCCGGCTCTTGATGCAATCCAGCCAGTTCTGCACGTGGTCGATGGTGCCTTCCCGATTCGGCCGCATTGTCATCACCGGCGGCGCTGAATCCGGCTGATCATTGCGGTACATCTCAAACCCGCCGCGCTTCAGCCGCAGCACGCCTTCTGAACCCCGCAACACAATCCCACCATCTTCCCGGCCCGACAGCAATGAGCCCTGGTAAGTAACAAAGTGGCCCTTCTTATAACGGCTGGTCAGCGAGATCGTATCCGGGCAATCAAACTGCTTGAAGTACATCTTGGACCCCGTGGCGTTGGTCTCCTGCAACCGGTCGTCATCCATGATCCAGTGCACGCTATCCACCCAGTGCGAGAACAAGTCGGTCAAGTGGCCGCCGCCGTACTCCCAGAACCAGCGCCAGCGGCTCAGGCGCACCTTGTCGAAGTCCATGTTGGGCGCATTGCCCTGCCACGCCTTCCAGTCAATGCCGTCGCTCGGCGGCACCACGCGCGTCCACTCGGAGCGGACATAGTCCTGATACCAGTAGGTCTCGGCCAGGTTCACCGTACCCAGACGGCCCTCGGCCACCAGTTGCTTCACCACTGAATAGTGCGGCGTGCTGCGCTGCTGATAGCCCACCTGGACGATGCGCTTCGAATCAGCCACCGCCTTGATCACCCGCTCGCCTTCCTCCACCGTCTTGGTCAGCGGCTTCTCGCAATAGACATCCTTGCCCGCCTTCACAGCGGCGATCACCATCGGCACATGCCAGTGGTCCGGGCTGCCGATCATGACGGCGTCAATGTCCGTCTTGGCCAGCAAGACATTGAAGTCCTTCACCGATTCGGCATCCTTGGCAAAGGTACTGCGAGCCTTGTCGATCTGCGACGGGTTGACGTCGTTCACCGCCGCAATGGTGGTGCCTTCCAGCCTGGAAGCAATGGTGGTGACATAGGAGCCCCGGCCACCGGCTCCAATCAAGCCAATGCGGATCCGATCGTTCGCGCCGAACACGCGCTGGGCAGAGGCCGCGCTGGCGGCGGTGATGGCAAAACTGCGACGGGTCAAGACGGGTGATCTCCTTCGATTCTGGAAGCGGGTGCTCCGCGTGAACCATTATCTTTACACAAGCCTGACAATCGCCGGAAGCTTCCACACAGCTTCTTAACGCCGCTCTGTTCGAATGACAACATGGGTGCAACCCCAAAAGTTCGACGGTGTCATCCGCGGAAGGAAGCCATGCTCGCGCTGCTACTGGCGGCGTCCCCGCTGCTAGCGGTGGATCTTCGCGTCAGCGCCTGGCACCTCTCCACCGCCCCCGCCAACTCAGCGCTGCGCCGCGTCAGCCCAGAAGTCCAGGA
>JAPKYX010000131.1 GCA_026394075.1 Acidobacteriota bacterium
CGCTGAAGGCCAGCCCGCACCACAACACTCTGCTCCATTTCCGGTTCAACCCGGAACACAAAGCCGAACGCGGTCGGCATGGCGAAGGCTCCAACCGCAAGGGTGCCGACGGCGCCAGCATCACGCTGCCCGTCCCGGTGGGCACCGTGGTTTACGACGACGCCACCGGTGAGATTCTGCACGACTTTGTGACGAAGGGCGAAACCTTCATCGTCGCCAAAGGCGGACGCGGCGGACGCGGCAACGCCCGGTTCACCACGCCCACCCATCAAGCGCCCACTGAGCATGAAGATGGCAAGCCGGGCGATTCGTTCAACCTGCGCCTGGAATTGAAGCTGCTGGCCGATGTCGGCCTGGTGGGCTTCCCCAACGCAGGCAAGTCCACGCTGATCTCGCGTCTGTCGGCGGCCAAGCCCAAGATTGCCGATAACCCGTTCACGACGCTGACCCCCAACCTGGGCGTGATGTCCTTTGAAGACCTCACCGATTCCCGGACCCTGGTGATGGCCGACATTCCGGGCTTGATTGAAGGGGCCAGCGAAGGCCACGGCCTGGGTCACCAATTCCTGCGCCACGTCGAACGCACGCGCGTGCTGGTGCATCTGGTGGACGTCTCCGGTGCCAGTGGCCGCGATCCGCTGGAAGATTACCGCGTCATCCTGGAAGAGCTGGCGCGCTTCAGTTCTGAGCTGGCCGCCAAGCCGCAGATCGTCTGCGCCAACAAGATGGACGCCGCTCAGGATCTGGACGTCGTGGCCGCTTTGGAAGAAGCCGCCGCTGGCCATCCCTTCCTCCGCATCTCGGCTGTCGCGGGCACCGCCTTGAAGGACTTGAAGAAGATGATCTTCGAGATGGCCGCTGACGCCGAAGAGCCGCTGGAACCCCCGCCGCCGCGCATCCAGCCGGTGGAAGTGGAACCGCTGGCCGACGACGACGACGAGTAACGTTTAGCGGTCAGCCGATCATCTGCGCCGCGTGCTTCAGCACGTCCGGCGTCACGCGCTCCCCGGCCAACATGCGGCCGAGTTCCTGGATGCGTTGCTCGCGCGTCAGCTCGGTCACGGAGGCCACCGTGCGGCCCTTCACTTCGTGCTTCTCGACGACGTAGTGATGCTCGCCATAGGCGGCCACCTGAGCCAGGTGAGTGACGCAGAGCACCTGATTGTCGCCGGCCACATCCTTCAACCGGCGTCCCACGGCTTCCGCCACCGCTCCGCCGATCCCGGCGTCCACTTCGTCAAACACCAGCGTGCGGCCGGATGGTCCGGTGCCGGTGATGCACTTCAAGGCCAGCGCGAGGCGCGACAGCTCGCCGCCGGAGAGCACTTTCTCCATCGGGCGCGGCTCCTCACCCAGATTGGGTGACACCAGGAACGTCACCTGATCCGCACCAACGCTCGACCATTCGGCAGCTTCAAAGAAGACCAGTAGCCGCGTGCGCTCCATGGCCAGCGATTTCAGCTCCTGCTCCACCTTCTTCTCGAGCTTCTTGGCCGTGGCCTGCCGCGCGGCCGTCAGTTTCGCAGCCGCGGCGCGGTAGCTGGCCGCCAGCACTTCGCGGCGTTCGCGGAGCTGCTTGGCCCGGTCTTCAGCGGACTCGGCCTGTTCGAGCGACTGCTCCACCTGCTCCAGATAGCTCAGGATCTCGGGAATCGTGCTGCCGTACTTGCGCTTCAGCTTGTCCAGCGCCGCCAACCGAGTCTCGACATCGTCCAGCCGCTGCGGGTCGGCCTCCAGGCCATCCAGATACGCCGCTAGGGTGCGGCTGGCCTCCTGCACTGTTGCTTCGGCCGTGCGCAGTTCGTCTACTGTCGCCGCCAGCGAATCATCCAGGCGGCTCAACTCCTCCAGGCGCTTTAGCGCCAGCCGCAGATGCGCGGCCACGGACTCGGCACCGTCATCGAGCGCGCCATAGGCCTCCGAGGCAGCCGTTTGCAGCTTGCCCACGTTCGACAACCGGCGGCGCTCCTGCGCGAGGTCTTCTTCCTCGCCAGGCTCCAGTTCCGCGGCTTGAATCTCGCGCTTCTGGAAGGCCCATAGGTCGGCCTGGCGGAGCCGCTCCTGCTCTTGCGTCTCCAGTTGGACCAGCTCCGCCGCCACCGCCCGCCATTCGGCATAGAGCTTAGCCACCGGTGCCGTGTCCAGTTGCCCGAACCCGTCCAGCAGTTCGCGCTGCCGGTCCGCTGAGAACAGGCCCTGCTGATCGTGCTGGCCGTGGATGTCGCCCAAAGTGGGGGCCAGTTCCCGCAGCTGGGTGACTGTGACGGGGCGGCCGTTCAGGTAGGCACGGCTTTTGCCGCTCGACAGAATCTCGCGCTCGACGATCAGATCTTCGCCATCGGCACCCTCAAAGATGGCCGAGACGCGCGCGCAATCTGCACCGCTGCGGATCGAGTCGGCGGAGGCCCGTTCGCCAAAGACGAGGCCTAAGGCATCGACAACGATGGACTTACCGGAGCCGGTTTCGCCGGTGAGCAGGTTGAAGCCCGAATGAAAACG
>JAPKYX010000292.1 GCA_026394075.1 Acidobacteriota bacterium
CTGGAAGCCGGTAAGGCGATGCGTCGCGTGGACCCGTCGATCAAGCTGATCGCCTCCGGGTCCAGCAACTACGGAGCGGACTGGATCAGCTGGAACCGGGCGGTGCTCGACCGGTTGAAGAATGAGATGGACTACATCTCGCTGCACATGTACATCGGCAACCGCGACAACAACTTTGAACGCTTCCTCGGCGCCACCTCGCAGGACCTGGACCATCGCATCGAGATCACCGCCGGTCTCATCCGCGCCGCCCAATCGGGCCAAGCCAATCCGCGGCCGATTGCGATTGCCTTTGACGAATGGAACGTATGGTATCGCGCCCGCGGCGGTAGCGAGCATGCCACCGGAGCCACGCGCCTGGAAGAGATCTACAACTTTGAAGACGCCCTCGCCATGGGCATGTTCTTCAACAGCTTCTTCCGCCACGCCGACACGATCAAGATGGCCAACCTGGCCCAGATCGTCAACGTCATCGCGCCCATCTTTACGAACAAGGAAGGGCTGTTCCTCCAGCCGATCTACTTCCCGATCGCCGAATACGCGCGGCAGGGCGGCAACACGGCCTTGAACCTCCACGTCGCCTCCCCCACCTACAAACTGGACCGCCGCGCCCCGATCCCGTATCTCGACGCGTCCGCCACGTATGACCAGAAGACCAAGACGGTCTATCTGAACGTGCTGAACCGCTCCGAGACCCAAGACATCTCAACCCGCATTGATAACTCCGAGGGCCAGTTGGACGGGCAAGCGGCGGTGTGGGAGATGAATCACTCCAACCTGAAAGAGACGCACACCTTCGGCCAAGACTCGAAAGTCCGGCCGCAGACGCGCACGCTGACGGTGGCGGGCGGGGCCGGGTTCAGCTACACCTTCCCGAAGCACTCGCTGACGATTTTGAAGTTGCGGGTGAAGTAGGGGATCGTCCCCACTACCTCACGGCAATCACGGACGCGTTGCCGAAGACGAGATTGCCATTGCTATCGCGGATGGCGATGGCATAAGGCACATTGCCGGAGCCGGCGGCTGGATCGATGGTGAAGCGCACCTGGTACAGGCCGATGCGGCCAGGGGCGTACACGGCTGATTCAACCGGCATACCCAGGTTGTTGACGCCGATTACCACGCGATCAGTCGGGACGGTTTGGCCCGACCCGGTGACGCCGGTGATGCGAGTCTCGGTGGTGGCCCCCAGGCCGACGAACAATCCGGTCACTGTCTCTCCGACGAGCGCCGGGTTCCGGGCCGAAACGAACGATCCATCAGGACGCATAATCACGCCGTGGCGGCGCGGGTTCTCGGTTGAGTCCCAGTCTGGAGTTTCCAAAATACCGGGAAGGACGTCAAGGATACTCGCCTGCGCCGTGACGGTTTGTCCAGCGGCGGTAAGGGACACCGGCACGGTTCCAGTGGGGCTTTCACAGGGAACCTGGATGGCCACTTGGTCGACCGCATCCACACTCGATACCCAGAGGATGGGTGCAATCGTATTCCCGATTCGCACGGTAACACCCCGGAATGTGGTGGGGAGGCGCCCGCCTAAGGGTGCCGTTACGTCCATTCCGCGCAGAGCAGGGAACAGCCCGCTGCCCCGCAAGATCGCGATCGAACAAGGGGATCCGCCGGGGGCGGAGCTAGCCGCATTCACCAGCGTCTCGAACTTCGGCAGCACGCCGGTCACGCTGAGGTTGAACGTCACCCGGGAGACGCCCAGCGTGGCCTGCACCACCGCCGGACCCGAGGTGCTTCCGGCCGTGGCCCTGATCGAGGCCTGGCCCTGTGCATCCGTGACGGCGGACTGCGCTGACAGCGTGACATCGCCGCTCACGACGTCGAACGCCACGGTTGCCCCCACAACTGATTGCGCCCGGCCGTTAACGGCCCGCACCAGCAGCGGTTGGGTGAAGGGGTTGAGAGCAATGGCCGTTTGCCCACTACCGGAAACAAGAGTGAAGGTGCCGGGCACGGTGTCGTTTCGGAGTGTGAACCGGGCAACTGCCGCAGCAAAGCGCGCCTCCACTACCACTGGTCCTCCGACGTCACCAAATCGCCAGAGACGCCGGACTGACCATCTCCCTGGATCACAATCAACGATGCGGGCGGGCCTCCGACCACGCGGAGCGGGTAACGCCACGAAATGAATGTGTTTTCGGCCAGGCCGCCGGCGGAAACACGAACAAAGCCCGCCGCGATCCTGCCTCCGGCCACAAGATTGCAAGACACGCGCCCGTCATTGTCAGAAAGTGTATTGTTGGCGCACGACGCCAGCGGTCCGTCCCTGCCCTCAGGGTCAGCGAAAAGCGCAACACCTGCCAATGGCTCAGTGACTCCGCCTGCGTTGGAGGAAATCTGAGCGCTTACTGCATTCGCCAAGGTTGTGCCCGCTCCGATCGGATTCGTGGGACTCAGGATAGAACTGACCTCGGCACTGACCGTTACGTTGCTGGCCAGAATCACTGCACTAAATTCGAAAGTCCGCACCGTACCCTGGATGGTGGTGGAGGCGGTGACCTTGACTGTCTTTATCCGTTGCCCGGAAACAAGTGTTTCCGCAACGAACAACGTAGAGGCCTTGCCCTCCAGGTCAGTGCTGGACTGCGAGATCGCTAAAGTGGGCCCAATACCGGTCGTTACAAGCCAGTTAACCGTCGCCCCGGGGATCGGGTTGCCGGCTACATCCAATACCTGTGCGACAAACCCTCGACTAATGGCTCCGGAGCGCACAATCTGGCCATTGCCAGCATAAGGCGTGAGGTTCTGGCCGAGGCTTGCGGAAATGCAGGCGGAGAGTACAACGAGTAGTTTTCGCAGTGGCACGGACCAAATATATCATCTTGGTTAAGATCACAAGTTAGCGGCCCGAGACAAGCCGATCACTTGATGCAGATCTCGTCGCGATCAAGCGAACCTACCCGAAAATCGACTTCCGCTCGTCCGTATCCGGGTTACTTTTCACTCCGCAGGTGTTGTCAAACATCATCGTCGCTCCCGCTGCCTGCGTGAAGGCGGGCCACTTGGGCAGACCGGGGTGGTTGGGGTCGCCTTTGCGGGCGAAGGCGATCCAGGCGGCGGCCATTTTGCCGCCTAGCGTGCGGGCTTCGGCGGCGCCGCCGGTCATGGCGGCGCAGCGGTCGGTGTTGTCGAAGACGAAGGGCAGTTCGGCGCAGTGGAAGGCACGAGGGCGGCCGTCGAGCACGGGGGTCTGCCAGGTGAACCAGTAGAGATACGCCGGAGCTTTGGCTTGGGCGGCCTTGCGCTCCGCCTGAGTGACGGCGTTTTGGCGCGTGTTGGCGGACAGGATCAGCGACAGCAGGTCGAAGGGCTTCTCTTTGGGATGCGCCTTCTTGAAGGCGGCCAGGATGGCAGCGGTCTTGCCTGGGTAGCGCTGTTCGACCCGGCGTTCGACTTCCTCCATGCCCATCGCCTCGTATTCCGGGTGGCCGATGCCGTTGGTGAACTCGTTCAACACGGTGCCGATCAGCATGGGCACGGTGGCGGAGGCCTCCGGTGCTTTCGGGTCAAAGGAGTGGTGCGGCAGATGGCGGCCATCGACGGTGGGGGTCCAGTTATAGCCTTGGCCGGTGCCGGGCATGTTGCCGCCGGGGGGCGCGAGTTTACGGACGGCTTCCGCACCGGCCGCGACAATCTTGCCGTAGGGCATTTTGCGCAGGTCATCGATGGAGCCGCGCGTGACGCCGAGGATCGAAAGTGTCTCAGCCGTCAGCTTGGCGGAGTGGGCCGGTTCGGCCTGCCGGGCGCTGGAACCGCTCTGCACGACGGCTTTATGGAACAGCCCTTTCGCGGCGGGCATGGCCATCAGCACGCCCACTTTGCCGCCGCCGCCGGATTGACCGAAGATGGTGACGTTGCCGGGGTCGCCGCCGAACTGGCTGATGTTGTCGCGCACCCATTCAAGCGACGCAACAAGATCCAGCATGCCGGCGTTGGCCGCATCGGCCCACCCGGGACCGTACTCGCCCAGGTTCAGGTAGCCCAGCGAATTCAGCCGGTGGTTGACGCTGACCACGACCACGTCGCCGCGCCGCGCCAGGTTCTCACCGTCGTAGGATTTCAGCTCCTGCCCGCTACCGGCTGAATAGCCGCCGCCGTGGATCCAGAACATCACGGGCCGCTTGCGGTTGTCCTTCAGGCCGGGAGTCCAGACGTTGACGCGCAGGCAGTCTTCATTCTGGATGCCGTCGTCCCATTCGAACATGAAGGCGTTTTCGTCCACCGCCCAGCCCATGCGCGGCGCCTGAGGGGCCACCCAGCCGTAAGCCAGCGAACTGCGAATTCCTGCCCAGGGTGTCGCTTTCGTCGGCGCGGCAAAGCGGGCGGCCCCGGCGGTTGAGCCGGCATAGGGGATGCCTTTGAAGGTGTAGATGCCCGAGCGAGCATAGCCGCGGACCTTGCCGGCGGCGGTTTCCGTCACCGCGCCCGAGTCACTGGCGAGAATCAGCGGCTTGCCGGTGGTGGCGGGAGCAGCGATCAAGGCGTCGCCCGTCGTACTCGCCGCGGCCAGAGCAGCGGCACTCTTGAGCCAGCTACGCCGGTTGCTGGATGTGGATGGGATGGACATGATCTCGAATACCTCGCTCGTGGAGTTGGTCCACCGGCGCGGAGCGGTGGAGCCAGGACTCTGATATTCGTATCACAGACCGTGGCGGCACGGCAGTGTCAGCGAGAGAAGCGCTTCACCAGCCACACACCAAGGAAGATCACCACCATGGCGGCGGCTTCGCGCGGACCGAATGGCTCGCGATAGACCAGCCAACCGAGCGTCACGGCTACGATGGGGTTGATGTAGGTGTAGACGGAAACGATAGCGACCGGCAGGCGGTCCAGTGCAATGAGATAGGCGCTGTAGGCGACGATGGAGCCGAACATCGCCAGATAGAGCATCGCCCCGATGCTCCGGGCGCTGGGGTGTTCTGGTACCGCGTGTAGGGCGAGCGCCACCACGGCCCAAACGAGACCGGCGGCCAGCTGTTGAAAGGCTCCGCTGACCACCGGGTTGATGCCCCGCGGGATCCGCTTCTGCAGAATCGACCCGAAGGACCAGCCGGCATTGCCCACTTGCAGCAGCGCGAAGCCCCAGAGTGAATTCATGTTGGCGTGGTCGCCAAAGCTATCGGGCCCCACCAGCAGGGCGACTCCGGACAGGCCCACGGCCATCCCGGCGAGCGTCGGGGCGTGGAGCTTTTCGCCACCCGGCACCAGCGCCTCGGCACCGGTCAGCCAGAAGGGCGAGGTCGTCACAAACAGCGCCGCTAAGCCGCTGGGGATCAGTTGTTCGGCATAAGTGAGGCAGCCGTTGGCGACGCCCAGGATGAGCACGCCATTCAAGGCCGTCCGCCACAACACGGCGCCCTGGGGGAACTTCTCGCCGCGCCACTTGGCCCAGATCAGCAGGATGACGCTGGAGATCAGAAACCGAACCGCCACCAGAAAGGAGGGCGGGAAGGTCTCCAGAGCCACGCGAATGGCCAGGTAGGTAGTGCCCCAGAAAAAACAGACGGCTGCCAGAGCGGCATAAGCTCCGAACAGCGGATGAGAACGCATCTCCTACGGTAGCATTCGGTACCACATCCCTGACCAGTGCGCTTTCTGTCTGGTAAACAGTTCTGGTTAGAATTGGTGAATTGATTCTCACACTCACTGTTAATCCGGCCATTGACCGCAGCGTCAGTGCGGACCGGCTGGTCTTTGAAGACCGGGCGTACATTCTCGATACTTCTGAAGGTCCTGGCGGACGCGGGATCAATGCGTCGCTGGTGATCCATTCGTTTGGCAGCAAGACGCTGGCCATCGCGACGGCGGGCGGCACGGCGGGCGAATGCCTGATGGAGTTCATGCTGGACAAGGGCTTCCCGGTGCACTGGGTGCCGATTTCGAACAACATTCGCACCAACCTGACCATCACGGATCAGCATGGGTTGACGGTGAAGTTGAATGAGATGGGTCCTCAGGTGACGGCCGAGGAATGCGCGCAGATTGCGGCGGCGGTGCGCAAGCGGCTGCCTAAAGTGAAGTGGTTGATGCTGTGCGGCAGCCTGGCTCCGGGCATGCCCAGCGATTTCTATGCGGGGTTGGTGGAGGATGCGCGCAATGCGGGCGTGCAGACACTGCTGGACACGGATGGTGACGCCCTGCGCGAGGGATTGGAGGCCAATCCGACGGTGGTGACGCCCAACCAGCAGGAGGCGGAACGGCTGCTGAACCGGGTGCTGTTGACCCGGAGCCACTACATCGACGCCGTCGAACGGATCCAGCAAATGGGCGCGCAGCAGGTGTTGCTATCGCTGGGCAGTCGGGGCGCGCTGGGGATGATGGGCGAACGGATCTGGGAATCGGTGCCGCCGCGGATTGATGCGGTGTGTCCGATCGGGGCCGGTGATGCGATGGCGGCCGCCTTTGTCTGGGCGCGCCACAAGAACAAAGAGTTCTGGGAATCGCTCCGCTGGGGCGTGGCCGCCGGGACGGCCTCGGCTCGCTTGCCGGGAGTGGTGTTCGCCAGCCTGGATGAGACCAAGGAGATCTACAAGAAAGTGGAAGTGCGGCCCATCCGGTAGGGCTGACTGTTCGGGCTACGCCTTCGAGTAAGTGGTTCCCGCTAAGCCGCAAAGCCGCCAAGAGATTCTTTGCGCCTTGGTGGCTTGGCGGGATTCAATGCTCCGCGCCACTCTCGTTGCCTAGTCGTACTTTTCGACGATGATCTGCTTGCGGTCGAAGCCCAGTTCCTTCATGCGGTTCCGGATGTCTTCGGTCATTTCCTTCATGCCGCAGGCGTAGACCTCGAGTTCGCGTTGATCGCCGATCGCCTCCATCACCAGGGGCTGCACACGGCCCGTCTGGCCGGTCCAGGTTTCGTCGGGGCGGGTGACGGTGGGGATGAAGGTGAAACGCGGATGCACGGTGGCCAGCATCCGGAACTCGTCGCCGTAGAGTTGGCCTTGGGGGTAGCGGGAGCCGAAGATCAAGGTGATGGGGCGGGAGTTGGGCTGGGACAGTTCGTCGTAGACCATGCCCCGGAAGGGGGCGATGCCGGTGCCGGTGGCCACCAGGATGGCGGGGCGTTCGCGGTTGCGCCAGGTGAAGGTGCCGATGGGGCCCTTCATGTTGATGGTGTCGCCCGGCGTCATGTCGAACAAGTGCGGCGACATGTGGCCGTCGGCCACGCGGTTCAGGCAGAGCGAAAAACGGTTGCCTTCTGGCGTGCTGGAAATCGAGTAAGCGCGCGTGATCGTTTTCTCGCGGATCAGGTGCGAGAAAGAGACGAACTGGCCCGGCTGGAACTTCACTTCGGCCAACTCCGGCACGTCAAAAACGAAGTGGCGGACATCCGGCGCCAACTCGCGTGATTCGATCATGCGGGCGATCATGCGGCCACCTCCACTTCAATGGCGGAAGCGGCGCGGGCCGCCAGAATCTCAGCCAGGGCCGGGTGCCCGTCCAGCGGGTCCGTCACCACGACATCGGTCAGGTGGGGATGCGTCTCTCGGAGTTGGGTGATCAGGGCGGGGAGGTCACGCTTGAGGTGTAGGCCGACCGTCAGAAAGTACGGCACCACGACAATGCGCGTCGCGCCACCCGCCATCAATCGTTCGACGCCACCTTGCAGGCTGGGTTGTCCACCTTCGAGGAAGGTGGCTTCGATCAACTGGCCTTCGGGCATCTTCCGCCCCATCTCGCGCACCACGATGCGCACGGCCTCATTAGCCGATTCGACGCTTGAACCATGAGCAAACACAGCAATACCAGTCATGACTTCCTTTGATTAACCAGCGACCAGTTGGGATGCAGGCGGAGGCGGTGGCGGCGGGCCAAAACCGCTGAGCATGTGCAGAAAAGCCCGCCCGCGGCGGCGGCCATTGTTCTGCTGCATTTCGATGCGCTGCAGGAAGCAGAGCACGCCTAGGATGGAGGCATCGCGGATGACGTTCATGCCGGCGCGTTGGGTCATGGCGTCGCGGTAGGCGTTTAACTGCTGGTCGAGCAGTTGCTGGATGGCCCCTGCCAGTGGATTGGAGGGGCGCGATTCGTAGATCAGGCCGCTTTGCTGCGTGCGGTGGGTCTTGATCATCGCCTCCAGCGCCTCGCGGACGTCATAGTCGATGACGCCGGGCACTTGCGCGGCAGCTTCAAACAGGGCTCGGGAGGCCACCATCAGCAGCGGTTCGTTTTCAGCGAGAAAGCTTTCGGTGACGCGGATATCGGCGTTGGGGATGGTGGTAGGGTCCAGCTCCGGCCGTTTTTCGTGACGGCGGCCTTCCGCCAGAAACTCACAATCGAAGGGGCAATCCACCGTCACTTCGCGTTCCTGGCCGCAGCAGGGTGAACAGATATCGGCACCCACGCCCAGGCAAAAGCGGCGCGGGCGGCGGGTGTCGCAGATGCGGCAAACGGGAGCAGTTGGATCAGCCACGAACACTCAGGGTACCATCGGAAGTTCGCATGGCACTATTGCAGATCTACCTGAAAGTGGTGATTGACACCGATGAAAACGAAGACAAGCCCGAGAAGCTGGGCGCGGAACTGGTGCGCCAGGCGGAAAAGGTGTACGGCGTCCGCACGGCCGAAGTGACCAGTATTGTGGAGGAGCATTAGTCATCAGAGGGAGGACCCGCGATTGATTCCGGCCCCCGCGCCCTCGCCTGACCCGCGACCGACGCGTCACCGTCAGCTCTATTGGCGGGCGGCGGTGGTGTGGCTGGGGATCGTGGTGGCGGAGGTTCTGCATGGCGTGTTGCGCAGCATCTTTCTGGTTCCGTATGTCGGCCTGCACCGCTCCAACCAGATCGGCGTCTTCACTGCCTCCCTGATCATCCTGGTGATCGTCCGGTTTTCGATCGGTTGGCTCCTCAAGGCGGAGCCGGAGGCGCGCTTGAGTAGGCTGCTGGGGGTCGGAGCGGCGTGGACGGTGCTGATGCTGGTGTTTGAATGGTCAGCCGGCCACTACGTGTTCGGGCGCACCTGGGACGAACTGGCGCAGGATTACCGCTTGGCCCAGGGCGGGCTGCTGCCGCTGGGGATGCTGGTGCTGCTGTTCTCGCCCCTGATTGCGGCCCGGAGATGGCGGTCCCGGTGAGGCCGCTTGTCGCCTGGAGGATAGATCGAGATTGATCTGGGACCAATGATAGGTATCATGGTATGTAGCGGAGGGCGGCCTGACTATGACCAGCGGAGAAAAGGCACGAGTGTTCATGACAGGCCGAAGCCAAGCCGTCCGGATACCCGCGAAGTATCGATTCACCTCGAGTGAAGTGCACATCCGCCGCGACCCACAGAGCGGCGACCTCATCCTTTCCCAGGCACCCAGCCGTTGGCCGGAGGTGTTTGCGGCTTTGGACCACGCCAGCGTACCCGCTGACTTCCTTGATGATCGCGGTCAGACTCCTCCCCAGGTGCGTGAGGATCTGTGAGTCGTCTGTACCTCCTAGATACCAACACCATCAGCTACATCGTGAAGGGCACTTCTGCCGCTTCGAGGGCGCAACTAGAGGCCGTTGAAAGCGGCCACGTGGTTTGTGTGTCGGCTGTGACGGAAGCCGAACTACACTATGGACTGGCCAAACGAGGGCCATCGCCAGCGCTGCAAGCGGCCATCGAAAATCTTCTGCGAATGCTCCAAGTATTGCCTTGGGGGCGCGCCGAGGCCAAAACCTACGGGCGGCTCCGCGCACAACAGGAGGCTGCTGGCAAGACTCTCGGGAACCTGGACATGATGATCGCCGCTCACGCGATCACGGTTGGGGCGACGCTGGTTACGAGTGACCGAGCCTTCCTGCAAGTGCCCGATCTGGTGGCCGTGGTCAACTGGGCAACAGACCTAATCGAAACAAACCGTAACCGGTGACGTCCACCTCCGGAGAGGCTTAGCTCAACCACTCAACCGTAGCCGCTTCCAGAAACGGACCCAGGAAGTTCCCGGCGTCGGCTTCCACTTGGTCGAGCAGCCCGGAGGCGTACTCGCGGCTCGAGGAGACGCAGACGACGCAGATGGTGGAGCGGGTCCAGATGTCGTGGTCTTCGGTTTCGGCCACCGAGACGTTAAAGCGGTTGCGGATGCGGTCCCGTAGGCCTTTGACGTAGTGGCGCTTATCCTTGAGCGAGCGGGACTCGGTCAAGTGCAGTTCCAGCGTCAGTAGGCCCACGGCGGGCATAGAGAGCTTATTGCGTCAGTGAGGGAGCCAGCCGCTCCATCGTGAACGCTTCGATGATGTCGCCTTGGCGAATGTCGTTGTAGTTGACGATGGAGATACCGCACTCCACGCCGAACTTCACTTCGCTGGCATCGTTCTTGAAGCGCTTCAGCGCATCCACCTTGCCCGTGTGCACCACGACGTTGTCGCGGAGCAGGCGGACTTGGCTTTGGCGGGTCACCAAGCCTTCGGCCACATAGCAGCCGGCGACAGTACCCACCTTGGAAATGCGGAAGACTTCCTTCACTTCGATGCGGCCCTGGAAGATCTCCTTGAAGACCGGTTCCAGCAAGCCAATCATGGCCCGCTTCATCTCGTCCACCAACTCGTAGATGATCGAGTGGAGGCGGATTTCGATGTTCTCGCGGTCGGCCAGTTCGTTGGCCTTTTTCTCCGGCCGGACGTTGAAGCCGATGATGATCGCCTGGGAGGCGGTGGCCAGCAGCACGTCCGATTCCGTGATGGCACCGACGCCCGTGCGGAGCACGATGACGCGGACCTTCTCGGTGGACAGCTTCTCGAGCGTGTCGGCCAGCACTTCCGCGCTGCCGCCCACGTCGGCCTTGATGATGACGTTGAGGTCCTTGCCTTCGCCGTCCTTCAGCGCCTGCGCAAAGACGTCCAGGCCCACGCGGGAGCCCTTGGCCATCTGCACGTCACGCGCGGCCTGTTCGCGGTATTCCACAATCTGGCGAGCTTTCGCCGTATCGGTGGTCACCTGGAACTGATCGCCGATGTCGGGGACCGAATCCATGCCCAGCACTTCGACGGGGGTCGACGGCTCGGCTTCACGGATCTGGCTGCCGCGATCGTTGTACATGGCGCGAACCTTGCCAAAGACCGATCCGCAGATGAAGTAGTCGCCTACCTTCAGCGTGCCGTTGCGCACCAGTACAGTGGCCACGGGGCCGCGGCCCTTGTCGAGTTCGGCTTCGAGCACGTTGCCAATGGCCGGACGGGCCGGGTTGGCCTTCAGGTTGAGGATTTCGGCCGACAGCAGGATCATTTCCAGCAGCAGGTCGAGGTTGGTGCCTACCTTGGCGGACACGGGCACCATGACGGTATCGCCGGCCCAATCTTCCGCCACCAGGCCCCGGTCCGCCAGCTGCCGCTTGATGCGGTCAATGTCAGCGTCGGGTTTGTCGATCTTGTTGATCGCCACGATGATCGGCACTTTGGCCGCACGGGCGTGGTCAATGGCTTCGAGCGTCTGGGGCATCACGCCGTCATCGGCGCTGACCACCAGGACAACGATATCGGTCACCTTGGCGCCGCGGGCACGCATACGGGTGAACGCTTCGTGGCCCGGAGTGTCGATGAAGACGATCTTCTGGCCGTTCTTGGTCACCTGATAGGCGCCAATGTGCTGCGTGATGCCGCCAGCTTCGCCACGGGCGACGTTGGCCGACCGAATGGCGTCCAGCAGCGAGGTCTTACCGTGATCGACGTGGCCCATGATGGTGACCACGGGGGCACGCCCCACCTGATCGTCGGTGGTTTCGGCCAGTTCCAGATCCCAGCTGGCTTCTTCTTCGTAGCTCATGCGGCTGGCCACGGCACCAAAATCGGCGCAGAGGTCTTCAGCGAGCTTCAGATCGAGATGCTGGTTGATGGTGGCGAAAATCTTCTTGTCCACCAGGCGCTTGACCACCAAGTTGGACTTGATGCCGAGCTTCTCGGCCAATTCCTTGACCGTGATCCCTTCCGAGATCGTGATCTCGCGGTTGGCGGCCACCACCTGCTCTTCGCGGCGGTGCCGCTGGAGGAGCTTGCCTTCCTGCTCTTCACGCTTGCGCTCGGCAGCTGACTTCGGCTTGGTCGCATGACGGCGGCCTGCTTCGGTCGGTGCCACGACGGAGGTTTCCGGACGCAGCGGCGAGGTCGGGTGCATCGGGCGGCCACGGCCAGCCGGACCACCAGGACCGGGAGGTCCACCGGGGCGCCAACCACCACCACCCGGACCGGGAGTACCCGGGCGCGGGCCAATGGGCTGTCCGGGGCGGATGGGGCCCCGGAATTCGGGGCGACCCGGCATCGGAGCGGCGGGCGGAGCTGGACGAATCGGGGCACCCGGCCGCGGAGGAGCTCCGGGGGCGGCGGGTGCACGGCCTTGTTGAGTTTGGGCCGCCAAACGGGCGGCTAACTGCGGATTCGGCGGCACCACCGGCCGTTGTGAGGGTTGGCCAGCCAAGCCTTGCGGACGAGGTCCACCAGGTCCGGCACTACCCTGGAAACCACCAGGGCGAGGAGCACCGGGCGGCGGCGCGGCCGGACGCGGCATGCTGGGGGGCTGTGCCGGAGGCCGAGGGGGCGCTGACGGCGCGCCAGGAGACATGATGGCCGGCGGCGGCATGATCGGCCGCGTGGGCTGCGGAGGACGGGGCGCGGCCGCTCCGGGCATCGGCGCGGCCGGACCGGAGGCCAGCGGGGGCCGCGCCGGGAACGGCAGGCGGACTGCTGACGGCGGCGTCGGAGCCGGATTGCGCAGCGGCTCAGCCGGCAAGGGCTGACGGGGACCTGAGAGCACCTGCCCCGGCCGTGATCCGGCAGCGGGCACAGGCGGCACGACCGGGCGAATCGGTCCAGAACCGGGACGTCCGAGCGGCGGAATTACTGGTGATGACGGCGCAGCTGGGGCTGGCGATACGGCTACCGGCGGAGCCACTGGAGCAGCCGGCGGCAAGGGCAGCGCCGGGGCTGCTGGGGCCAGGGGCGGCACTGCAGCCGCCAGAGGTGGCGCTGGAACAGCCAGCGGCGGGGCCAACGGAGCGACGCGCGGCACTGCGGGCGAGGCCACGGGCGGATGAATCGGGCCACCGGCCAGTGGCGGGCGGATGGGGGCCATCGGACGGAGCACAGGCGCGTCTTCGGCTGCCGCATCCGGCTTAGCCGTAGCGGCGTGCGAGGTGGTTTCGGCCAGGGCGGGTGCGTTGGCACGCTCCACCGAGCCGGAAGCCGACTCAGGGGTGTATTCGCTGGAGGCAGAAGGCGAGCGCGGGCCAGCCGGATAATCCGACTTCCCCAGTCGACGCTTCACCAGCTCCGCCAAATCATCTTCGAGGGAGCTGGAGTGGGTCTTCTTGTCGACGATCCCGAGCTCTGGTAGGAGGTCGATGACCGCTTTGTTCGGCACCTCGAGCTCCCGGGCCAGTTCGTTAATACGAATCATGCGTGCGCTGGTGCGCAACTCGAGCGTATTAGATACGCTCTATGAGCTGCGCGTCAAAACCTCTCTTTAATCAATCAGTCAGTCCCTGGGGCGGCCTACCCGACCGCTATCCATCGTAACAGATTCAGCCGCCTACTCCGCCGATTCAATTGGCGCGGCCACCGGCTCATCGCCGGCCGGGCTATCTGCGACGGGTTCAGCCACGGTTTCCCCGACGGTTTCGGACGGTGCCGATTCCGCCGGAGCGTCGCTAGCCTCAAGCTCCACAGTGCTGGCCTCGGGCTCCGCAGTATCTTCCGGCAGGGCCTCGGGCGCCGGCGCGTCCGACGTTTCATACTGGCCGTAGTACGCATTGATGGCGTTGACGACCCGTTGGACGTTTTCCTCACCAATGCCTTCAAGCGCCGCCAATTGTTCCGGCGTCATGCTGCCTAATTTCTCGACCGTGTTTACTTCACCGGCCAGCAGTGCGTCCAGGATGGCGTCGTCCACGCCGTGATCGGCCAGAACGGAAATGGGAGCTCCGGAAATCTGGAGCGCAGACATCTGCGTTTCCACTTCCTGGCGCTTCTCTTCCTCGCTCTTGATGTCGATCTTCCAGCCCAGCAGCTTGGCCGCCAGCCGGACGTTCTGTCCCTTCTTGCCGATGGCCAGCGACAACTGGGAGTCGTCCACGATCACTTCCATGTGACGGTCCAGCGGATCGATGATCGCGACGCGGCTGATTTTGGCGGGCGACAGCGCATGCGTCGCAAAAGCCGACGGCTCGTCGGAAAACTCAATGATGTCAATTTTCTCGTTGCGCAGTTCGCGGATGATGGACTGCACGCGCATGCCCTTCATGCCCACGCAGGCACCGACGCAATCAACGTCCCGGTCGCGGGACCAGACCGCGATCTTGGTCCGCTCACCGGCCTCTCGGGCGCAGGCCTTGATGACGACGGTGTTGTCGTAGATCTCGGGCACTTCCTGCTCAAACAGGCGCATCACCAGCTCCGGGGCGGCGCGCGAGACGATGACGCCGGAGTTCTTCCCGCCCTTTTCGACGCCGCGGATGGTGGCCTTGATGCGATCGCCCACCTGGAAGCTGTCCAGGCGGCTCTGCTCACGCTTGGGCAGGCGCACTTCCAGCTTCTCGCGGTCGATTTCAAGCACCATGTCCATGCCTTCGACGCGTTTCACGGTGCACTGCACCATGTCACCTTCACGGCCGGCAAAGGCTTTGAAAACTGTGTCGCGTTCGGCTTCCCGGACCTTCTGCAGGATCACCTGCTTGGCGGTCTGCGCGGCAATCCGGCCCAGGACATCGGTGGGCAGCGGCTTGCGGATCTCGCCATCCAGTTGAACGGACGGGTCGATCTTCTGGGCTTGCTCCAGTGTTAACTGGTTCACCGGATCTTCCACCGTCTCCACCACCTTCTTGACAATGGCGATGTGCAACATGCCTTTGGCGTCAAAAGTGGCATCCATGTCTTCGACGGAGCGGAAATGCTTCCGCGCCGCCACAATCATGGCGTCCTTCACCGCATCCACGATGATCTGGGAGTCGATTCCCTTTTCCTTGCTCAGGATTTCAATAACTTGATAAATGCTAGCCACGCGTCACCACTCAAACTTTAGGTTCGCTTTGTCGATCCGGTCCAGTGCGATAGACACCGTTCCGCCCTGCTCCAACTCCAACTTGACGGCTCCGTCTTCCAGACCCGCCAGCGTGCCATCCATCCGCTTGGAACCATTCACCGGCTCCTTCAGCATCAGCTTGGCTTTCTGTCCGGCAAACCGCTCAAAATCCCGCGGCTTGGTCAGCTTCCGCTCGACGCCCGGAGAGCTGACTTCCAGCGTGTACCGGTCGCCGGGAACGGCATCCTCGACATCAAAAATCGTGCCTACCTGGTGCGACAGGTTCTCGCAGTCACCATGGGTGACGCCACCTTCTTTGTCGATATAAATGCGGATGAGCCGGTTCCCGCTGCCGCCCAGGATCTCTATCTCCACTACTTCCAGGTTTTCGCGTGCGGCTACCCGCTCCACAATCTCCGTTACTTTGACGAGAATCGCACCCTTCATGACATCCCGGACCCAGTTGAAAACTTGTTGCGACCAATAAAAAAGTGGGCTCTCGCCCACTCAGGTGTCGATCACTAACTATTCATAGTATACACATCCGCGGGCAATGCTGGCGAGTTGGCCGTCGGGATGGGGAAACGCTACTGCTCATTTCCGAGTTAACCCGGCCCTGATTTCAAATTCCGGGGGTGGCATCTTCCGGACGGGGCGGGCAGGATTTTGGCAGAAGAGTGCACTCCAGGCGAGAGAATCCGCCGCATTCGCCCACTACCTTTCGTGAGATTGTCCGCCGCCGCGCTGGTCCTCGCCTTCGTCCCTCCGGGCGTGCAGGCCCTGACGGCGTTCGACCAATCGGCGCTCGATCAGGCCTATGCCGCGCTCCGGGTGGCGGAACTGGAGCAGGCGGCCCGGTTATTCCGGCAAGGGCTTGACGTCTTCCCGACACACCTAAACGCTCGCAAGGACTATGCGTACACCTTGCTGCGGCTGGGGGAGACGGAACTGGCGCGGGACCAGTTTGCCGAAGTGATCCGGCAGAATCCGGACGACTACACCGCGTCACTGGAATACGCCTTTTTGTGCCACGAGACCCGCCGGGTGGCCGAAGCCCGCCGGATGTTTGACTGGGTCCGGCAACGGGCGTCCGGCCTTGAGCAGCAGACGGCCGCGCAAGCCTTTGAGCGGATTGATCAAGCGATGGCGGCTGACATTGCCCGCTGGCAGCGGGCTGCCGAGCAGCGGCCGGATTCCGATTCGGTGCATGAGGAACTGGCCCGGGCGGCGGAAAGCCGGGGCGACGCGGCACTGGCGGAACAGCATTTCGCGGCGGCGTGGCGGTTGAAGCCGTTGAAGCGGCATTTTTTGATCGACTTGGGTCGGGTGAGGGCACTTCAGGGCAAAAGCGCGGCCGCCCGGTTGGCCTTTACGGCCGCCTACCGGAGCAGCGAGACGAGGCTGGCTGAATCGGCGCTGGAGTATCTGGGCGGGCGCGCTCCCGCGCTGGACGAACCGGCGGAACCGCTGCCCGAGATTCCGGTTCAGGCGGCGCCGCGTGATGCCTCGCCGCTCGCCATCGCCGAACGGAGCCTCCGGTTGGCCTATCTGAAGGATGCCGAGCGCTACTACCGGCAATCGCTGGCGGCGGAACCGGGCAATGGTAGTGCCCAGTTGGGCTTGGCCCGGACGCTGAATCTGCTGGGCCGGGATGCGGAGGCCTACCGTTACTTTGGCCAAGCACGCCGCCAGTCGGCTGAAGCGCAGCAGGCGTGGCGGAATCTCCGGCCGGAGCAGGCGTTTTGGCGTCCGACCGTGTGGGCGATGCCGATGTTCTCCAGCAGGTGGCGGGGAGCGTTTGCGTACGCCCAGGCCAAGGTAGAGTTCCGCGGTCCGGCCCGGATGTCCACTTGGCTCCGGCCTTACATCAGCCTGCGCGCGGTGGGTGATTCCGCCCGCCGGTACGCTCCGGCACCGCTGTCGGAACGGAGCCTGACGCCGGCGCTGGGTTTGGCCACCCGATCCTGGCATGGCATTTCGGCCTGGGCGGAGTTTGGCGGATTTCGCGGTTTGGGCGAAAGCCGGCTGCGGAGCGATACGCGCGGCGGCGTCTTCCAGACCCGGCAGTGGGGCTCGAACCTGGGTGCGGAACGGGGCGGCTGGTTTACGGCGACCACCAATGAAGTCAACTTCGCCAGCCGGTTCGATCATACCTGGCTGTTCCGGTCGGAGAATCGGCTGGGCTGGACCTGGGGCGTGGTCCAGCTGGGCGGCGTGGCGACGGCGCACACCGGCACCAAAGGCCAGTATTGGTACAACTTTGTCGAAGCCGGACCCAGTTTCCGCGTGCGGCTGCCGCGGATGGTCACCTTGACGGTGGACGCGGTGCGAGGCCACCACATGGTGCAGACCGGCAATCCGCGCGGCCCGGGATACTTCGACCTTCGGATAGGGCTGTGGTATGCGCTTACCTACTAGGTTGGGGCTGGCGCTGTTTTGGTGGACGCTGCGGGCGGCAGAGCCGGAGTCGATCCTGCGGTCTCCGGCGACGGCGGCCTGGACGCGGGTATTGGAGAGCGTCAATCTAACCCCCGCGGATGCGACCTGGTTGATGGGGGCGGTGGCCGGCGTCAACCCCGGTGCGGAAACCGTGACCGTCCGCCGGATTGTCGACGCGCGGCGGCCGCAGCTGGACATCTACTGGGAGCACCCGGTGGTGGTGCCGCGCTATGAACTGCCCGCCGACGCGCGAATTTTTGCGCGGGAGCGCTGGACCGGTGCGCCGGTTCTTGCCGGTTGGGTGCGCGGCGGACATCCGTTTCTGTGGACCGCTTCTGCGTTGGGTGACCGCGGGTATGAACGCTATCCCTACCTGGTGCAAGCGCTGGCCGATCTGGGAGTCCGCCCACCGGCCCAGTCGCGCCGTCTGTGGGCGTTTTTCGATTCGTCCTATCGCCTGCGGGCCGATCTCCCGCTGCTGGCTCGCCGCTGGCGGAGCGCCGGGATTGCCGCCATCCACGTCGCCGCCTGGCACTATCATGAGCCCGATGCGGCGCGCGATGAATGGCTGCGGCGGCTGATCGCGGTCAGCCACGAGCATGCCATTCAGGTCTATGCGTGGCTGGAGTTGCCGCATGTCAGCGAGCAGTTCTGGCAGGACAACCCAAGTTGCCGGGAGAAGACCGCGCTTGAGGCCGATGCCCACCTGGACTGGCGCAAGCTGATCAACCTGCGCAATCCGGCCTGTTCGGCCCGAGTGGCGGGGGGCGTCCGGGGGTTGCTGGGGCGGTTTGATTGGGATGGCGTCAACCTGGGTGAGCTCTACTTTGAATCGCTGGAAGGGGCCGCTGGGCCGGCGCGCTTTACGCCGATGAATGACGATGTGCGGCGCGAGTTCAAGGCGATCACCGGGACCGATCCGCGCACGTTGTTCAGTTCGGCCCAGCCCGATGCCAAGCTGCTGCGGCAGTTTCTCGACTACCGGGCAGGGTTGACGCGCCAGATGCAGGCCCACTGGCTTTCGGTGGTGCGGGAACGCGCGGAACTGGATGTCGTGCTGACCCACGTGGATGACCGGTTTGACACCTCGATGCGCGACGCGCTGGGGGCGGACGTATCGGCGACGCTGCCGTTGTTGGGCCAACAGGACTTCACCTTCCTGATCGAAGATCCGGCGACGGTGTGGCACCTGGGTCCGCAGCGCTATCCGGAAATCGCGCGCCGCTACGAGGCGCTGACGGAGCAGTTGCAGCCGGGTGGGGGTCCGCCCTGGAAGAACCGGCTGGGCGTCGACATCAACATTGTTGAACGCTACCAGGACGTCTACCCCACCAAGCAGCAGACTGGCGGGGAGCTGTTCCAGTTGGTGCACCTAGCCTCGCGCGCCTTCGCCCGGGTGGCGCTCTATTTTGAGAACTCGATTCTGGCGCCCGATCTGCCTTGGCTGGCGGCGGCTTCGAGCACGCTCGACTACCGTGAGCAGAACGGTTCAAAGCTGACAGTGGAGACGGCCCGGGAAACCTGGGTGCGCTTTAGCGGTCCGGTGAAGCTGGATGGCGAAGCGTGGCCGGTGACGGATGGGGAGTTTGTGTTGGTCCCGGCGGGGCGGCATCAGTTGGAGCCGGGTGACCCGTTGCCGCTGCGCGTGGTGGACCTGAACGCCACCATGGAGCGGGTCTCGATCAAGGATGGGCGGATTGCCTTGACCTATACATCACGGGCGCGGGGCACGGTCCGGTTGAGCGATGGCCGCGTGGTGCGGCTGGCACCGGGACATCACACGGTCTACTTTGAGCCGGCTACTTCGTAGCGACTACTTGGTGATGACGGCGGCCACTTCGTAATTCAGCGCGACTTCGTCGCCGCTCTTGAGGCCGCTGGCGACTGCACCGGTGATCTCATTGCGATTGGCCAACTTCACTTCGCGGCGCACAAATTCTTGGCCTTGCTTGACGTAGGCCACCTGCTTACCATCTTCGGTGCGCAGCGCACCCAGCGGCACCAGC
This sequence comes from Acidobacteriota bacterium, assembly GCA_026394075.1. Taxonomy (GTDB): domain Bacteria; phylum Acidobacteriota; class Terriglobia; order Bryobacterales; family Bryobacteraceae; genus JAPKYZ01. The sequence goes on from JAPKYX010000292.1 coordinate 19,434, forward strand.
GTGGCATTGTCGGTTTGCTCCACCAAAACATTGGCGCCAGCCGACAGGTCGGGGATCAGGCGCGGATCGCTGCCTTCAATCGCCACGCGGACCGGAATGCTCCGCAGGAAAGCCGTCTGCCGGAAGCCGGCCACGGCGATTGCGCCGATGGAGTAGACCTTGCCCTTCAGGGTCAAGCCCGGGAAGGCATCAAGCGTGATGTTGGCCGTTTGTCCCAACCGGAACTGGCCGCTTTCGGCTTGGTTGATGGTGGCTTCCACCTGCATGCTCTTGGGGTTGACCACTTTGACGATCAACTGGCCGGGCGTGACGGTGTCGCCGTCGCCGATCTGTTGAAATTCGCCGCCGCGCCACACGGTCTGCACCACGGCCAGGCCGTCCATGGAGGCATGGATGGTAAACCGTTCCAGGTCCTTCTTGTGGCGATCGCGGTGGCGGGTGTGGCGCTCCCGGGTGTAGTCGAGAATCTTCATCTCGGAAGCCTGGGATTGCTGCTTCAGCTTCAGTTCGCTCTGGAGTTCGTTGTAAGCTGCTTCGTTTTCTTCCACTTGCAGCTTTAGGAGTTCCTGGTCAATCCCGGTGCGGACTTCGGCCGCTTTGGCGTCGGCGCGGCTCTTGTCCAACTGCGCTTTGGCCAGCCGGACGTTTTGCTGGAGATTTTCCCATTCCACTTCCTGCTCCGCCTTGCGCTTGCGGATGTCGGCTTCCGATTGCAGGACCGTGGAGGTGACGTCATCGATATGGTCGGCCATGGACTGGCCATCAATCTGGACCAGGATGTCGCCTTTCTTCACCATCACACCGGAAGCCGTCAATCTTTGCAGGATCATCGGCCGGTTGCCTTCCGGGCTGTTCAGGCGCGGCACGGTGATGTTGACGTATTCGCGGGAGGAGGTCTGCCCGGAGATGCGAATTACGGTCTCCAGGTTGCCAGCCGTCACCTGAGTGGTCTTTACTGGAACAACCGACGTTTTCTCTTGCGTTGCTGAGTTGGACCGCCAAGCCGCTGCCGCCAACCCGACAACAACCAAAGACAGTACCGCCCACAGCCAGGTACGCTGGGGCTTCTCGGGAGCGGGGACGGCGGCCGGTTTGGCCTCGGGAGCGGGTGGTATGGGGTTGAGTATCGCCGACATGCTAAGCCTTCCTGTCAGAATACAAGACGGTTATCCAAAGGGAAAGGCGCTTTTTTGCTCATGAAAGTTACAAACCACCCCGAAACTGCGGCCGCACCCTGGTTTCACGACCTCGGCCGGCTCTATCGGGAACAGAAATGGCTGGCTTTGTGGGCGGCATTTTTCGGCTATCTGCTTGATGCCATGGATGTTCTGCTGTACGTCTTTGCCCTTCAAACGCTAAAAACGGAGTTCGGACTGTCGAACGCGGAAGCGGGTTTTGTCAGTTCCGCTACGTTGATCGCCTCCGCCTTTGGTGGCATCGCCTCCGGCCTCCTGTGTGATCGCATCGGCCGGCGGCGCACTTTGATTTACTGCATTCTCGTTTATTCGCTCGCTTCCGGCGGCACGGCCTTCTCGCACGGGCTGTGGGACTTGATCTTCTGGCGGGCTCTGGTGGGGGTGGGGCTGGGTGGCGAATGGTCGGCCGGGGCGGTGATGGTGGCGGAAAGTTGGCCGGCGCACCAGCGGGCGCGGGCGGTCAGCTTTATGCAATCCGGCTGGGCGATTGGTTACATGTCGGCGGCCGCTGTGGCGGCGACGGTGATGCCGGCCTTTGGCTGGCGGACGATGTTTCTTGTGGGAGTGTTGCCCGCCCTGCTGACCATTGTGATCCGCAGCAAGGTGCAGGAAACCGAGATCTACCGGACGTCCACGCGGCCCACTGGCAGCTTGAAGGACATCTTCTCGGGCATCTTGCGGCGGCGGACCATTGTGGCCACAGCCGTGGCGACGGCGGTTCTGTTTGCTTATTGGGGCTTGTTCACGTGGCTGCCAGGCTTTCTATCGGCACCCGTCACGGCGGGCGGTGCGGGATTCAACATCGTCAAGACGTCCGGCTGGATCTTCGCCATGCAGGCCGGGGCTTTCTGCGGCTACCTGAACTTTGGCTGGCTGGCGGACCGGTTTGGGCGACGCCCGATCTTTGCGGCCTACGTGCTGGTGGCCGCGCTGCTGACACCGCTCTACGGCACGCTGCCGCGATGGGGCGGGGAATGGACCAATACCGGGCTGTTGCTGCTGGGTCCGCTGGTAGGCTTTTTCGGCACCGGCTTCTTTTCTCTGTTCGGCACTATGCTGGCTGAGCTCTACCCGACGCATGTTCGCGGCGCGGGGCAGGGGTTTGTCTACAACTTTGGGCGAGGCTTAAGCGCGCTGGCGCCACTGGCCGTGGGCACGGTGGCGGACCACAGCGGCCTGGGCCTGGCGCTGATCATGAACTCGGCCTTCTTCCTGGTGGGTGGCGTGCTGGTGTTCCTGCTGCCGGAGACGCGCAACACTGACTTGAGAGCCACCCAATGACGCTACCCCGACGCGCCGTCGCGCTGACCATCGCCGGGTCTGACCCTTCGGGCGGCGCCGGCTTGCAGGCGGACCTGAAGACGTTCCACCAGTTCGGCGTTTATGGCGAAGCGGTGGTGACGCTGATCACGGTCCAGAACACGCGCAGCGTGGACGCGGTGCGGCTGCTGGACCCGGACCTGGTGGGTGCGCAACTGGACGCGGTGCTGCTGGATATCCCGCCCGATGCCGTCAAGACAGGCGCGTTGGGCGATGCGCGGTTGATTGAGTGCGTGGCGTACCGGGTGCTGCCGAATCTGGTGGTGGATCCGGTGATGATCTCCAAGCACGGCGCTCCGCTGATGGCCCCGGAGGCGCGCGAGATGCTGCTGAAGGTGCTGCTGCCCAAGGCTCGCGTGGTGACGCCGAATGCTCACGAAGCGGAAGCGCTCACCGGGACCAGCGATGCCTGGGAAGCCGCGCGGCGGCTGGCGGGAATGGGGGCGCGGGCGGTGGTGATCAAGGGCGGCCACCGGACCGATGCGGAGGAGTATCTCTCCACTGACCTGTTGCTGGAGGACGGCATCTTCCACGAATTCGCCGCGCCGCGCATTTCCACCGTGCATACCCATGGCACGGGGTGTACGTTCGCGGCGGCGATTACGGCTCTGCTGGCGCAAGGGGTCGCGTTGCCGGACGCGGTGGCTGAGGCCAAGCAGTGGATTACGGAAGCGATTCGCACGAACCCGGGTCTGGGCGGTGGGTCGGGTCCGGTAAACCACTTCGCAGCCAGACCCGGCCATTGACGCCAACCTCGCGCCGGTGGGGTGCATCGCCGGGGGCCAGCGTCGCCGGCAGCAGAAAATCGATCTCCGGGTGGGCGCGCACCAGGGCCGCGACATCTGGCTGGTTCCGGTAAAGGATCGCGGTGGCCACGGGCAGCGGTTGGCGGGTGAACTCCTCTGGGCGCACCAGAATCTTGCGGGCCTGAAAATCGAGCGGAGCGCGGTCCGCCGCCTGGCCAGCATTAAAGAACGCGTATCTCACCAGCGGCAGCGGCAGCAGCGTCGCGTAGAACTGGTCGTCCGGATCGACAATGATCAGCTCGGCCCCCGGTTGATGGCAGTAGGCCCGCAACTGGGCCGCGGGGGGAACGGCCTCGGGCGCGAAGTTGCTTTGGCTGATCCAGGCCACGCTAACGGAGCAGACGGCGATGGCGGCTGCCTTCAGCCAGACATTCCGCTCCCAGGGAATTGCGGCGGCGGCCATCGCCAGGGCGGGTACCAGGGGCACCCAATAGGCGATGTTGTGATACTGGAACGCGAGCACGGCGGCCACCAGCGTCCCTACCCACCAGAGCAGCCAACGTTCTCGCCAGGCAAATCCGAGGCCCGCTACACCGGCCAGCGTCACCACGGGGTCCATCTGAAAAAGGCGCACCGGATAAAAGATCCACGCGGCGTCGCCTGAGGTCTGCACCGGTGAGGCGAGGCCCCAATGCAGCACTTCGGTCAACACAAACTCCTGCCAGAACCATTCGGTGTTGATCGCCAGTTGCGCCAGAAACCAGGGCGCGGCCACCACTGCGGCGATTCCGATAGCCCACGCGGAGCGCAGCATGATCAGCGGCAGCAGCCCGGCGATGCCTTTGGTTACGATCGCCAGCCCGGCCATCACGCCCGGCCATGTCCGGGCCAGGGTGGGCTGTTGAGCACAATAGATCGCCGCCGCCATGGCAAAGGTCAACACCATGTCCATGGTGGCCACGCGGGCGAAGTTGTGCAGCAGTTGGTTGCTGAGCAGCAGCGAGAACGCTACGCCTGCCGCCCAGGGGCCGCGCCATCGCCACGCCCACGTGGTGATCAGCAAGACCAGGAACGCAGCTGCCGCGAGCGATGGCAGCCGCAAGGCGGCGGCGCTGGGGCCGAAGGTCTTTACACTGGCCGCCATCAGCCAGTAGGCCAGGGGCGGCTTGTAGAGCGCGTTGCGCTCCATGAACTTCGGTGTCAGCCAGTCGCCGGTCGAAACCATCCGTAGCGCGGTATGCGAATAGACCACCTCATCCTGCGCCGCCACGTGCCCCACCGGGTCCAACAGGCGGGCACCCAGGCCGGCGTGTTGGATGTTCCAGGAGAAGCGGATGGCGGCCAAGCAGAAAATCGCAACGAGAACCCAGCGGGGAGGCACAGACCTTCAGTGTAAAGCGGTCCCCGTGCTCGCCGTTCTCGCGCTGGGCCCGTCCGGCCCCGGCCCGCAACGCGCCTACGGGTGAACCGGCCGAGCGTAGACAATCTCGGCGTCGCGGAACTCTTCAAAGTTGATGGGGACGCCCTGTTCCATCAATTGCTGGCCGCTCATCGTCAGCACGCGGGGATCGTCGGCGAAGGTGACGGTGTAGAGCTGCGCCTCATCCAAGCCGCGAAGCCGCAGCACGAAGCGTGGAGCGGTGGCTTGATCCCGCGTGACCACGGCTACTGCCTCGCCGCCTTCCAGTGTCTGCACTGCGTCCACCACGCCTTCGTTGGGGCGCGCGCTGAGGTGGAAGATTTTGCCATCGCGGACTTCATCCCGGAAGCCCTTAAAGCGGGCAACCTCGGACTGGGCGAAGCGCAGATCATCGTCCGACATCTCCGGCAAGCGGTTCATGAAGACCCACGGCCCGCCAAACATAAAGCTGCGGGTGACGTAGGCGTTCAGCTTGCTGTCGGGCATGTACCGGTCGGCATAGCGTGGGGGGAACGGGAAGGTGGCCCCGAACATTCCCTGGCGCGCTCCCAGGCTGCCGGAGGCGTCATTGGTGATGGAGGTGACGTAGTTGCGCAACATTTTGAACGTCATCATGCTGCCGCCGTTGGCGCAGTTTTCCCAGACCGTGTTGGGCCGCAGACGGCGGGCTTCCGCCACAATCCAATCGATGCCGTCCACGGAGTTGGAATAGTTGGAATCATCGGCGGCATGGGTGTGGTCCTTGCGGTTGCAGAACTTCACCAGCGTCTGGCCGTCCTGCAAAATCCAATCGACCTCGTAGTTGTCGATGATCTTGAGTACTTCCTTCAGCACCCACTCGCGGACGGGCTTATGGCCGGGACATAGCGAGACCGCGCCGTGATAGTGGTAGGTCTCCGAGCTGACCCAATCGGGATGCTCACGCAGGACCGCCGATGCCGGGGCGGCCTCAGTGGGGACAAAGTGCAGCCCGAACTTCATGCCGAGTGAGTGCACATAGCGGGCCAGTGCCTTCAGGCCGCTGGGAAACTTCTTGGGGTCTTCCACCCAATCACCCATTTGAGGTGCCCACCCGAGATCCACCACGAACAACTCGATGCCAGCTTGCGCGGCCAGTTCGGCATTGCGCCGCAGTACCACCTCGTCGATCTCTTTCTGGTAGCCCCAGGAATCCCAGACGGCGTACGGGAACCGGACACCGCCCGGCGCTGCGGCCGCAATGGCCGTCTCCGCAAACCGCTGCGTGCGGTAACCGGCTTCATCCCAGTCGCCGTGGAAAACTCCGATGAATGAAGCCGGTACTTCGAAGGGCTCGCCCGCCGCCACCGGGTGGTTCAGGCCGGTGATCTCACTGCTGACGGTCAGCCGGTCACGCCGGGCATCGTGCCGGATGGAAACCTCGGCCCGGCCGTCAAACTCCCAACCCCAGAACAGGCCCCGGTCCTGCCGGTCGCGCAACGCCAGCCAGGCGCACTGCGTCGCTCCGGACCCGGAGCTGACGGTCTGTGCGACGCCGGCCGGGGAAAGCTTCATCTCAATCGGTTCAAAGTTGACGGGTTGAGGAATGATCGCCCATTGGTTCACCTGAAACGTCCGGTAGGGGCCTCCCGCCGCCGAAAACTGCCAGGGCATGAAGTCCGCCGCCCGGATCACGACTGCCTGGGCCAGCGGCACTACCTGGAGCGATTGCCGCACGGCAGGGTGCTGCGGCCAGACCTCCAGATCGAGTGTGAACTCAAACTGCTCGGCTGAATCCCGCAGGACGATCTGCGTCCGGGTACCGCCCTGCGCAATCGATTCCAGCCGGGATGCGCGCAGGATCATGGGCGTGCGGCCGTCAATGGTTCCGGCATCGGTGGTGAGGTTGATGGGTGATACGGCGGAATCCGTGGGAGCGGCCCAGCGGGCTCCGGTAACCGCGTCAACAATCGAGTCCAACCGGAACCTCTGGGTGGAAGCCGCCAAGCGGTAGTTGGCGGTGATGCTGCCGTTTGAAATCGCCCAGCGGCGATCCTTCGTTTCCTGAGCGGACATCGACAACGCCGCCATCAAGGATAAAGCGATACTCTTTGCTAGAAACATCTGCTCCATTGCTGAACTCTCGCCCTCAATCTCTACGTGTCATGACAAGCGGATTTATTACGAAGTCCTGATTGAGAAATTGACAACCCAAACGCTGCGTACCGGGCGGAGGCGCGCGAGCGCTATCATCTCAATAAGCGTATTTTCCTATGTATAAGTGCCATCCTTCCTCGAAAGTCGCGGTGAGAAGCGGCTTGTTTTTTGCCTTAGCGGTATTGCTGGTGGCTTCCTCCCCGCTGGCTAAGGCCCAAAAGGCGGTTTTCTCAGGTGTCGACCGTATCGTTGCCGTGGGCGACGTGCACGGAGACCTGGCGGCCTTCACGGAAGTGCTGCGCGCGGCCAACGTGGTGGACCCCAGCGGCAAGTGGATTGGTGGCAAGACCAACCTGGTCCAGATTGGTGACTTGCCGGACCGCGGGCCGGATACGCGGAAGGTGATTGAGCTGTTGCAGAACTTGGAGAAACAAGCCAAGAAAGCGGGCGGCGCCGTTCACATCCTGATCGGCAATCATGATGCGATGAATATGTATGGCGACCTGCGCTATACGACGGCAGCTGAGTTTGCGGCCTTCAAGAGCGATAAGTCGGCGGAGTTGCGCGATGCGCTCTATCAGCAGCTACTGGAGCAGAATAAGCCGGCGGATCCGGCCGCCTTCAAGGCCAAGTTCGACAAGGAGACACCGCTCGGTTGGGTGGAGCACCGCCAGGCTTGGGAGTCTAAGGGCCCGATCGGCAGATGGACGGCCAGCCACCCCGCGGTACTGAAGATCAACGATACGCTGTTTGTCCACGCCGGCCTGAGTCCGCGGATGGCCGCACTGACGATTGAGGAGATCAACAAAAGCGTGCGCACGGAGTTACTGGAACCCGCGAAGCTGCAAGGCGGGCTGACCATGGCCGAAGATGGCCCGCTGTGGTGGCGCGGGATCGCGCAGGGGCCGGAGGAGCCGATGAGCGCCCACGTCGATACGCTGCTGAAGAACTTTGGCGTGGCCCGGATCGTGATTGGCCACACGCCCACCAAAGCAGCCATCAAACCGCGCTTTGGTGGACGCGTCATCGACATCGACGTCGGCCTCAGCCAGTCCTACAGCGGGCCCAAGGATTGCCTGATCATCGAAGGCGGCCAGGTCTCGACGCTGCTGGGCATGAAGTAGAACGCCCCGGATCGATCGATTCCTTCGTCCGGGGCGCCAAATTTGCTTGTGTAGCCCCATGCGTGAGCTTGGGGCTTGCTCACGTACCCTGAAAAAAGCCCCAAGCTGACGCATGGGGCTAGGCTCGGACGGCCGCAAGAAATGCGGGCGGGGTGCTAGTCGGTTTGCGCACCCCAGTAGACCTTGGGGGTCTGGGGGCGGGGGTAGTCGTAGAGCAGGGCGTCGCCACCCTTTTCGAAGAACTGCACGATCAGGTCGCGCCGGCCGATTACGCTCCGGACCTCTTCGCGCGTCAGGTAACCCTTGGTCCGCTCGAACAACTGATTCTCGTCGAGCGCCTTCATCTTGGCCAGTAGGCCGCGTTCGCACTTTGCCAGGTTCTTGGGGTTCTGCAGTTGCTTCATGAGGCGGAAGGCGCGGGTGTGGTCGATCATGACGACGCGCCAGTCATTGGTGATCAGCATATTGCCGAGATTGCGGTCGGTGTTGTAGATCAGCTGATCAAACACACGCAGGATGAACATCTGGTTGTTCCAGTCAGGTAGATCCGGCGGGTTGATCTTGTCCTTGACGCGCTTGCCTTCGTCGAACTTGACGTTGTCGCACCACCAGGTGAGCGCCCCGGTGGAGCCGCCGACGTTGCGTTCGATCGAAATGGGCACCATGTGGTCCAGGTCCAGCATCTCCGCCAGCCGGTAAGCCGCCACGTTGTATTTCCAGGTGTCGCGGAAGTTCAATTCCGTGCCGCGGTTACCTTGGAAGCTGGTCATCGCCTGATCGATGGTCTGCAGGTGAGCGTCGTGCGTCAGCGTGCCGTCGGTGAGCGTTAGCCGCCGGGAGTTGGTGACGCCATTGGCGATGTCCTTGGTCCGGGTAATTTTTCCGGAGCGTAGGAAGTCAGCCATGGCGGCCTTGCTCTGGGGCGGAACGGCCTGGGCCGATAACAGGGCAGGTAGGATCAGGGCTAGGGCAACAGTTAGGCGCATCAGTGAATTCTCCTCACGAATCAATGGTGAGGATTATGCCACAGCCGTTGCTTTCACGGCAGGAAAAATGCGCTAACGGAATGCTTTACGGTTTCGGTGCGCCCGGCGAAGATTCCTTGGCTTGCCGGACCTTGGCCGTATCCACTTTCTTCTGTACCTTGGCGATCTCGACCGGGTCCTGCTCGTTGGGGCCGGTGGCTTTCCATTCGCTCAAGGAGCGTTCCCATTGTCCGATCGCATCCTTGGTCCGGCCTTGCTTTAGGTAGACGTCGCCCAGGTGGTCGTGGACGGTGGGGTCATGCGGAGCTTTTTCGATCGCGCGCAGCAGGGCCGATTCGGCTTCCTTCAGGCGGTCCAGGCGGTAGAAGGCCCAACCGAGGCTGTCGAGGTAGGCACCATTGTCCGGATCGCGGGAGAGTGCCTTCTGGATCATCCCCAAGGCCTCCTGGACACGGACGTTGCGGTCCACCAGCATGTAGCCCAGATAGTTCAGCGCGGAGGGGTTCTCCGGATTTGCGGCCAGTACTTTGCGGAACTCCGCTTCAGCCGCGTCGAACTTCTTCTGCTTTTCCAGCATCGCGCCGCGCATGAAGTAGAGGTTCTCTTTGTCCTCGGCCGAATCGGTCAGCTTTTCTGCTTCATCGATGGCCTTGCCCATCTCGGCGTAGTTCTTGCTCTTCTCGAAGATCTGGGCCAGGCTCAGGTAGACTTCCCGGTCCGCCTTGCCATCGAGCAAGGTCCGGACTTCCTTGGCTGCTTCGTCGCCCCGGCCCACTTCGGCCAGCAGGTTGGCGCGGATCAACTTGATCATCCGGTCCTGCGGAAACTTCTGGCGGGCACTGTCGGCTTCCGCCAGAGCGGACTTGAAGTCGCGCGCGCCGCGGTAGGTTTCGATCACCTGCGCCCAAGCCCGGGACGAGGTCTCCGGCTCCAGCTCCATCATCTGCCGGAAGGTTTCGACCGCTTCCTTTGCTTGCTCATTCTGCCGGTAGAGCAGGCCCAAACGTTCCAGCAACACCAAGCGGTTGGTCTTGTCCGCCGCCGTGTAGTTGCGCTTGGCGGTGGCCGTCACCAGTTCCTTCAGCGTGGCAATGGCGTCGCCGCGCTTGCCTTCCGCTTCCAGCAGACTGACGTCGTTGTACTTGATCTCCAGATTGTTGGGTTCCAGCGCCCGGGCTTTGTCGCCCGTTTCGCGGGCCTGGTCAAACTTGCGCTGTTGGCGGTAAACCTGCGAGAGGCGGAGCCAGGACTGCGTATCCTTGGGCTCTTCTTCCACCACTTCCAGATAAGCCTTTACGGCCTCATCCAGTTGATCGCTGAACAGGAGATTCTGCGCGTAGGCGCGCTTGATGTCCATGTTGCCGGGGGCCAGATCAGCGGCGCGGCGCAGCGTTTCCGCCGCCAGTTTATAGTCGCGCATCTGCTCGTAACTGGATGCCAGTGTGGTAAGCGTTCGGAGGTTCGGATTCTTGCGGGTCGCCTTTTCGAGCAGTGCCGCGGCCGTCTTGTTGTCGCCCAGGTCGGCGTAGACCATGGCCAGGCCGACGCTGGCATCTTCGTTCTCCGGGTCCAGTTCCAGCGCCTTCTTGTAGGCCTTTTCTGATTCGGGCGAGTTCTGCGAAACCTTGTGCAGGCGGCCCAGCATCAGCCAGGTGTCGACATCCTTGGGTGCTTTCTCGGCGATCTTCTCGTACTGCTCAATCGCCTTCTTCACCATCGTCTCGTTGATCCGGTTGTTTTCCCGGTCGCCGATCATCCGCGAATAGATACGGCCCAGCACTCGGCGTGAGTTGAGGTCGTCGGGATTGGCCTTCAGCGCATCCTCGGCTTCGGTGACGGCGGAGCGGATCTGGCCGGTCTGGATATAGAGATCCGACAACTCTTCCGCCAGGAAGGTCGCACCTGGATCAGCCTTGATGGCGGACCGGTAGTGCTCGATTGCCGTGTTCAGGTAATCGCCCTTATTGCCGTAGGCTTGCGCCAATTCGGAATACAGGTGGGCCATCGCATAGTTGTAGTAGGCCGAAGCCTTGTCCACTTTCGGCGCAGGCTTGCTTTGCGCCATCGCTGAAGCGGCCATCAAGGCCGACGCGAGGCAAGGTTTCCAAAGACGCTGATAGTTCATGATGAGCCGGGCTCCCGCCGCCTTCAGTCTACACTCGAAGACGATATGGTTTCAGACGCCACGAGGCGCCCCTTGGTTGCAATAGCTGGACCGACCGCCAGTGGGAAGACTACGTTAGCTCTCAGAATAGCGGCCGAGTTTGGTGGCGAGGTGGTCAATTGCGACTCCCAACAGGTTTACCGGGGCTTTGACATTGGCACCGCCAAGCTCCCCGTAGCAGAACGCGGCGGCATCCCACACCATCTTCTCGACATTCAGGAACCAACTGTCGCCTTTTCCGCCGGTGATTTCTCGCGCTTGGCCCGGGCGGCCATCAATGAGATCTCCGGGCGTGGGCGTTTGCCGGTATTGGCTGGTGGCACGGGCTTCTATTTGAAGACGCTGCTGGAGGGCATCTTTGATGGCCCGCGGCGCGACCCGGAACTGCGGGATCGTTTACGCCGGCGGCCGCCGGGGTCCTTGCATCGCATCCTGACGCGCCTGGACCCTGCGGCCGCCGCGCGCATTCATACCCACGACGAGCAAAAGCTGGTCCGCGCACTGGAGGTGATCATCCAGGCCCGGCAGCCATTGACCCATCAGTTGGCCGCTCCGCGCGAGGGGCTGGAAGGCTATGCGCCGCTGATCCTGTTTCTGGCTCCTCCGCGTGAGGTGTTGTACGAACGGATCAATCGCCGCACGGAACAGTTGTATGACGACGGATGGTTGGATGAGGTGGCTGCTCTCCGGGCGGCGGGGGTGCCGGGCGATGCGCCGGCGTTTACGGCGCACGGCTACCGGGAAACGCTGGCGGTTCTGGAAGGCCGGATGACGCTGGCCGCGGCGATCGTCCATATTCAGCAGATCACCCGCAACTATGCCAAGCGGCAGTTCACCTGGTTCCGGAATCAGCAGCCGGAGGCAATCCATCTGGCAGGCTTTGGGGACGAACCGCGAATCCAAGGGGCGGCCTCCGCACTGGTGGGCGAGTTGCTGAAAAACCGGGGCGAGTCATCGCAACTCACACGGAACAATTTCTAAGCCCGCGCGTATCTTTGGTTGTGAACGGCAAGTGCAGTGAAAGAGATCACTCACTAAGCCGGATGACTGAGAAACATTCAGGAGCTAAGAAAATGAAGATGAATTTGATGATCGCTTTCACGACGGTGGCGCTGGCTTCGATGAGCGCGGCGGAATCCTACCGGGTGACGCTGTTCCAGCCTTCCGTGGTGAATGGCACCACGTTGAAGCCGGGCGACTACAAAGTTGAAGTGAAGGACAACCGGGCCACCATCAAGGGCGGCAAGGAATCCGTGGAGACCGAAGTGAAGGTGGAGAACACGGAAAACAAGTTCGGCACCACGTCTGTCCGCTACGCCAACGAAGGCGGCAAGTTCCGCGTGGACGAGATCCGCGTGGGCGGCACCAAGACCAAACTGGTGTTCGGCAGCACCGAAGGCCGCCCGGCCGGCCTCTAAAAATCGAACACCGGATCTGCTCCTGGTGAGGGGCGGTGCCCAGGCTGATGGGCACCGCCTAGGGATTGGATAAAATAGGGCCGGTGACAAAGCTCCCGGCCCTTCTCGTTGTTCTGCTACTTAGTGCCCCGCTTGGTATTGGCCAAACCTACTTAGTTCTTCCTTTCTTCAATCAGACCAGTTTTGAGACCCTGGATTGGGTGGGCGAAAGCGTGGCCGAGGCCTTGGCCGGTGCGCTGGCGACCGAAGGGAACCTGGTGGCCGACCGGGCGGGACGGGATAACGTCCTGCGCCAGTTGGCGATCAAACGCTACGCCCGGCTGACGCGAGCCTCGGTGATCAAGGCGGCCGTCTCGCTGGATGCGGCGCTGGTGATTTCCGGGCGTCTGGAGAAGTCCGCCGATCTGATCCGCGTCACCGCCTCGATCCTGGATGTGAAGCGGATGACCCCGGCGGTGGAGTTCTCCGATATGGGGACGCTGGATAATCTGGCGGCGCTGCAGAACCGGCTGGCTTGGCAGATGCTGAAGCACTTGGCACCGGCCAGCACGCCAGACGAGGATGCTTACCTGCTGCGGTCGCGCCTGGTGACCACTGACGCGCTGGAAAGCTACGCCCGCGGCCTGGTGACGCCGCAGCCGGAGAATCGCATTGCCCAGTTCGGCAAGGCGGCGCGGCTGGACCCGAACTTTACCCCGCCGATCTTTGAACTGGGGAAGCTTTACTTCCAGCGCAAGCAATGGGCGGAGGCCAGCAGTTGGTTAGCCCGGGTTCCCGCCACGGCCCCGACGGCCTCTGATGCGCTGTTCCACCTGGGGCTGGCCCGTTTCCAGTTGAATGAGTTTGAGGCGGCTGAGAAGGCTTTTGAGACGGTGGCCCAAACGGTGCCGCTGAACGAAGTGTTCAACAATCTGGGTGCCGCCCAAAGCCGCCGCGACCAGCCGGAAGCGCTGGCCAACTTCGAAAAAGCGCTCGAAGGCGATCAGGCGGACCCGGTCTATCACTTCAATGTGGGCTATGCGCTGCTGAAGCAAGGCAAGTATGCCGTAGCGGCCGAACGGTTCCGGGCGGTGCTGGATCGCGCTCCAGGCGACACCGAGGCCATTCAACTGCTAGGCCGCTGCCTGAAGCCACCCACCACCCGGCAACCAGTGACCGCTGGGGCGGAGCGCCTGAAGACCGCTTATCAGGAAGCGGCCTATCTGCAATTGAAGGCTTTGCTGAAGGGCGCTAAAAAACCCTAGGGTTGGAGCGGCCCAAATTTGCCGCCAAGACGCCAAGACGCAAAGCTGCACGAAGAGTCTCCTGCGAGCTTTGCGGCTTGACGTGAATTGTCCCGGACCTTTACCGCAGGTAGTTGTAGGCCACCACCACCAAGCCGACCACGCTGGCCAGGATTACGGAATGCCGCAGCGTGAAGCGGAAGAGCTTTGATTCATCCTCCGGCTTCATGCCCGTCGCGGCGGCGGCAACGGCGATCGATTGCAGGCTGATCATCTTGCCCATCACTCCGCCCGCCGAATTGGAGGCGGCCATCAGCACCGGGTCCAGGCCCAGTTTGTTGGCCGTCACTACTTGCAGGTTGCCGAACAGAGCATTGGCTGACGTATCGCTGCCGGTCAGGAAGACGCCCAGCCAGCCGAGGATGGCCGAGAAGAACGGGAACAGCACGCCGGTCGCCGCCAGTGCCAGGCCCATGGTACCGGTGGCGCCGCAGTAGTTCAGCAGGAAGGCCAGCCCCAGGACGCTGGCGATGGTCAGCATGGAGAGGGCCAGTTGTTTGCAAGCAGTGGCGAACACGCCCGCCATCTGGCTGGGTGACACACGCAGCACGATGGCCGACAGGAAGGCCGCAAACATGCAGGCTGTGCCGGAGGCGGAAAAGAAGTTAAAGGTGAACACCGCCGCGTAAGGCGAGGCCTTGCCGGTGACCGGCGGCACGCGCTCCACCAGATTGTGCAGACCGGGCCAGTTGATCATCATGGTGGCCTGGTTGAGGATGTTTTTCACCTCCGCCTCGCCCCACAGCAACACAAACATCACCAGGAAGGCATAGGGTGACCAGGCCAGCAGCACCTCGCCGATCGGATGCTTCTTCAAGGCCACGCGCACGCCGCTCTCGCCTTCCAGATGGAACGTGTCCTTGGGCTTCCAGAGGATCGATAGCAGCAGCATCGTGCCAATCGCCGACAGCGAACTGACGATGTCCACCAACTGCGGGCCGAGGTAGTTGGAGACGTAGAATTGTGCACCCGCAAAGGCCAGGCCGCAACCGAGCACGGCCGGCAGCACGCCTCGGACGGCCTTCCAGCCGCCCATCACCATGATCAGGTAGGTGGGCACAAAAAACGAGACCGGGGCGCAGATGCGGCCCACCCAGGTGCTCAAGTCCTGCAAGGGCAGTTGGGTGATGCCGGCCAGGGTGATCACGGGAATCCCGATGGAACCAAAGGCCACCGGAGCGGTGTTGGCCAGCAGGCAGATGCCCGCCGCGTAGAAGGGCGAAAAGCCGAGGCCCGCCAGCATGGCGGCGGCCACCGCGACCGGCGTGCCGAACCCGGCCGCGCCTTCGATGAAAGCGCCAAAGGCGAAGGCGATCAGCAGTGCCTGCAAGCGGCGGTCGTCCGTTAAGGAGCCGATCGAGTCCTTCAAGATCTCAAAGCGGCCGGTCACCAGGGTGATGCGGTAAAGGATGATGGCCCAGAAGACAATCCAGCCGATGGGGAACATGCCGAACGCCGCGCCGTAGGCCACTGACGACAGCGCCAGGCCCACCGGCATCTGATAGAAGAACAGCGCCAGCACCAGCCCAGTGGCCAAGCCCGACAGCGCGGCCATCCAGGCCGGTTTGCGCGCGACGCCCAATAAATACAGCAGGACCAGGATGGGCGCGGAGGCGACGATGGCGGCCAGCGCCAGGCCGGAATCATTCGGGGTATATGCTTGTTGCCACATGGAGGATCAATCTGTGATATCACAGGTCAGCTTAGGGCTTCGCGCCTCCCAAATCTTCCATGCATCTTGCTCCCATTGATTACGCCATTCTCGGCCTCTATTTCCTGTTCGTCATCTTCATTGGCTGGTACCTAAAAAAACGGGTGACCTCGAGTGAGGACTTCCTCACGGGCGGCCATTCGGTGCCCACCTGGGTGGCATCGCTCGCTTTTCTCGCCGCCAACCTGGGCGCGCAGGAAGTGATCGGCATGTGCGCCTCCGGGGCCAAGTACGGCATCATGACCGCCCACTTTTACTGGGTAGGTGCTGTGCCCGCCATGCTGTTCGTCGGCGTCTTTATGATGCCGTTCTACTACGGCAGCCGAGCGCGCAGTGTGCCGGAGTACTTGAAGCTGCGTTTTGACGAGAAGACTCGCGCCTTGAACGCGCTGACGTTTGCCGCCATGACGGTGTTTAGCTCCGGCATCTCGATGTATGCCTTGGGGCTGTTGCTGCAGGCGATGCTGGGCTGGAGCTTCACGCTCAGTGTTGTGGTGTCGGCCGCGATCGTGCTGGCCTACACCTGGACGGGTGGTTTGAAGAGCGCGATCTACAACGAGGTATTGCAGTTCTTCCTGATCGTGGCGGGCTTTGCGCCTCTGGCCTACATGGCGGTGACGCAGGCCGGTGGCTGGCAAGGCATGGCGGCGCGGGTGCCGGAGGTGATGACGCACTCCTGGAAGTACACGGGTTCAGCCGCGCAGAATCCGATGGGCATTGAGATTTTTGGGTTGGTGGCGGGCCTAGGCTTTGTGTTGAGCTTCGGGTACTGGTGCACGGACTTTCTGGTGGTGCAGCGGGCCATGGCCGCGCGGTCGATGTCGGCGGCGCGCCGGACGCCCGTCCTGGCCGCCATCCCCAAGATGCTGATGCCGTTCATCGTGATCGTGCCTGGCATCGCGGCGCTGGCCTTATCTCAGATGGGCGGCGACTATGCGTTGCCCGTGAAGGGATCCAGTTACGACTACGACCAGGCGATGACAACGCTGATGGCCAAGTTCTATGGCCCGGGGTTGATGGGCTTGGGCGTGACGGCTCTGTTCGCCAGCTTCATGTCGGGCATGGCGGGCAACGTGACCGCCTTCAACACGGTGTTCACCTATGACCTCTACCAGAGCTACATCCGGCCCAACGCCCCCGATTCGCACTACCTGAAGGTGGGCCGCTTCACCACCATTTGGGGCATCGGATTGTCGATCGCCACGGCCTATCTGGCGCAGCAGTTCAACAACATCATGGACTTTCTGCAGCTGGTGTTTGGCTTCGTCAACGCTCCCTTGTTCGCCACCTTCCTGCTGGGCATGTTCTGGAAGCGGGCCACGGGTCATGGAGCGTTTACGGGCTTGCTGGCGGGGACAACCGCCGCGGCGTTGACGCATGGTTTGACGCTCGCTGAAGGCAAGGGTGCCTGGCTGGGGCAGCTGCAAAGCTTCCCCTCGACGATGGCGCAGAATTTCTGGATCGCCATCTTTGCCTGGACCACTTGTTTTGTGGTGACCATCGGCGTCAGCCTGGCCACGACACCCAAGACCGAAGCCGAACTGACGGGCCTGGTCCGTGGGCTTACCGTGATGCCCGATGAGAGCGGCTGGAAGTGGTATCAACGCCCGGGTCCGCTGGCGCTGGTGGTGCTGGCCGCTGTGGCCGCGCTGAATGTCCTGTTCTGGTAGCGTACGCTGCATAAGTAGATGAGCCACCGCTTCCGCGCCCCGGGCCGTGTCAACCTGATCGGCGAGCACACCGACTACAACCAGGGTTTTGTGCTGCCCATTGCCATTGATCTGGCCTGCACGGTCTCCATCGAACCAGCCGCTGAATGGACCGTCACGTCGCTTCAGTTCGGCGAGACCCACGTGTTGGGCTCGGCCAAGCGAGGCGACTGGACCGACTATGTACTGGGCATCGTCGAGGAGTTTGGCTGCGGACGCGCGCCGCTGCATTTGACTGTTGATTCAGCGGTCCCGCTGGGCAGCGGCCTGAGTTCGTCGGCGTCGCTGGAAGTCTCACTGGCGCTGGCGTGCCTGGAGGGCCAGCCGATCCCGCCCATGGAACTGGTCCGGCGGGTGCATCGCGTGGAGACGGAGTTTATCGGCCTGCCGTGCGGCATCATGGACCAGTACATTTCCGTGTTCGGCCGGGCGGGGCACGCGGTGTTGATCGATTGCCGCACCCAGCGGTCCCATCTGGTGCCGTTGCCTGCGGGCGTCGAGTATGTAGTGGTGAACACGATGGTGAAGCATACGCTGGCCACCTCGGCCTATGCCACCCGGGTAGCCGAATGCGCGGTGGATGCGCAAGCACTGGGTGTGGCCTCACTGCGCGATGCCGTGATCAGCGGCGGACGCCCGCGGGCGCGGCACATCATTTCAGAGAACGCCCGTGTGCTGGAATTCGTCGCGGCGTGTGAGCGGGGCGATCTGAAGGCGATGGGGCAGCTGATGGTTGCTTCGCACTTAAGCCTGCGCGAGGATTATGAAGTCTCCTGTCCGGAACTCGACTTTCTGGTCGATCAGGCCAGCCAGTTCCCGGGCGTCTACGGCGCTCGCATGACCGGCGGCGGCTTTGGCGGCTGTGCCATTGCGCTGGTAGATGCCGGGGACGCCACGGCGTTTGAGCAGACGGTTACGGATGCCTATCAGGGGCGATTCGGTCGGACGCCCGCTGTGTACCGTGTCACCCCTTCTGACGGCGCGGCCTAGTGGCCTGACCCAGAAGAGCGTTGAATTGCGATGGGACCGGAGGGGAAGCTCTTGGGAAAGAGAGCAGACCGCTCCTGCGGGTCGCGGCTCGGTACGGCTGCGGCTTTGGTTTGAAGTACTTGTGATCTTTATGGGCGCTCTGCTGGCCTAACGCCATTGCGCCATAAAGAATTCATCCCTACCCGCCGTAAACTAGGGAGTACACATCCTATGCGCTGCTTTATTGGCCTGATCTTTCTGTGGTGGATGAGCGCCCTCTGGGCCGGGCAGTTGCGGCCCGATCCGGTGCGCGCCAAACGCTTGGCGGAGCAGGGGCAACGTCTGGAAACGGCTGGACAGTTGGACCAGGCGCTGAAGGCCTACTCCGAGGCCCTGACGGCGGACCCGGGCTACTTTGATGCGCTGAAGAGCCGCGCCAAGATCCGGTTTCTGGCCGGGGATGTGAATGAGTCCTTGGCGGATTTCGATCGCGCGCTGACGATCAAACCCGAAGATGCCGAGACCTGGAGCCTGCGGGGCGATGTCAATGCCGAACTGGGAAATCTGGACCGGTCGATGCGGGATTATTCTCGTGCCATTTCCGGCGGCCTGGAACGGTCAACTCTTTATCACGCGCGCGGCGTCGTGTACGTCCGCTTGGGGGAGGCCGGCAAGGCGATTGAAGATTTCTCGCGCGCCATCCGGCTGAAGCTGGACAATCCGGCACCCTACAAGGACCGCGGCGTGGCGCACGCGCTGCGGGGCGAACTGCAGAAGGCGCTGGACGACTACGACCGGGCCGTTCAACTGCGTCCGGACTACGCCGAGGCCTTGATGGAACGCGGCTACGCCTACGGGCAGCTGGGCCAGTTCGAGCGGGCGATGCCGGACTTCAACAAGGCCTTGCAATTGCGCCCGGAGAGCCCCAAGGGCTACGCCGTGCGGGGTGCCACTTATTCGCTGATGGGCGAGCATCAGGCGGCGGTGACTGACTACACGCAGGCACTGCGCCGGTCGCCGGATGACCCGGCGCTCTACTTGGCGCGAGGTGCCGCCTTTGCTGCTCTGAAGCAGTTGCCGGAGGCTCTGGCTGATCGGGAGAAGGCGGTCCAGCTTGCTCCCAAGATGCCGCAGGGGTATGTCGCGCGGGGCTCCAGCTATCATCTGCTGGGCCAGCACGAGAAGGGCATGGCGGATCGCAACAAGGCGATTGAGTTGGACCCCGAATTTGCGGAAGCATGGCTGGCGCGCGGCAGTGCGCATTTCTTGATGGAGCAGTACGGGCCCGCCGTGGCCGATCTGGAGCAGGCGCTGAAGTTGCGGCCCGATCTGGCGGAAGCGAAAGACGTGCTGGCCAAGGCCCGGGCGAAACTGCCGCCGCCGCCTCCGCTGGCCAAGCCGCCGGCGGCCACCTTGTTTCCGGAGAGCAATACTGCTCCGCCCTCGAAAACTGTGGCTGCCAATACGGCCGCGGCCCGCCCGGCGAACACTACCTCTACGATGCCGGTGAAGTCCATTTCGCCGCCCCTGGTGCCGCCACCCGCCACTGCCGCACCCGTGGCGTCGCCGCCGGCCCCCGTAGCGAACGCAGCGTCGAACGCTGTGCCGAACGCAGCCCAAGGGACGACGCAGGCCTCCCTGCCGGGCCCGGCGGCTCCCCACCTCACCACGCCCGCGCCCTCCGCAAGTGCCAAGCACGGAGCCGCGGCTGTGCGGTCTGCCCGGCAATTGGAGCGAGAAGCGCGCGCCTTGCTGAAAGCCGGGCAGCCCAAGGATGCGTTGCCGCTGCTTGATGAAGCGCTGGAGGCTGACCGTAAGTTGGCGTCGGCTTGGAATGCGCGAGGGTTTGCCCACTTCGTTTTGCGCAACCTGGATCAAGCAGCCTCAGACTTTGACGAGGCGATCCGCTTGAAGCCCGACTATGCCAACGCTTATCACAACCGCGCCAATGCCCGAAAACTGAAGGGCGATTCCACCGGGGCCATTGCCGACTTCACCAAGTCCCGCGAGTTGTTGGCCGCAAGGTAAGCTGGGTCGGCGGGCGGTGGCGGGTCCTGGCCGGGGCCCCCGATGTGGGACAGTGTGGGGCAGATCGCCATGCTGAACCGTCGCCATTTCCTGCTGGGCACTGCCGCGCTTTCTCATTCTCTGCGGGCCGCTCCGGCCCCCGTCAGGGCCATTACCAAGGGGCCGAAGTTCCATTGGTTCGGCTACTACGACAAGCTTGAATTTGACCCCACGGGACGCTACGTTCTGTCCAACCAGGTGGACTTCGAACACCGAAGCCCCACGGCCAACGATGTGATCCAGGTAGGCATGATCGATCTGCGGGACGGTGATCGCTGGACCCAGTTGGGTGAAAGCCGCGCCTGGAACTGGCAGCAGGGCTGCATGCTGCAATGGCTGCCGGGTTCGCGTGATGAGGTGATCTGGAATGATCGCGTGGAGGGGCAGTTTGTCTGTCACATCCGCAATATCCATTCCGGCAAACAGAGGACGTTGCCGGGGCCAGTCTATAGCGTCAGCCCGGATTCGAAGTGGGCCGTCTCCCCGGACTTCCGCCGTTTGAACCAGACCCGTCCGGGGTATGGCTATGCGGGTGTGCCGGACCCATTCGAGAGTGACCTTACTCCCGAACAGGCGGGCATCTGGCGCATCGATTTGAAGACCGGGCAGCGGCGGTTGCTGATCTCCTTTGCCGACGCCACCCGAGTCCCCAACTTGCACTCCCCCTGGGAACCCACGGCCAAGCATTGGTTCAACCATCTGCTGCATTCGCCCGATGGCCAGCGTTTCATCTTTCTACACCGGTGGCGTGGGCCCAAGCAAGGCCCGGGCTTTGGCACCCGCATGTTCACGGCCAACGGAGAAGGCAAGGACCTCTTCGTGCTGGACCCGCACGGCGGCACGTCGCACTTTATCTGGCGTGACCGGCAGAACGTGCTGGCCTGGGCCAAACACCCCTCGCACGGGGACAAGTTTTATCTCTACCGGGACAAGACCGATCAGGTGGAAGTGGTGGGCAAAGACGTGATGACCGTCAACGGCCATTGCACGTACCTGCCGGGCAACCGCTGGATTCTGAACGACACGTATCCGATCAATAACCTCCACTACCTGTACCTCTACGAAGTGGCTACCGGGCGTAAGGTGCCGCTGGGCGAATTTTCCTCGCAGCCCCCTTACCGCGGCGAGTACCGTTGTGACCTGCACCCGCGCAGCAGCCCGGACGGCAAAATGGTGGCCATCGACTCTTCGCATGGTGGCAACGGGCGGCAGATCTATCTGGTGGACGTTTCCGGCGTCGCTTAGTGGCTGCTTATCTGAGGCGGAGCTCTGCGTCCTATACTGAAAGGCTTAAGGAAGGGGACCCCGCTGCGCATGATTCGACGAGTATTGCTGACCCTGCTGACGGCCGCGGCGCTGCCGCTGGCCGCGCAAAAGCTCACCTCGCCCAAGGAACACTTTGGGTTCAACATTGGTGACGACTACCACCTCACCACGTACAAACAGACCGAAGCCTACTTCAAGAAGCTCGCCTCCGAATCGAACCGCCTGAAGCTGGTCGACATTGGCAAGACGGAAGAAGGCCGGACGCAGTACATGATGATCGCGTCGGCCCCGGAGAACATCGCCAAGCTGGCGCGGTACAAAGAGATCGCCCAGAAGTTGGCGCGCGCCGAAGGGCTGACGGAAGATCAGGCTCGGGCGCTGGCCGCTGAGGGCAAGGCGGTGATCTGGATTGATGGCGGGTTGCACTCAACCGAGACGGTTGGCACGCACCAGTTGATCGAATCCATCTGGCAGTTCGCCAGCCGCAACGATGCCGAGACCTTGCGCATCCTGAAGGACTGCATCATCCTGTTGGCCCACGCCAACCCCGACGGGCACGACTTGGTGAGCGAGTGGTACATGCGGGAGCCGGTGCCGGAGAAGCGCACCATGGACGCGCCGCCGCGCCTCTATGAGAAGTACGCCGGGCACGACAACAACCGCGACTTCTACATGTCCAATCTGAAGGAGACCACCAACCTCAACAAGCAGTTGTTCATCGAGTGGTTCCCCCAGATCATGTACAACCACCACCAGACCGGACCTCCCGGCATGGTGATCTTTGCGCCCCCGTTCCGCGATCCGTTCAACTACGTGTTTGACCCGCTGATCGTGACGCAGATTGATGCCGTGGGTGCGGCCATGCATTCGCGCTTTATCGAAGAAGGCAAGCCCGGCTCCACCATGCGCCGCGGAGCGAGCTATTCCACCTGGTACAACGGCGGGCTGCGCACCACCACCTACTTCCACAACATGATCGGGTTGTTGACCGAGATCATCGGCAGCCCGACGCCCATGGAGATCCCCTTCGTGCCGGGCCGGCTGTTGCCGTCCGGCGATCAGCCGTTCCCGATCGGGCCGCAGAAATGGCACTACCGCCAGTCGATCGACTATTCGGTGACGGCCAACAGAGCGGTGCTCGATTATGCGTCGCGGTATCGCGAAACTGTGCTGATGAATATCTGGCGCATGGGCCGCAACTCGATTGAGCGCGGCAACAAGGATACCTGGACCATGCTGCCCAGCCGCATCGACGCGGTGAAGGCCGCCATCGCTAAGGAACGGGGCGGCGGTAGTGTGGGTGGCAACCCGGATCGTCTGCCGGAATACTTCGCCGCCACCGCGCCAGTCAAGTTTTTTGAAGGCATGAAGAAGCCGGAATTGCGGGACCCGCGTGGGTTCATCATTCCAGCCGATCAACCCGATTTTCCGACGGCGGTGAAGTTCTTGAACACCCTCGTCAAGACGGGCATCACCATCCACAAGGCCTCGGCCGCATTCACAGTGAACGGCAAGAACTACCCGGCGGGCTCCTATGTGGTCAAGGCCAACCAGGCCTTCCGCCCGCACATCATCGACCTGTTCGAACCGCAGGATCACCCCAACGACTTCCAGTACGAAGGTGGTCCGCCGGTGGCTCCGTATGATTCCACGGGCTGGACGCTGGCGTTCCAGATGGCGGTGAAGTTTGACCGCGTGCTGGACGATTTCTCGGGTCCGTTTGAGAAGCTGCCGTTTGGCGAACTGATCAAGTTGCCCTCGGGCAAGGTGTTCGGCAGTGGCGGCGGCTACCTGATCAGCCACATGGTGAACGACAGCTTCACCCTCACCAACCGGCTGCTGAAGGCGGGCGCGGAGGTCTACTGGCTAAAGAACGGCGTATCCGGCGAACCCTACATGGGCCCCGGCACCATCTACACCACGGGCGCTTCGGCCAAGGCGATTGTCGAGAAGGCGGCGGCGGAGTTTGGCTTTAGCGCCAAGGCCGTGGCTGCCAAGCCGGCCGGCGAATCGATGAAGCTGGCCCCGACGCGGATTGCGCTGTGGGATCGCTTTGGCGGCTCCATGCCTTCCGGCTGGACGCGGTTCCTGTTTGAGCAGTTCGAGTTTCCGTTTGAGGTGGTCTACCCCGAGAAGTTGGACGCGGGTGATCTGCGGGCGAAGTATGACGTCATCGTGTTCGTCACGGGTGCCATTCCGCGGCCCAAGTCGATGGGTCCGGAGACGACGCGCGGCTTCGCGCAACAGGAAGCCCGGCGGGACCGCGTGCCGGCCGAGTTCCAACCGTGGATGGGCAACGTCACCGAAGAGAAGACCATTCCGCAGCTGAAGAAGTTTATGGAATCGGGCGGAACGGTGATCACCGTGGGCACCAGCACGCAGTTGGCGAACCACTTGGGGCTGCCGATCAAGAGCGCGCTCACCGAGATGTCGCGTGATGGGCGGGAGCGGGCGCTGCCGCGGGACAAGTACTACATCCCGGGTAGTGTGCTGCAAGTTTCAGTGGACCCGACACATCCGGCAGCATACGGCATGGAGAGCAAGGCCGACGTGTTCTTCGACAACTCGCCGGTGTTTAAGCTAGGTCCGGATGCGGCGGCCAAGGGGCTCAAACCCGTGGCCTGGTTCTCATCACCCAAACCGCTCCGTAGCGGCTGGGCGTGGGGCCAGCAGTATCTGGAAGGCGGCGTGGCCATTGCCGAAGCTCCGGTGGGAGAAGGGAAGCTGCTGCTGATGGGCAGTGAAATTACCTTCCGGGCGCAGCCGCACGGGACGTTTAAGCTGCTGTTCAATTCGCTCTACCTGGGTACGGCGAAGGCTGAGAAGTAGCCTCAGGCCAACAACCGCGCGAGACAAAAAGAGCCGCTCCATTGCTGGGGCGGCTCTTTTGTTTTGCGGGGGAGTTGGTTTACGCGCGGGCGGCTGAGGTCTGGGCGTCTTCCATGTCGGCCATGGCGGCGATCAGGGCACCCTTGGCGGTGGTGGTGAGCGGTGCGGCGGCCATGCGGATCTCCGACAGGCGCACCGGGAATTCCACTTCCATCAATGCCTTTTCGAAGCGGTCGCGGAAGCCGCGCGGCATCGCTGTGCCACCGGAGAGGACCAGCGGGATCGGGCGGCTCAGCTTGGGCAGGTTGCGCGTGTTGGTGAACGCTTCGCGAAGGCCATTGACCAGCGTCTTGATGACGTCGTCGTAGTAGACGGCCAGCACTTGGTGCAGTTTGTTCGAATAGACACCGCTCAAGTGAAAATCTTCTTCCTTGGCCAGGCGGACGCGCGTGGCAAGGTCGCCGGTGACGGCAGCGGTGCTGGAATCGATGTAGTCGCCGGCCTTGGCCGTCGAGAAGCTGAATACGGGCATGGACAAGTAGGCGAGGCAGACGTTCACCAAGCCGCCGCCCAGGGAGACGCCGATGCCGGAGTAGTTGGTGTTTTCCATCTCGCCGTAGACCACAGCCAGGCCTTCATTGATCGGCGTGGCGCGGAAGCCCAGTTCTTCCAGCAACTGGCCGGTGGTGGCGGCATGGTAGGTGACGCCCTGGTCTTCACCCAGCGGCGCGGCCGGCACGGTGAAGAAGATGCGCTGACCGGGAGTGCGGCCGGCGAGCAGGCTCTTCAGCATTTCCTTCAAGCGGGCGCCGCTTTCGGGTTCGGACGGGTTGAGCACGCCACGGTCCATCGGACGGCGGGTCTCCATCTGCAACAGGTCGGCGAAACGGGCCGCCTCATTGCCGTGGACCAGGATCTGGCCGTTGTCCAGCGAATACGGGACGCCCTCATTGCGCAGGGCGCGCTCTGTCATCTTCGCGTACGGGATGGTGACAAAGGCATTCAGTTGCCGGGAGTAAGTAAAAGCGTCGCCATCCTTGGCGGCCAAAACCAGCCGGCTGGTGCCGACGTCGAGTCCGAGTGCGTTGTTCATCTAGTGAGTCTCCTTATGAGCGGTCTCAGGTTGGTTCGGCGCGGGTACATCCTGTGCCCGCGTATGTTGGTGATAGAGCTTCCGCAGCTCAGCTCTCAGCTGGGCCACAGAGATCTGCCGGCGCGAGGCTTCCGCTCGCAACCGGTCTTCTGCCGCCACGACGCCCCGCCACATGCGGGCTCCGGTCGCGGCAAAAAATGCAGGGTCATAGCCGAAGCCGTAGCGTTCCACGGCGGCCAGCGGCAGCTGGTAGTTATCCGGCAACCCAATCTCTTCAAACGGGAAGTTTCCCGCCCAATCGGTGTGCCACCCAACCCGGAAGTTGGACGGATTCACCGACACTTGCGCGTGCGTCACACAGTTGCGGGCGGCGATGCCAAACCGGTAGCGGAGCATCTCCACCAGCAGCCGCAGCGCCAGCTTCTGCGCCGGAGTAATCTCCGGATTCTCATCCCCGGTCCGCGTGGCTGATTCCAGCGACACGGCCAAAAAGTCATCATTCAATCCGGTCCAGGTGTGCTTCTCATCACCCCACACCGAATTTCCGGCGTGATAGGCGACGTCTTCTTCAGCGACAATCCGGAAGGCCCGGCCAAAGCGGTCGATCACGTAGTGATAACCCTTCTCTTCGCGCACATAGTTCAATAGTCCACGCGCCAGAATCTTCAGCCGCTGCGCCTTCTCTGGCTCAAACGTATCCATCTGGCTTTCGGTGGTGTGGAACACAATCCCCGTTGGTGCCGCCTTCCGCTTCTTGTTTGAAACGGTCAACGACGTATCTACCTGCAGCCCGTTGGACCAGCTTTCGAGCGTCCCCCGGGTCTCCACCAGCCAAACCTTCGTGTGAGGCGCGGCGGCATGCACCGTGCCCGAAACTACCGGTGCCACTACTGCCGGCCCTGTCGCTCCCGGTACGGCCACCGCCACCGCTTCCGGGGATTTCTCACGCTTCGCCGGGCTCCGCATCACGGTGCCCCCGAGCACAAGAGAAGCCACCACCACCGCCGCCGCCACGGGTACCCGCGCACGACGCCACCGCGAAACCTCCGGCACCGTTTCATCGTCTCCGCGCACATTGCGCAGATAACGGAGCTTGGCCACCGGATCCGGGATCCGGTTCGCCAGCGGATCGGCCCAGCTGCGATTTACCTTTGGTGTGGGGCCTGCCATCCTGTCTATGGCTGGATGATCGGCGGAATTTTGGCGGGGCTGTAGGGTGGAAACCTTATCCCGATGGATGGTTTTTTGCGGGCCTTGAGCGATGCCCCACCATGGTGGTACCCGGTGGGGCGGGGGACTAGCGATCTGCTTGAGGTGCCGCTTCTTGCGCCGATGCCAGCGACTCTCCAGTCACTTCGGCAATCCGCATGCTGGCGCATGGCGGCTCGGAAGTCGCGTTCTGCGACCACCGCTACTGACGGAGCCGTGACCGCAAGGGAGCGGGCGGAGATGCCGAACCTTACGGCGGAAAGCAGCTAGCGGACGACGATCTTGGCGGTGGCCTGGTTGTCGAACTCGTCGGTGACGCGGACGGCGATCGTCAATTCACCGGGCTGCGGGCGGTCGAGCAGAAGGTCGTAGGTGAGCTCACGGGAATCAGAGAGCTTCGTGGCGGGCTCCAGGGTGAGCCATTCAACGCCATTGATCGAGTACTCGGCCTTGGAGATCCAGTTCAGCGCGTCCTTGGCCTTGAAACGCAGTTGCACGCGGCCGCCCGCGGGCTGGGCCGCCAGGTCTTCGATCACGGGCGGCGTGTTGTCGATCAGGAAGCTGGGGCTTTGGGCTGCCGCTTCCAGTGCTTGCGCGGGTGGATTGTCCGGTTGGTCGTTGGCGGTGACGCGAATGAAGTATTCGCCGTCAGGGTAGGCGGTGAGGTCGAAGTTGACCTGCTTTTCACGCACGCGTTCCTTGATCAGCTTCCAGGTGCTTTCCGCCACGCCCTTGATCTCCACCTTGAAGTTCAACTCGTCGCCGTTGTCGTCAGCGGCCAGCCAGCGGGCCCCGCCAGTGCCCTTGGCATAGGACATCGACGAGGAGCTGCCGGAATCGAGGCTCAACGACGGGGCACTGCTCCGGCGCGTCCGGCCGAGCGGCGGCAGCGTGATGCTGGGCGTTAGGTTCAGCGTGATCGTGTTCTGCGGAAAGCGGTAGTTCACCGGTGTGGCTTGTACTTCTTCGATGCGCGGTGCCAGATTCTTGGCCATCCAGGCAATGTCGACGCCACCCAGTTCGGG
>JAPKYX010000160.1 GCA_026394075.1 Acidobacteriota bacterium
CCGGAAGCCGCCCGCAATCAGACCAAGGCCTATGTCGAGAAGACCTACACGGCCTTCCACGGCAGCAAAGATGGTCTCGATGACATCATGGCCAAGGCCAAGGCTGATCCGTTCCCGCCCGCCGGTTTCGAAATTGAGAGCGCCTTGGCGCTGCAGATGAAGAACCGCGAGAAGCTGAAGGCGGAAAACCCGATGCTCGGTCGCTGGTTGGAATTGAAGGACACCTTGAAGGGTGCCGAAGGCGACACCTACTTTGGCCAGCTGAAGGACACCAACGCCGGTGGCGCATTGAAGGGCAAGCTGATCTCAGCCACGCCCGAAACCAAGCCCAAGGAGTTGACGCTCTCCATCGCCGATGGCATCTCGCCTGACGTGACGCTGAAGCTGGACGAAGCCCTGCCCGGCAAGGCTGACCCCGGCACGGAGATCGAGTTTGAAGGCACCGTCCTGGCCTACGCCAAGGACCCCTTCAACGTCACCTTCGATGTGGACGTCGCCAAAGTGACCGGTTGGCCCGTCCAGGCCAAGCCCGCCGCGAAGAAGGCGGCTGCTCCGGCGGCTAAGAAGGCTGCGCCGGCCGCAAAGAAGAAGTAGCCGTTCGTCGTACTCCCTCGGGGGCGGTTCGTGACAGCACCAAGCTGTAAACGAACCGCTCCCAAAGTCCTACCTCCCCGTCCTCGACTGTCCCCGCCCGGTCCGCCGCTTCAAAGAAATAGATAAATTGCGTTGCTGGCTTCGGCAACACGGACGCGAAACAGCGGTTCCGCACGCTGGGCAGGATAAGTGCCGCCGCCAGCAGCGTGGCGACCGCGACTCTTCGTCCGATCCTGTTGTTCTTGGTCACGTCCTTTTTGACGCCAGGACACCCGCTTGGTTAGCCAGCTAAAGATTGCGAATTGTTAAGCCGTTGGGGCACCCGGACCGCTTGCTGACGCGCCTGGTTTGAGTAGAATCAGCGCGTTACCGAGCCGCGACCGCGAGGGAGCGGTTTTGCGAATCGGCTACGGCTCACGCCGCGGCGGGTGGTGGGCCGGGAAATGGAGCCCCAATGCCCGCAGCACCTGCTCTTCCGTGGGCAGCCCGGAAACCACCACTTGCGCCCAATCGCGCGTCGGCCAAACGTAAAGCGCGGCCATCTCACGCACCTGCTGGTACCGCCGCCGCTCCTGGTCTTCGTTCCGATGCCGGTAATGCGTGTCGCGGTCCAGGCGGCGCGCGTAGCAGATGCTATCGGGCGTATCGACGTAGACGGTCAGCGAATAGAGCGGCTGCAACTCCGGGTACCACAGCGTCCACAAGCCCTCCACCACCACGTAGTCGCCGGGGGTGACGGTGCGCGTCTCGGGGCTCCGGTCGTGCGTGCCGTAGTCGTAGACGGGCCGCTCAATGGTCTCACCGGCCGCGAGCAGGCGCAGTTGTGACACCATCAGCTCCGGGCGCTCGATGGGTTCACCGGAGGCAAGTGCACGCAGTTGTGACACCATCAGCTCTCGCTCCAGGATGTCCGGGTGGTCGTAGTTCACCTTGTCCCGGTCGTCGTAGTTGATGCTGGAGGCCGCCGGATAGTAGGCGTCCAGCGGCACAATGGGCGCGTTCAGCCGCTCCGCCAGCCGCTCCGCCAGATATGTCTTGCCGGAGCCGGAAGCACCAGCGACCGCGATCATCTTGGGGGTTGCCAAGTGCCCCTGCCTAACTAGCCGCCACCGCGGGAGGCGGCGGGGTCTTCATCTGTTCCAGAAACTCGCGGGCCGCCGCGATCTGCTCGGGCGTCGCCGGTTCCTCAAACCCGCGGGCCACCCACGCCGCCTCCGATCCGCGCCAGACTAGCGTCGCGAGGCCGGACGAAGTCAACCGCATGGGTGAGCCGACGGTGCCCGATTCATTGATCAGGCACATCATCTCGCCGGACACAAAGGCCCGGAACTTCTCTTTAGGGGAAGGTACTTCAGTAACCGGTTCCATCTACATTTTGTAGCGGCCGAAGTCTTCGTCGTTCAGGCCTTCCAGCCACCGCTTCATTTCGTCACTGTTGATGCGGTCGCCACCTTGCGTAGTCAACTTGGAATTCTTCAGCACGGCATCTTCGACATAGATCGGGCAGTCCGTCCGCAGCGCCAGGGCGAGGGCGTCGGAAGGCCGCGAATCCACGCTGATGATCTCGCCATCTTTTTCCAGCCAGATCAGCGCATAGAAGGTCTCGTCCTTCAGTTCGCTCACCACCACCTTCTGCACCCGGGCTTCCAGGCCCGACAGCAGCGTCTTGATCAGGTCATGCGTCATCGGCCGGGCGGTGGAGACTTTTTCGATTTCCAGCGCAATCGCGTTGGCTTCAAACGGCCCCACCCAAATCGGCAAAATCGTATCGCCACTCACGTCACGCAGGATCACGATCGGCATTTGCGTCACGGGGTCCATCATGAGCGTCCGGATCTTCATTTCCACTTCCATTTGGTCGGGCTCCTAGTTCCATTAGAACATCCCGCCAGCATTGGGCCGTAACCCAAACCCTACCGGCCGCCGTACCAGCCGCGATCCCAGGGAAAGGCGAAAGTGGGCTTGCCCGCATAGCGGGTCATCTTGAACTCCAGCCGCGAGCCGGCCCCGGGGTCCAGGCGAACCGTCATCGTGGGGCCGCTAAAGGTGGTGGTCACGCCATTCACCGTCACGCCGTCAAACCGGTGTTCACCATAGCCACCGGCTTGCACCACCACCTCGCGCGCTTCAATCGGGTTGGTATTTACCAGCGTCACCGTCGCCGAATCGGCACCCAACTTCTCGACCAGCGCGCCGACATCTTCCGGCAACCCGGCCCGGCGCTTTACCGGGTCAAAGTAACGGAACCGGCTGTGGAGCACCCAAATGCGGCCGCGCGAGAAATAGCCGCCCATCGTCAGGTTCGTCAGGCCATTCGTCGTAGCGGGGTTGAAATCGAGCAGATAGTCCGCCAAGCGCGAATCAGCCGACGTCTCATCGGTCCGCAGCATCTCCATCTTGTCGCGAACACGAGCAATGTCCGCCTGCAGCGCCTTCTCCGGGAAGTCCGGCAGCTTGCCTTCCAGATAGCCCAGCCACGGCGCGGTGCGGTCCGGCTCACTGTAGCCATCGCGGTTTGAGGCCGGGATCTCAAACTTGGTGGCAATAGGAACGCGTTCCAGATCCTTGCGGTCCATCGACCAGAAGTAGATCTCGGCTAGCCGGTCCTGGTGCAGCTTGTCGGTGTAGTTGTACCAGCTGGGTGGGCCGTTGAACTTATAGCCGCGCGGGTCGCCGTACATTTGCGGCAGCAGCGTCTTGCCGTTCTCCACCTTCTTTTGTGCATAGACCAGGTCCATCTGCTTGCGCAACACGCCCACAAACGACTGATCGCCGCTCATCACCAGCGCGTTGCTGAACCCGGGCCAATTGCCGTCCGTGAAGTAGTTGCGGTGGGCGATCTTTTCCAGTTCGCCATCAAAGATGGTGAAGTTCCAGCCGTAGGTGCCTTTCCACCACTGGCCGTTGTGCTCCCCACCCAGCTTGCCGTCCAGGCCGACGTTGCTGGGGATCATGCCGCCCGTCTCGGCGGCCCGCTGCTTCCAGGCCGACATGTAGTCGACCACCCATTTGCGGTACTTTTCATCGCCCGTCAGCATGTAGGCGTTCATGCCCAGGATGGTGGCGGCGGGGTTCAGGAAGTTGTCACCCGCGCTGTCGAGATACTCGTCGCAGTGAGCCAGCATCTTCTTGTAATGCGACTCGAGATCCAGCATCTTGCCGCGTCCGGCGGGGTTGTGGAGCAGATGGAACGTGCCCGGCACGGGGTCGCCCACCCAGTCGTACGTGGTCGCCTTGCGCAGCATCGGCCCCTTGCTCCCGGTCCAGATGCTCTTCAGGATCTTCAGCTTCGGGTCATAGTTGGGCGCTTCCGGGTCTTCGCCCATGTACATCGCGGCGAAGCGCTTCATCCGTTCTTTGTAAAGCTCGTTATTGGGGTCAGACAAGCCCATCAGCAGGAAGGCGCGCATGCCTTCGCCCGTGTGGAACCAATCGGACTGGGTGATGAACT
This sequence comes from Acidobacteriota bacterium, assembly GCA_026394075.1. GTDB lineage: Bacteria > Acidobacteriota > Terriglobia > Bryobacterales > Bryobacteraceae > JAPKYZ01. The sequence goes on from JAPKYX010000160.1 coordinate 4,046, forward strand.
CCTTGGAATAGGAGCCATTCTTGGCCAGCTCCGTCAGCTTCGTCCGAATCTCGTTGTACTGCTTCCAGTGGCCCTCCTGCGCCTTCTGGTAGAGCTTCAGCACGTTGTCCGAAGCGCCAAGGGAATGAAGCAGTGTCCAGTTCCAAAGCGTCTCAATCGCATCATCCGGCCCATCCAGCGTCCCCCACCGCGGCGTGTGCAGCAGGTAGCCCTTCTCGTCGACATACTTGGCCGCAAACCGCTCCACCGCCTGCGAGTTGTAGCGCAACAGGTCCCGCTCCAGCAGCGCCCAGGCGGGCGGCACCATGGGCTTGGTGATGTGAATGGTGACGTCCTGGCGGACGGTTTGCGCTGGCAGAAGGGCCGCGCACAGCAGAGCAGCAACAAGAGATCGCGGAGACATGGCGAAGCTTACGATATCAAGTTGCAGGCAGGAAGACTATTTAAAGACAATACGGTCGGGCTGACGGCCGCGTGAAGCAACGCCTTCCTCAATCAAGATCGGTCCAACGTAAGAGGCGAGAGCGGTCTTCGAAACGAATTGCTTGAGCCAAGCACCCAAGCTACCATCCGGTGGAATCGTACGGCTAGTCCCGATGCTAACTTCGCGGCCCGAAAATTCCTTGAGCATCTTGGCGTATGCATGTGCGCTCACGGTTAACTTGTAGCGGTAGGATCCTCCGTATTTCACGTCAGTCCCCTGGTCGACGGAACCCGAGCACCTGAACGTGCTCCCACCTGCCCATGTCGGCAATGTCTTGTCCATCGCGCCACGTTAGCACACGCCGCCCAGCAACTACGCCAGAATCTCCCGCAACACCGTCCCATGCACGTCCGTCAGCCGGAAGTCGCGGCCGCTGTAGCGGTGGGTCAGCTTGGCGTGGTCCAGGCCCAACTGATGCAGTAGCGTCGCATTGACGTCGTGCGGGTGGACCGGCTTATCCTGCGCGCGATAGCCGAAATCGTCGGTCGCGCCGTACACGGTGCCGCCCTTGATGCCACCACCGGCCACCGCAATCGAATAGCCGTAGGAGTTGTGATCCCGCCCATAATGCAGCCGCGTGCTGGAGCCGTTCTCCACCGCAGGAGTGCGGCCAAACTCCGTCCCCAGCACCACCAGCGTGTCGCGCAGCATGTCGCGCTCTTTCAGATCTTCGATCAGTGAGGCCACAGCGGGGTCAGTGCGGCCGCACAGACGCTTCAGCACCAGGATGTCTTCATGGTTATCCCAGGGTTGCGAGTTGCCGTAGTAGACCTGCACCATGCGCACGCCCCGCTCCACCAACCGGCGGGCGAGCAGGCAGCTGCGGCCGATTTCGCTATCGCCGTAACGGGCCAGCGTCTCGGGCTTCTCTTTGCGGATGTCGAACGCCTCCGGAGCCTCGGTCTGCATCCGGAAGGCCGTCTCCATCGCCTCAATCGAGGCTTCCAGCTGCGAATCACCGGGGCGCGCGGCGGCATGGTCCTGATTCAGTTGCTTCAGCAGATCCAGCTGTCGGCGTTGGGCAGAAAGCGGTGCTTGCGCGCGAATGTTCTGGATCAGCTTGTAGGGGTCAGTCTCGGTGTTTTTGAGAAACGTCCCCTGGAACACCGCGGGCAGGAAAGCTGAAGACCACAACGGCGAACCCACCACCGGCATGCCCGGGCACAACACCACAAAGCCCGGCAGATCCCGGCTTTCTGAGCCCAGGCCGTACATCAGCCAACTGCCCAGGCTGGGCCGGCCCGGTTGGATGGTGCCGGTGTTGAACATGAACAGCGAGGGCTCATGATTGGGCACCTCAGTCCACATGGAGCGGATGACGCAGAAATCATCAATCAGGCCGCCCACGCGGGGAAACAGTTCGGAGACCTCAACGCCGCTCTGGCCGCGTGGGGAGAACTTGAAAGGCGAGGCGAAAAGATTGCCGGTGGACCGCTCCGTCTTGGGCGCGCCACCGGGCATGGGCTGGCCGTTGTAGCGGGTCAGCTGGGGCTTGGGGTCAAACGTGTCGACGTGCGACATGCCGCCGTTCATCACCAGGTAGATGATGCGCTTGGCCTTGGGCGCAAAGTGCGGCGTCTTCGGCGCAAACGGGTTGGTCTCCGCCTCCAGCATGCCGGCCAGCGCGCTTAAGCCGAAGCCTCCGGCCAGGCGCGACAACGCCTCACGCCGCGTCCAGCGCGGATGGACTTGGGCCGGAATGGCGTGGTTAGTCGACATAGGCAAATTCATTCGAGCTCAACAGCACCTGCGCATACTGCGCCCAGGCATTGGCACCGCTTCGGCCCAGAAAGGCCAGTCCCAGCGCCTGTTCCCGTGGCGTCGGCTCACGATGGAGCAACAAGCGGTAGGCCGCGGCAATGCCCTTCTCCCGGTTCCGCCGAGCCACCAGCTTACCCACGGCCGCCGCCCGGCGGTGCACGGCATCCGAGTTCAAGTAGAACAGCTTCTGCAAGGGGACATTGGTGACCACGCGCTGTTCGCAGGTGACCGCCGCGGCGGGCAGATCAAACAGGGATAGCGTCTCATCCGGCTGGAAGCGGCTGGTCTTGCCATACAGCGTGCGCCGGGGCAGGCTGGCCGTCAGCGGAGCGGAGGCCCCACCCACACGGCGATCCAGTTCGCCTGAGACCGTCAGCATGGCGTCACGCAACGGCTCAGCTTCGAGACGCCGCCGGTTCTGCCGCCACAGGTAGCGATTATCCGGGTCCACTGCATCGCCCGCGCGGGAGCCCGCGGATGAACGCTGATAGGCGTCCGACAGCACGATCTCGCGAATCAGTGCCTTGATCGAGTACTTGTGCGTCACCAACCGCGAGGCCAACTGCTCCAGCAGCTCCGGGATCGCCGGCCGGTCACCCACGCGGCCGAAGTTCGATGGCGTGCGGACCAGCCCTTGCCCAAACAAAGACATCCACACGCGGTTGGCCGCCACGCGCGCGGCCAGCGGATGATGGGCCACCGTCTCCGCCAACTGCATGCGCCCGCTGCCCTGCTGCAATGGCAGCCCAGTGCCGCCCGACAACGCGGGAGGGAAATGGCGGGGCACCACGTCACCCAGCGCCTCCGGATTGCCTCGGAGGTTCAACCGGAGGTCCTCCGGCTCAAACTCCGCCGCGCCCTGGAGAAAGCCATATTGCGGTGGCAGAGCTTTCTTCAACTCCGCCAACCGTTGGGCCAGCTTGCGATGCTCGGCTTTCTGCGGGGCATCGAGAAACTCCGGCACCAACTCTCGGGGCAGCTTCAGCGGCGCGGAGGCTTCGCCAAAGGTGCGGTTCCAGGCCACGAATCGATCCCGCTCCAGCGACTTGGCGGCGATGTAGGCACCAGGATTAAAGTCCTCTTCGGAGCGGTAGCCACCCGGCAACGTGATCGTCTTGATGACGCGCGGTTCCAGCTTCTTCGCTGCCTCCACTGCCACCTTGTTCTCCGCATCCAGCGCCTTCTTTTCCGCCAGAATCCCGATCAGCAGGGTCTGAAAAGCATCCGCCTCCGCGCTGGTCTTCCGGCCGTCGAACCAAGCCTTCAGAAAGGGATGAAACTCTTCGGGCTGGGCGAGATACTTCTTCCACCGCTCCACCAGCTTGGGTGGCAGGTCCTTGGCGGGTGACGGGTCCACCGTGGCCATCATGTAGCGGCTGATCTGCGGCGCATAGCTTTCCGCCAGCCGGGTGCCGTGGTCGTCCAGAAACTTATTCAGCGCCTTCTCGGCTTCGTCCACTGCCTTCTTACGGCCCTTCCAATCCGCCACTTGGGCGTCCGGCACCAGCGGGTACTCTTTGTAGGCGGAACTGGCAAAGACGCCGGCCAGGGCGTAGTAGTCTTTCTGCGAGATCGGGTCGTACTTGTGATCGTGGCAACGGGCGCAGGCGACGGTGACGCCCAGCATGCCGCGGGTCACCATGTCCACTCGATCGTTCCGTTCGTCGGCGCGCGATTGCGCGGGCTGGGCGATGCCGTAGTACCAGGGCCCCAACCCCAGCAACCCCGTGGCGGGCAGCAGCGCCGGATCGTTCATCAGATCACCGGCCAGTTGCGCCATCAGAAACCGGTCGTACGGCAGATCCTGATTCAGCGCCGACACCACCCAATCGCGATACCGCCAGGCGTTCGGATATGGAATCACGGCCGTGCCGGAATAGTCGTCCTCACCGTAGCGCGCCACATCCAGCCAGTGACGGCCCCATTGCTCGCCAAAGTGAGGCGAGGCCAGCAGACGGTCGGTGAGCCGCGCCAGCCAGCCCTCGCTGGCGTCGTTGAAGGCGGTGGCGAACTCGGTGGCGGTGGGCGGCAGACCGGTCAAGTCGAAATAGAGGCGGCGGATCAGCGTCCGGCGATCCGCGGCGGGATTGGCGGGCAGTCCCTTGGCCCGCAGGGCCGTCGTGATCAGTGGGTCGATCGCGAAGCCAGCGGCCTCCGGGCGAAGCGGCTGAAAGGCCCAGTGCGCCGCATCGTCCTTCCACGGCGCACCGGCCGCAATCCAGTCTTCCACGACGCGCCGCTCCGCTTCCGTTAGTGGAGCCCCCGGCGGCATGGCCTTCACGCCCGGCACATCGCGCCGGATAGCCTGCATCAGGCGGCTGCGCGAAGGGTCACCCGGAACCAATGCGGGGCCGGAAGGGCCACCCTGCAGCATCGCCGCGCGCGAATCAAGCCGCAAGCCGCCCACGGCCGTTTGTGCGTGACACGCCCAGCAGCGCGCCGCCAGTACCTGCCGGGCAGCATCGTCCGGAGCGGAGTAAGCCGCCGAAGCCAGCACGGGAATAAGCCACAGACGCCGCATGATGCCCAATCAGCGAGGATATCAGAGCAATTCTGGAGCAAAGGAGGTAAGCCGCAGCGGGCGCTGTGGACTCAAGATCAAGATCAGGGGACGATTCGCGGTCGAGCGGCCCGGCATCGACGCCAGGCCAGCCGCAAGTGAGGAAATTTCGGGCAATAAATTCAGACAGCGGTATCCTGGTGCGCGTCGCCGGCCGCGGTTCAGGTGGCCTTGGGGCCGTCGGCCGGACCTAGGCTACGCGCTGCGGAGCAACGCCCATGCGCCCGCCGTCGCCCATCAAGGCGCTCATCAGATGGCTGAGATCTTCCAGGTGGCTCAGCGCCTGCTCCATTTGCAGGCCCAGGGCCCAGTTGCCGTTCTCGGCGCGCTGGCAGTAACAGACTTCGCCCAGCATCAGCTGATCCTTCATGTCCAGCCGCACGGCCGCTCCTGGCGTGACCGATTCTGTGACCTCAACCCGAAGGCCTCGCCCGGAAAAATCCAGGATGGTCCCTTCGATGCTGTGATTCTGGCCCGGCTGTTCGCCCAAAAGGGTGAGGCGGACGGGCTGTTTGGTTTGGTGGCGAGATTCGCGGCGGCGTTCCACGTTCTCCACATCGGAGCATCACGCCACAGCTTTAGACAATTTCGAAAATCCGGAATATTTTCCCGGAAATTTATTACTTCAACCCCGCAAGCAGCCATACCAGCAGCCCTGCGCTGGCTGCCACCAGCAGAATCTGGCGGGCGGCCGGCCGAAATTGGTTGAACCCGGTGGCAAACTTCGGAGTCTCCATGGGTGCAGGCGCGGGCGCAGGCGTCACGGGAGACGCGGCTTGCACGGCCTCTGCCTTGGCCTCCGTGGGAGGCTCCATCCGGGTGCGGATGCGTGAGGGCAACCCCTTCAAGCGGCGCGCCAATTCACGGCGCCCGCCCTTATTGGCGATAAAGATCGTCGCCGCTCCCGCGCCCGAGGTGGATTTCAGCAGCCGCTCGCGCGTATCGAGCGGTACGTCCTCCATCGACCGGAACACTTCCGTCCGGTCACCCTCCGCTACGAAAATTGTGGAAGACCGAACTGTATACGACCGCCGCGAATTGCTCATTTGCGTCTACTCTTCTGGTGCGTTCAGCACTTCTAATGTCACTTCTAATGTCTCTGGCCCACTTTGGCCTCGGGACTGGTGCGGATCGCCACGGGAGCCAACGCCCGCCCGGCTTCAAACCGGTTGATCCCCCCCGCCTGCTCCAACACCACATCGATAAACCCGAGCGCGGCCCGCGACAACGATTTGTCCTTGCGATAGATCAGGCCCAGGTCACGCAGAATCGGGTCCGGCGCCAACGGCAGCGACGCCAGCTTGCCTGAATAAACCTCTTCGGCACTATGTGAGCCAGCCAGAAAGCTCAAACCCAATCCGGCCATCACAAACCGCTTGATCATCTCGGTGGAATCCAGTTCCATCGAAACCTGGATCTCGTCTTCCACCGGCTCCAGCCAGGCGTTCAGCTTCGTCCGCGTCGTCCCGGACTTGGGCAGCAATAGCGGGAAGCCGCGCATGTCCTGAGCCGTGACGGCGCGCAATCGTGCCACCGGGTGGTTGGGCGGCGCAATCAGCCGGATTTCATCGGAGTGGACCTTCACCACTTGCAGCCGCTTCTCTTCCACCGGCAGTTGTGTAATGCCAAAGTCCGCCAAATTGTCCTGAACGGCCTGCACCACCTTGCTGCCATAGCTGCGGTCCACGTGCAATTGGACGTTGGGGTAAAGCGCCGTATACTTTGAGAATACTTCCGGCAACACATAGATGCAGGTGGCTTCATTGGCCGCGATCACCAGTTCACCGCGCGGCACCCGCTCCAACTCATTGATCGAATCCTGTGCCCGGCGGCGGAGATCAAGAATCTGTTCAGAGTATTCAGCAAAGATCTTGCCGGCGGTGGTGAGGGAAATCTTGGTGCCCAGACGCTCAAACAGGCTGGTGTTCAGCTCCTGTTCCAGCTGCCGGATTTGGGCGCTAATCGCAGGCTGCGTGCGGAAACAGGTCTGAGCGGCCTTCGAAAAACTCTTCAGGCGAACGATTTCCAGGAAGGTATGTAGCTGGTCAAGGTCCATAATGTTAGTACTGCCGAACGCCCGTCCAAACGCTAAACACTTGCTGGGACATGCTCCTGCTGGATCAGCCAAAGTATACCATCGGCTAAGCTTGCCGCGCCTTGCAGCCGTTTTGCTGGTGCTGGCCTCCGGGGCTTGTGCCGCCGGCACGCCGGCGCAGGTCCTGGTGGTGGAGAACCAGAATTCCGCCCGTTCCCGTCAGATTTCTGAATACTACGTTCGTCAGCGATCCATTCCGTTAGCCAATCTGTGCCGGATCCAAGCCTCGGAAGACGAGCAAGTCACCCGCGCCGAGTACATCCGCACCATCGAAACCGGCATCCGGCAGTGTCTCATCGCCGGCGGCCTGGTGGAACAAATCCACTACATCGTCTTGACCCAAGGCGTGCCGCTGCGGATCAAGGCCGAAGCCAAGGGCAGCACCGTTGAATCGGATGCGGCCAGTGTGGATTCGGAACTCGTGCTGCTTTACGCCCGGCTACACGGAACACGCAGCACCGTGCCGGGCCCAGCACCAAACCCCTATTTCCGCCAGCTGAGCCAGGAGTTCGGCCACCCAAAATTTCCGATGTACCTGGTGACCCGGCTGGCCGCTTACACGATGGCCCAGGTGAAGCGCATGATCGACCATTCAGTGGAAGCAGGCCGCAATCCGGACATGCTCCGGCGGGGCAAAGTGGTGCTGGATTTGAGCTACAACGACGAGGCTCCGGGCAACTCCTGGCTGCGGAACGCGATGTTGAAGTTGAGCGAACCACAGGTAGTCTTTGACGCGTCCCCCAAGGTGATCACCGGCACCCGGGATGTGATCGGCTATGCCGGGTGGGGCTCCAATGACAAGGCCCGCCGCCAGCGCTTCCTGGGAATGACCTGGCTGCCGGGTTCGATCGCCACCGAATTTGTCTCGAGCAACGGCCGGACGCTGGTGCAGCCACCGGACAACTGGACGCTGGGCGAGTGGAAAACCAAAGAGAGCTGGTACGCCGGGTCGCCGCAATCTCTCACCGGGGACTACCTGGCCGAAGGGGCCACCGCCGCCACCGGACACGTGGAGGAACCGTATCTGGTGGCCACGCCGCACCCGGAAGAACTGCTGCCCGCCTACGTGAAGCATGGCCGCAATCTGGCCGAATCGTTCTATCTCTCCATCGCCTACGTCAGTTGGATGAACATCTGCCTCGGGGATCCGCTGATGAAGCTGGCCCGGTAACCAGCAGCCCTACCGCATCTTCTTCAGGATCTTCGTATCCGCCGAAATCGTGAAGAGCGAATCATCCAGGCCCCGGTTAATCTCAACGCTTTCCGAGAACAGCTCAAACTGCTTCTCGCCATTGCGCGTCCGTTCCGTGGTGTACGGCCACATCACGCCGCCACCCACATCACGGAACTTGGCAAAAATGGTCACTTCCTCGATCCGGTCGCCTTGCGCCCGCCGCACCATTTTCTGCTTCAAGGGCAGTTTGGTGCTCTGGTGGAAGTAGACCGTCACCGTCTTGTTGTCCGCATCGGTAATGTCGACAATCTCTACCGGTGAGTTGTCCTCAACGCCCGCACCCTGCGATTCGATGATCAGGCCGCGCTCCCCCAGCCGCATCCGCAGGATGTAGAGAATCCCCCGCATCTGCGTCTCACGGAACCGCTCCACTTCCACTTCCGGAATGGGCCTCGCGCCCCGGTAGCTGACGTCCCAGCCCTTGCCGTCTTCCAGGAACACCACCGCCGTGTCTTCGTCCTTGCCCAGCGCTTGCCGCATGCGCAGGCCAAAGAAGCCCGCCGTCGGCGGCTCCGGCCGCGTGAGATACCGCGTGTAGATCCGCGTGCGAGACAGGCCCGAGAGCCGCTCGCGATAAAACGAGTACGCCCGGCCTGATTCCACGCGGTCGCGCATGGCCAAGTACCGATCTCCACCCAAGGCCGCCAGCGCTTCCTTCACCACGCGTTCCCCGCGCTGAGCCTTGGATTCGGCACCCTGTGCGCGCACGATGGTAGGCCAAGCAATCCCCGGCAAAGCCAATAGACTGCGGCGTGAAATTGGAGAAATCATCGTTAGCTTGGACTGCTCCGCGCCACTCATGGTTTCGCCGCCAACTGCTCCGGCCTCAGCCCGGAGTTGAACTTCGCTTCCAGCAGCTTGGTCTCCACCAACTTGGCCGGCCCCTGCCAGATCTCCGTCGCCGCGGCCAGCTTCACGCCGTCCACGTCTCGGAAGCTGAGGTAACGCTCTTCGACATCGGCCGGCGGGCCCCCCATGGCCACTTGGCCGGAGATCTGCTTCACCGGCATCCCGGTGGCCTCGTCCACCACCAGCTTGGTCGAATTGCCGCGCCCATCACTGATCTCAATGGTGCCCGCCGCCAGGTAGTTGGCCGTTATGCCTGGGCGGTCCCGCAGCAGGTAGAGCAACTGCCGGAACCCTTCGCCCTGGGCCTGCTGGAGCATCGGCCCTTGCAGCGGCAGCTCGCCCTGCGGATGCTTCAGCCACCCGCCACTCTGCCCGTCCCAATAGCTGACCACCTTGCCGAACGGCAGCACATTCTCCTGCCGCATGCCACCGGCGGCCAGCCGCTGCGTGGTCTGCTTGGCCGCGGCCATCCCACCACCCTGCAACAGCTTCACCTCCAGCACGATCGTGGAATCGACGACCGCCTCAAGCTTGGCCCCGCCCATCGCCGCCCGCACCTTTTTGAGCAGCGCCGCGCCCTTGTTCAGCGACGCCGCATCGGCGGCAACCGCTGCCTTCTTGGGCTCCGGAATCTTCAGGTCCAGCTCCGTCACCGGCAACTTCAAGTCCGTGAGCGGCTCCTTGAAGTCCGCCGGCTTGCCCGTGACGACGTACGTGAAGTTGTCAGGCTTCAGGTACTGCTTGGCCACCCGGTGGACGTCAGCCGGAGTGACGGCCTCCACGGCCTTCTGGTACTGGAAGATGAAGTCCTTCGGGTAGCCGTAGTATTCGTAGGTCATCAGGCGGCCCAAGGTCTTGGAGGGGCTGTCAAAGCTAAACACGAAGGTGTTCAGGATCTTGTCCTTGGCGCTTTGCAGCTCTTCCGCCGTGGGCGGAGCCGCCAGAAACTTGGTGATCTCGCTTTGGATGGTACGGATGGCGGGCACGGTGTTTTCGCTCTTGGTCCCGGCGGAAATTGAGAACAGACCGGGATGGTCGAACTGCGCGCCCCAGTCAGCGCCGATCTGGTAGGCGTAGCCTTTGTTCACGCGAATGGCCTTGCCCAAGCGGCTGGTGAAGGGGCTGCCACCCAGCACGGCACCCATCAGGTCGAGCGCCGGAAAGTCCTTGTCCCGGATGACGCCGCCCAGATGGCCGATGCGGAAGTTGGTCTGGTTGACGTCCTCCTTGATGGCCAGGAACACGCCGGGCTTGGGCGTCATTTCCACTTTGGGGAACTCAGGCACCGGCGGCTGACTGGATGTCCAGTCACCGAACAGCTTCTCGATCTTGGCCCGCATCTCCGCCAACTGGAAATCACCATAGACCGCCAGCATCGTGTTCTTCGGGAAGAAAAACCGCTGGTGGAAGGCCAGCAGGTCCGCGCGTGAAATGCGGTCCACCGTTTCGTACTCGATGTTCCACCCATAGGGCGTGTTGCGGCCATACAAGATATTGCTGAACTCGCGGCCCGTGATGCCCGCGGCATCATCATTGCGGCGAGCAATGCCGGACTTCTCCTGCGTCTTGGCGAGGTCCAGCTTGTCCTGCCGGAACTCCGGGTTCAGCATCACGTCCTTGAACACCGCCAGCACTTCGTCGGTGTTCTCCTTGAGCGCATTAAAGCTCACCCGGCCGCTGGTTTCGCCAATGCCGGTCTCAACGCTGGCCGCAATGTTTTCCAGCTGCTCATTCAACTGATCGCCCGTCCGCGTCCGCGTCCCACCGCTGCGCATCACGGTGCCCACCATGTCCGCCAACCCCGCCTTGTCGCGCGGGTCAAACAGATTGCCGGTCTTCACCAAGGCGAAGCCCGAGACCACCGGCAGCGAGCGGCTTTCCAGCAGATAGACCCGCAATCCGTTCGGCAGCGTGAACTGCGTCACCTCCGGAATCTTCACCGACTTCAACGGCGCAAACTTCAGTGTCTTCACCGAGGGCGTGGCGGCGGCAGCAACGGGTTTGGCCGGAGTGGCCGCTGGAGCCTGCGCCCACAATGACGCGCCAGCCAACAGCAGCATCCACAGCATTCGGTTACTCATTGGTCTGGGCCTCCTGCTTGGGCTTCACGTGATAAGCCACGGTCTTGGTGCGGTCGTTGAAGTACTGCTTGGCCACGCGCTGCACATCGGCGGCGGTGACCTTTTCCACTTCCTCGACACCTTTGAACAACATGCGCCAGTCGCCAAAGGTCGAATAGAAGGTGGCCAATTGTTCGGCCATGCCGTTGTTGGAATCCAGTTGCCGGATCAAGCCGGCCCGGACCTTCGTCTTCACCCGCTTCAGCGTCGTCTCATCCACGGGTTTCGCCTTCAACTGCTCGATGATTTCGTAGATCGACTTTTCCAGCCCGTCCATGCTCTCGCCCGCATTCGGCAGCGCGTAGAACAGGTAGAGGTTCGGATACTTCGCGCCCGGAAAGCTGCCCGCCGTGGCCGCCCCCAGCGCGATCTTTTTCTTTTCCACCAGTTCCTTGTACATCAGGCCCGTGCGACCCCCAGCGACAATGCCGTCGATCACGTCGAACACCACGTCATCGGGATGCGTGGCTGCCGGGCGCTTATAGCCGATCAACAGCATCGGCTGCGCCGCGGATTCAATCACCACGCGACGCTCGCCATTCTGTGGCGGCTCCACACTCACCACCGGCGGCGGCATCGGCGCGGCGGGCATCGGGCCGAAGAACTTCTCGGCCAAGCGGCGGCACTCTTGCGGATCAACATCACCGGCAATCGAGATCACCATGTTGCCCGGCACATAGTACTTCTCGCGGAACTTCTGCGCGTCGGTGGAGCGGAAGTTCTCGATGTCGGACGCCAGACCCGCCGGCGACACCTTGTACGGGTGCCCCTGGAAGGCCGCACCCAGCAACGCATCCAGCAGTTCGCCTTGCGGACTCGACTCGCTGCGCATGCGCTTTTCTTCACGCACCACATCGCGCTCCTTGTAGAACTCGCGGAACACGGGGTGGCGGAAGCGGTCCGCCTCCATCAAGAACCACAGTTCCAGGCGATTGGACGGATAGCTGACGAAGTACTGCGTCGAATCAACACCGGTGGACGCATTCAAGCCCACCGCACCGTTGTCTTCCATGAGCCGCGTGTAGAGCTCGCTATCGACATGCGCATCAGCAGAAGCGATGGCGTCCTTCAGCTTGCGCTCCAACTCCTCGACGCGCGCCTTGTCGGGCTTGGCGGCCCGCTGCGCCTGGTTCAAGTCGTCGTACACCTTCTCGATCAACGCCAGCGACTTGCGTTCCAGCGGCAGGTTCTTGGAGCCGATCGCCTCCGTGCCCTTGAACGCCATATGCTCAAACATGTGAGCGATACCAGTGGAGCCACTGGGGTCATCCACCGAGCCCGCGTTCACCCGCGTATAGAAGCTGACCACGGGAGCGTCATGCCGCTCCAGAATGATGAAGTGCAGGCCGTTTTTGAGCGTGAATTCGGTCACCCGTTTTTCAAACTCTTTCAGGTCCTGCGCGCACAAGGTGAGCGTCAGCGCACCGAGAGCCAAGTATTTCCGCATAATCACATTATGTCCGTGGTTTCGACCAGAGTTCGTGTCCGGTTCAAAGAGACTGATCAGATGGGGGTGGTTTACCACTCGAACTACCTGGTGTGGATGGAAGTGGGACGCGTCGAATGGCTGCGTTCGCGCGGCCTCCGGTATCGCGATATTGAGCGCGACGGCGTCCTGATGACCGTAGCCGAAGCGACCTGCCGCTACCATGCTCCGGCACGCTACGACGATGAAGTGGAGATCACCACTTCGGTGAAGACCGCCCATTCCCGTCTGGTGAAGATCGGCTACCTCATGACCAACGCCGAGACCGGCGAGAAGCTGGCCACCGGCGAAACCACGCACGTCTTCTGCGGCCCGGACCTGCGGCCCATTCGGCTGCCGGAGAAGTACCGGGAGGCCTTTGGCGTCGCCTGAAGCATTTGCGGTGCTGGATGCACGCTCGGGCCGTGTGCTGGAGTCTCAGCGACCCGACGCCGCAGCGTTGCCTGGTTCCACCGTGAAGCCGTTTCTACCCATCCGCGGCGTCTATCCTTGCCACGGCACGCTGCGGATCGGCGGCCATCGGCTGGACTGCACACACCTGCCCGTCAGCATGCCGCTGGACCCGGTGCAGGCACTGGCTCTATCGTGCAACTGCTACTTCGCGCAGGCCATCCTGGCCGTGCCCCCCGATCAAGCACGGCAGGCCTTGCGCGACTTTCAGCCGCTGCTCGCCACCACAGACGAGCAGCGCCAGTTGCAGGCCCTGGGCCACTGGGGAGTTTTGGCGACGCCGCTACGGCTAGCCCGCGCCTATCGCACGCTGTGGCAGCAGAACCCCGGCCGCATCTCCGGCGGCAAGACCGGCACCACCGCCCAAGCCGCCTGGTATGCGGGCTGGGCACCGGTCGACCAGCCGCGCATTGTCGTGGCCGTCATGACCGGCGGACGGGGAGCCACCAACGCGCAACCCGCCGCCCAGGAGCTGATCGCCAAATGGCTCCGCTAGCCGCACTGCTTTTGCTGAATTCATTGGCCGCCGACGTCTCCGTGCGCCTCTACTGGCAGCAGGGTGGGCCACAAGCGAAGACCATCAAGGTGCCGCTCGAAGAGTACGTCGCCGCGGTGCTGGCGGGCGAGGCGGCAGGGATGCGCTCGCCCGAATCGCTGAAGGCCATGGCGTTAGCGGCGCGGACCTATGCCATGAAGTTCAGAGGCCGCCACGCCCGCGAAGGGTTCGATTTTTGCGACACCACGCACTGCCAGGACTATCGCCGCTCCGCCGTCAACGACGCCGTCACGGCCGCAGCGGAGGCCACCGAAGGCGAGCTGCTCTGGTATCGAGGCGCTTTAGTAGCCGCCTACTACTCCGCCCACTGCGGCGGCATGAGCGAGGCCTCGCCCGAAGGGCCCTACCTCAATCAACATCGTGACCCCTGGTGCCTGCGTCAGCAGGAGAACTGGCGGACAGTGCTGTCGCGCGAAGAGATCCAAGCGGCACTCAAGCCGTTGGGGCTGCCGGTGCCCCCGCAGTTCACGCAGATGGCCGTGGTGACCCGCACGCCATCCAATCGCGCCGTCCGCCTCAACCTCAGCGGAGCCGAAGTGGACGCCCCCATGTTCCGGCAAGCGGTGGGCCGCCTGATCGGCTGGGACCGGCTGCCCAGCGGCTGGTATGACGTGGCGCAGATCAACGGCCAGTTCGTCTTTGCAGGACGTGGACGCGGCCACGGCATCGGCCTCTGCCAGGCGGGCTGCGCGCGCATGGGGGAGGAAGGCAAGACCTACCGCGAGATCCTGCAGTTCGCCTACCCGGGGACAACGCTCGGCCTGAGCGCCAGCGGCTTTACTTGGCAGTACACCGGCGGGGAGCGCGTGGATGTCTTCACCACCTCCCCTGACGCAATGCTGGTGGCCGCCACCGACAACGCGCTTCGCGACGCCGAACAGGCATCGGGCATCGTGTATCGCAGCCGGCCGCGCCTGCGCGTCTACCCCAACCTCACCGCCTACCGCAATGCCACCGGCGAAAGCGGAGCCATCGCGGCAACGACACGCGGCGTCACGATCCGCATGCAGCCGCCAGAAATCCTGCGCTCGCGCCACGTGCTGGAAGCGACGCTACGGCATGAGATGCTGCATATGGTCCTGGAATCCGTGACGGCTCGGGATCAGCCGTGGTGGTTCCGCGAAGGGCTGGTACTGGCCCTAAACAATGAGCGTCCCGCCGACCCGCGTTATCGCGCGGCAGCGGAACGCGTGAATGCGCTACTGGCCCGGTTCGGCCGGGAGACCGTCTTCAACTACTGGCGCAACGGCCTGCCCCCAGACGCCCAGGTTGAGCCACGCCGCGTTCAGCAGCAGCCAAGCGCCGCCCCAACGAAGCAAAAAGCTGGCGCTCTGCAGCCCCAGCCCTGACACCTTGGGCACCCAGTGCGTGGCATACCATCCCAGTGCCGCCACGCCCACCAAGCCCAGCAGGCGGATGGCAAAGGAACTGCCTCCCAACCGTGATCCACTGAACAGCCACCGCTCGAACCAGGCCAATCCAAGCACCCAGACCAGCGCGGTCCCCCCGGAGAGAGCCAGCTTGGCCGTGGTGTCGTCGCCAATGCCCGTCCACCAGAAGAAGGCAGCGCCGAACACAGAATGCACCACACAAGCAATCACCCAGCGGCGCAGCAAGCCGGGCGCAATCAAGGACAACGGCTGGCTCACGGCACCACCTCAATCAACTGCGGATCGCTGGAGGCCATCACGCCTGGTTGATACATCGGCGTCACGCGCGCCGGCGACACGCGGAACTTGCCGGGACGCGTCAGCTTCAACGCTGATTCATACGTGCCGCCGCGGAAGTAGGTCTCAAAATAGACCGCGCGGTCATCCCGTATCTCGCGCTGCACCCACTGGCCGCGCCGGGCTTTGTCGATCTCAGCAGAGGCCGGAATCGGGTCTTCAATCATCAGGTACCGCCAATCGCCGCCGGAGACAGTGACGCGGGACACCAACGTTTCGCCCACCTTGGCTTGACCATCAAAGGCCACCAACTGCCCAGTCGATAGCTGCCGGAAGTACTGGCGTTGCAGGCGCAGCTCGCGGCCACGGGCCGCCCGGGTAGTGGTGGAACGGGGCCCGGGCTCAAAGCTGGTGGCCGTCGCGCCCCAATAGAGGCGACCGGTACCGGAAGCTTCCACCGCGATCTTGTTGATGCTGGTCTTGGGCATCAGCCGCACGCCGAGAGGATGCGGCGAAAGCGCATCAGCCGCCAGCAACTCTTTCGAGTACACCTGCTCACCATTCAGCTTCACGTCCACGGCCAGCTTGGGATCGAGCTCCTTGGTCAACTTCAGATAGTCCACCAACCCATAGACCACCGCCGCCGTCTGTTTGGTGGAGGACCAGTAGTAGCCTTCATTGCGGTGATCCACCAGCCACCGCACGGCCTTTTCGATCAACGGACTCTTGGGGCGTACGCGCGTCAGCAGTTTCAACGCGTATGCCGTCACCTCGGCGGAACCGTCCACATCCACGTCCATCGACCAATCCCGATCAGCCAGCCAGTAGGCTTGATTATCGGAGACCACGGCCAGCTTCTCCAGCCGGTCCGCGATCTGGTTCGCGCGCGGCTCCGCCACCCGCAGGCCGATCAAAGCCAGCCCATGCGCGGAGAGCTTGTCGCGGACCTCCCACATCTGATTGACGGCGGCGGGTTCGTTGAGAGCGTAGGCCAGATAAGCGCGGAAGTCCGGATGCGCGGTCTGCTCTTTAGCAAAAGCCCGCCGCAGCCACTGCACGGCGGATTCCTTCGAGGCGGGCTTCCAGTAGTAGCCCAGTTGCTCGTAGTCACTCAGGCCCGCGATGGCATGGGCCGTCATGAAGGCGCTGGATTCATCGGAAGCCCACCAACCCCAACCACCGTCGGGGTGCTGCAGTTCGTACAGCCGCTCAACACCGGCCTGGATCTTCTTCTGCAAGCGGCCCCGGTCTTGCTGCAGCGGCAGCTTCAACTCGCGTGACGCGCGGTCCACCAGCAGCGTGGGCATGAAGCTCGACAGCGTCTGCTCCGTGCAGCCGTAGGGGAACGTGGCCAAATAGTCGAGCGCGCCAAACACCGCCCCGGCCAGCGACGGCGTCACCCGCACATCGATCGTACGCGCCGGTCCAAACTCAACAGTGCCGGACCCGCCATCGGCCAGTGAGCCGCTGCGTGCCTCCACCAGCTTGACGCCATAGGGATTCACCGGCAACTCGATCTCAAGAGCATCGGCATCGTCCGCGGCGAAGGCCTTGGCCGTGAGCGTCACTTGATCAAGTGACCGGGCCTTCACCCGATAGTCAAAGCGCGTTTCCTGCTTGGCCATAGCGGTGCCGGAGCGTTGCGCGCCGTCCAGCAGCTCCGCGCCCTTCACTTCCAGTTGCACCTTCACCGGACGGTCACCATCCAGGTAGTTGTTGACGATGGCCGAGATGACAACTTCGTCGCCTTCAGTAAAGAAGCGCGGCGCAGCCAGGCGCAGGATGAGCTCCTTGCGGGTGACGACGCGGTTCACTGCTCCGCCGACGCGCGTATCGCGAGTAACGCCACGAACCGTGGCGCGCCAAGCGGTGATCGAATCCGGAAACTGGAGCTTGGCTTCCGCCTTGCCCGTGGCGTCAGTTTCGACGTTCGCCAACCACAGCGCCGTATCCGGGAAGGCTTTGCGAATGCGCGGATCAGTGGGCCGGGGCGGCTTCATCTGGGCCAATGTTTGCCGGGCTCGCGCGAGCGGCATCGGGCGCACGCCCGCCGTGCCAAAGAAATAGTAGGCCAGCGATGAGTCCGTGTAGACGCGATTCCAGATGCGCCCATAGAACGCTTTGTCCAACCCCGGCATCGTGTCCGGCGCTACGCCGTAGAGCGCTTCATCCACCACGCCCACTGAGAACTCTGCCGCCACCGGCTTGCCCGCCGCATCCTTGGCTTCGATCATGTACGACGCCGGCTCCCCCGGCTTGAACTGCGGCTTCGAGGGCACAATGCCCACCTGGAACACTTTGCTCACCGGGGGCACTTTGACGGACTTGGCACCGTAGCGATACTGCCCGTCCTTCAACAGGGCCGCGGTGATGAAGACGTTGGGCAGATACTCGGGCTTAATGGGGACCTCATAGGTGAACGAGCCAGCAGCGTTCCGCCGCACGTCAGACCGGTAGAGATCGCGGCCCTCCACCCCCAGCAGCACCGTCGCATTCTCGACGCCCGTCACCACCAGGATCTTCGCGACGTCGCCCGGTTGATAGCTCTTCTTATCGGGCACCAGTGTGATCTCGGCCCCACGCGTGCCATCGTCGCGCCATTGCCCGGAGACCCACAGATACACCGTGTCCGTCACCGTCCGCCCTTCCGGCGTGCGCGCCGTTACGGTCCATTGATGACTACCGCCCGCGGGCGCGGTGAGCGAGACAGTGCCCTTCCCCTCCGCATTGGTGGTGCCGCTGGCACCTTGGACGCTGAAACTGGCTCCGGCGGCGGGCTGGCCATCGAAGGTGCGGGCTTCCACGGTCAACTTCACCGTTTCGCCGGGCGCATAAACCCACTTGTCTGGCTGGGCGTTGATAGCAAACGAACCCACCGTCGCCAGCGTGCTGCCCTTGCCAGTCACGTCACGATTGGCCTCATCGGTAACGGCCGCTTCCACGCGCAACAGATAGTCAAACTTCTCGCTGGGCGTGGGCACATTGATGGTGGCCCGCCCCTGCGCGTCCAATCGAGCAGTGGCTTCGGGCATCGGCTCCATGGTGCCGCCGTCGTAGCCTTCTTGCCCGTCCTCCTCCAGCTCTTCGGCCCAGAACGGAAACCAGTAGCGGCTGCGGTAGACACGGTACTTCAAGCGGCCGTTGGCGACGGGCTCGCCAAAGAAGTAGCGCGCTTCGATATTGAACGTGGCCATCGCCCCTTGCAGCAAGCGAGGCTGCGCCGGCGTCACCTTCACCTCGTACTCGGGCTTCTTGTACTCCTCCACCTGAAAGCTGCCCGACTGCGCCGACTCGCCCGAGCGCAGCAGCACCGAGTAATACCCCAGCGCCGCCGTCGGCGGAATCGTCCATTCGCCCGAAGCGGTGCCGTAGTCAGAAAGCTTGGCCGTCCCCTTGGCCACGGCATTGCCTTCGGGATTGGTGATCTCGTACGACACTTCGGAAACGCCGGGCAGCTTCCAGCCACTCGCATCCTCGCCGCGCAGGATAGCCCGCCAACCCAGCTTGTGGCCCGGACGATAGATGGGCCGGTCCGTGTAAATGTAGCCGGTGGCCAACCCCTCCGGAGCGGAGCGGGCGCCCCACCAGCCATCGCCCGCCAGCGCCAACCCGAAGGCGGCCGCACCCTTGGCCACCAGCAGTAGCTTCACGGCGTCGGAGTTTTCGATCTTGATTTCAGCCCGTCCGTCAGCATCCGTGCGCACTGGCGGTGCCGCGCTCCGGTTGTTGATCAGGAACAGCTCGACGTTGGCCTGCGGCTCACCAGACGTGCGATCCAGCGCCTGCACCACCACGCGTCCCGGAGCAGTCTTCTTGATCAGCGCGAGCGAAGTGACGTTGATGATGGTGGCCGCGCGGAGACGGTTATCGGTGGCCTCCAGGACATACAGGCCCACACCTGGAGTCTCGACATCGACGCGCCCTTCACCCCCTTGCGGCGGGATCTTCAGTGTCCACTGCCGGACCAATTGCGAGGGGTTCAGCACTGCCGCTTCCGCAAAGCGCGCCGGGCCGCGGCGGACCGGGCGGCGTTCCATAAAGGCCACCAGCTGCTCATGCTCCTCATCGCCAAACTGCTGGCGAACGAAGCGGCGCAGGGCAAAGCGGGTGCGGCCTTTCCAGGCATGGAACTGCTCAATGAAGGTGCGCTTCTTGGGTACGGGCGGAGCTTGGCCGCCGAAATTGTGAGCATCAGGCAGCTGCTCAAAAAAGCGAACCGGGTCCGCCACCCGGTAAAGCCGGAACTCCAGCTGCGTCAGATTCTGGGCCGTGTAGGCGACGCTGACCTTTTCGCCCGGCGCGAAGGTGCGGTCCGTCGAAACGGTGAAGTACCCGGCCGGCTGCGCCGTCGCGGTGATCAACAAACCCAGGGCTAACAGAACACGCCGCATCTAGTTCAGTATCTTCCAGCGGTGCACGCCCAGAAAATTGGGGTTCAGCCGCAACGGCCGCCAACGCGGGTCGGGATGCAAGCTTAGCTCCGCCACGGTGGGCCGCCGAATCTCGCCGGGCTTGGCACCAGTGTGATAGATCACGTCCGCGCCCAGCAGGATCATCGCGTGGTGCGGCTGGTCCTGTTCCAGGTTCAGATAGAACAGCAGATCGCCCGGGCGCGCCGCCCGCAGGTCACGATCCACAAAGGTGGTGTTGAACGCCCGCAGAGTCTGGGCGTCGGCAAAATGCCGTGGACCTTCGGGTGTCGCAAACAGCGGGCTCAAGCGGCTCTTCATCGACCGCAAGGCTTCACGGTAGGCGAACCGCAGCAGCGCCGCGCAGTCCACCACTTCCGGCGCGGGTTGGCCTGAGTATTGGCTTTCGGCCCAGCGGCAGAACTCCCGGCGGAAGGTCTCGCGGTCCGCCGGATGGGTGAATCGCGGAGCAGTCAGCATGAAGAGAAAAGTGTAGCGTGCCACCACTCTGCCTGATGGCTACCTCGCCTGTTAGAATCGGCAGTGATGAAAGGCAACCCGGAAGTTATCGCATATCTGCAGGAGACCCTGCGCGCCGAACTAACGGCGATCAATCAGTATTTTCTCCACGCGGAGATGATGGAAAATTGGGGCTACTTGAAGGCAGCCGCTTACACCCGCAAGGAATCCATCGAAGAGATGCAGCACGCGGAAAAGTTGATCGAACGCATCCTCTACCTGGATGGCGCTCCCAACATGAGCGAACTGTTCCCGCTGCGGATTGGCCAGAACTTGAAGGCCCAGTTGGAGAATGACCTCCAGCTGGAGTACGAAGCCATTCCCCGCTTAAACAAAGCGATCAATGCCGCCGTCGCGGCAGGCGATAATGGTTCTCGCGATCTTTTTGAAAAGATCCTGGTGGATGAAGAACACCACGTGGATTATCTCGAAGCCCAGCTCCACATGATCCAGGAGATGGGCTATGAGAATTATCTGACCCAGCAGATTGGCGAAGGCGCAGGCCACTAGTCCGCCCGCTTCGGCGTCACCGGAGCGGACCAGAAGTTACACCAGACAGGAGGGCTATGCCCGGACCGAGAAAGATTGTCGCCGTATTGGACGATCTCATGTTTCGAGTGAAGATCAATGAGACCGCCAAGCGGTCGGGCTTTGAGACTTCGTTTGTGAAGACGGAAGCCGATGTGATGGCGCTGGCCAAAGAGGGGCCGGTGCTGATCATTCTCGACCTGAACTGCAACTCCGTGGAAACGGTGGACGTGGCAGTGAAGTTGAAGGCGTCGGAGTTTAAGTCGATCCCCCTGATCGCCTTCGTATCGCACGTGCAAGGCGAACTGAAGCAGAAGGCCCAGGAAGCCGGCATCGACATGGTGCTGGCCCGCAGTGCCTTCTCCCAGAACCTGCCGCAACTGCTGAAGCGCTACAGCGGCACGTATTAGCCCACCCGCTTAGCGCGCCGTGTCCAGCCTGAACCTCAGGAACACCTGCGCGCCCACGGGCGTCGAGCTGTAGTCAGCGCGCAGGCTGGCGCTGGGCCGGTAGATCATCGCTTGCCCACCCATTGAGGCCGATAACCATCGCGCCGGGCGCGGCAGATCATGCCCGTAGCCCAGCGTCAATGCCGATACTTGCCCAATCCGCGTCGCCTCACCGGTGTCGAAGCGTAGCGTCGAATCGCGGTCGGTCCTCTCCGCCCGGCCCCACGCCCAGTGCTTCTTCCAGCGCAGCGTCGATTCCGCCAGATAGCTGTTGGCCAGGCCATGGGAGCGATCCTGCCCCCAGACCAGCGTGGAGGCGATATAGCCCCGGCTGAGCGGGCGGACGTGTTGCGCGGAGGCAGTAACTCGCGGCCCTTCCGGCAGCGCTCCACCGGAGAACTGGATGGCCCAGCGCGACGTGGGCTGCACGGTGACACGCGTTGACCACGCGTCCATTTTGCCCTTCTCCAGATTCCAGCGCCGCTCATCCGGCTCCCGGCCATTGAAGCCGGAAACCTCAAACGTCACGCGCCGGTGAGTGACGCCGACGGTCACCACGTTGTTGGCGATGTGAGTGGCGTCCTGGTAATGGTGCCCCAGCACGGCCATGGGATTTTCAGAGGCCGACAGCCGATGCGGAAACGCCGGCGGCCCCAGCGCAGGTTCACCCCGTGGGCCACCATAGACCATCACCGAAGTCCGCTCCCCCACTGGCAGCGTGTACTGGGCCGCCAGTTCGATGAACAGATCATGCGGATGTTGCCCATCCGCCAGCGGCTTGCCGTAAGCCGTCTCGCCCGTCTGGAACAGCAGCGGGTAGCGGCGGCCGGTAATGGTGGCTGGATCCAGCGACAGCATGGACCGCAGCGTCAGAGTTCCCCGCCCCCACTGGCGCGACGCCATCGGCATGATCCAGTTCGGCGCAAACAACTTCTCCCCGCCGCGAGCGGTGGATTGCGCCGTGTAGACCAGATGCGCCTGCCCCATCGTCATCACTGACCAGTCACTCACCTTGGAGTGCGTCATGTACATCGGCTGGTCCGCGGGCCGCAACGAAGTACCGGACAAATACGGCATCATCGCGCTATCCATGGGGCTGATGGTGATCTCATCCGGGTTGATGCCTTCATAGAGGCCCCGGCCCGCCTTCCACCCGGCCCAGCATTCCTGGCACACGCCCTTGCGCTTCTCACCGGGCTTCAGCTTCTCGGTGAGATTGGCGCCACAGCTGCATTCCTGCTCAAAGGCGCATTCATTGCAGCCTCCGCGGATGCAGCACGAATAGCGGCGCTCTCCGGCCAGCGTCCGCTTGCAAGCCAGCATCACTTTCGAGAACTCGGCCGCCTTCCCGTCCTTCTGCAACTGCCGCGCGCGCTTCAAGTCGGCGGCGGCTTTGGATGGCTTCAGGTTCTTCTTGCCAGTGGAATGGCTCCACGCCAAGCCGGGAAACAACAGGACGACGGCTGAAAGTGCGGCAAGCCACCGGGCTCGGCCCCGGGCGCTCACTGTGCCTCCAATGTGAAAGGCGTCGCGATCACCTTTCCGCCCGACTGGACCTCCAGCCACGCCTGATACTTGCCCGGCTTCGGCAACCGGACCAGAAACTTCTCCGCCGACGTCTCATCCGCCGGATGAGAATGCACCAGCGTTTCGCCATCTTCGTGCAGGATGATCAAATGGCCCATCGCGCCCAAGTAAGGCTCCAGCGGGAGAGCGGGGGTCAGCTTTAGATCGAGCACTCCCGTGCGCCCCACCTTCGGCAGTGGACCCACGGCAAGCGTCAACGGACTCGGCACCACCGGAGCGGCCGACGGGCCCTTCACCTTCAGCTTGGTAGCCACCACCTGTGAGCCCTTGCCGCGCGGGGCCATGTCCGCAAACACTAGGTAGTCTCCTCCCGCTGGCCAGTCAAACTTCAGCTGGAAGGATCCATCGGCCTTGGGTTCCGGATGCAGGTGGAGAAACACCTGACGGTCCCGGCGGATGGCGATCAGGTGCAGCTTCTTTTCGTGCACCGTATCGAACTCCTTCACTTGACCTTTCTCCAGCTCCTTCACCGACATGATCTTCAACGTCATGTCCTCGGGCTTGCCTTCGAGTTCCAGCTTGTAGCCGGGCAAGCGTTTCCCGGTAGCCGGGCGGGCATCGCCTACCTCTAACCCAAACTCGCGCGTGAACGCCGGTTGATCGGGTGGCGTCAGCGTTAGGCGCATCCGGAAGGTACCGCCATGGACGAAGACCGGATGCAGGCCGTAGTCTCCAGGAATTCCTTCCGGGTGTGCAGTCTCTGAGATCTTCGGCATGCCCGCCATCGATGGCATGTCGATCACCGCCACTAGCTGCGCTCGGATGACGGGCATGGCCCCCATCACGGGGTCAGACTTGCGGGGATCGCGCAGGCTGATCTCCAGGTGCATCTCCTCGCGAGCGGCAAGGCCGCCCTCGGGCAGGCGCAAAGTCACTTCATACGGGTCATTCGGAGAAGTTTGGGCCGGGACACACAGTCCCCCGGCGATGAATAGAACAAACAATGGCGCAGTCATGCGCGCAGAAAATGGGAACACAAAACGCTCCTGTCAGTTCCTTGAAATGGGAAACGTGGAACGGGAGAAAAGATCAGATGCGCAGGGAGGTCAGTCGAGGCGGAGAGGCGTTGGCCGGGGGCAACTGCGTCACCGAATAAGCCACGGCGACAGGAAACATCAGGGGTGAAGCTTCCAAGGCCGGTGAGAGATCAAAACTCAGCTGGTCGAAAACCGCCGCCACATCCTTGCACAGCTTCTGGGTCGAGTGGCCGGATTCCGGGGCATGCTTCGGGCAATGCGGCACCTGCGGAGGCGTCAGGTCACAGGCCAGCGCACACTGCACAAAAAACAGCAGTGCGACCATGGCCAACCAAGCGACGCTGCGTCCGGGGAACCTCATGCGGCTACTTTCAACCTAACATGTCGGATGCCGCCCGCTTCGGTTTGGTTGCGGCGGCAGTTCATCCCGGCGGCGGCGGCGCGTTATCATGACCCCGTGAAGCTTGCCTGGTTAATGCTTGTGATCGCCTCGGCGTTGGTGGCCGGTGATGCTGACTTCAATGGCCGCTGGAACTTGACCGTCACCGGTGACCCGCGCGGTCGCGCCTGGTGGCTGGAGATTTCCGGGGCCGGTTCCAAGAACTTGAAGGGCCGTTTTGTCGGTGCCCCCGGCGGACAGCCGGAAGGCCGGATGGGCGGGCAACTGGAAGAGATTCCGGAACTGAAGATTGACCGCGGCCAGTTGGAATTTGTCTTCAATCGCGACTACAAGCCCACCGGCAAGCGCGGCCTCTACCGCGCCCGCATCGAGGGCCGCAAACTGGTGGGTTCGCTGGTCGTCGATGGACTGCCCCGCGCGCAGTTCACGGGCGAGCGGGCACCCGAGATTCGCGACAAGGATGACAGTGCCTGGAAGCCGGGCAAAGTCTCCAATCTGCTCGCCGCCCAGGACTTGGCCCGGTGGAAAACGGCGCTCGGCCCAGTGAAGGGCTGGAGCTTCCAGAACGGCCTGCTCACGAATTCGCAGGGCGCCCCAGACCTGATCTCCACCGAGAAATTCTGGAATTTCGAACTGCATGCGGAATACCGCATCGGCCCCAAGTCCAATTCCGGCATCTCCCTGCGGGACCGCTACGAGATTCAGATCGAGGACACCCACGGCAAGCCCACGGACACGCACTCGATGGGGGCCGTCTACTCACGAATCGTGCCCAGCCTGGACGCGGCGGCGCCCGCTGGCGAGTGGCAGACGGTGGACATCCGCCTGGTGGGCCGCACCGTGACGGTGACGCTGAACGGCAAACTGGTGATCGACAAGCGGGAGATTGAAGGGCTAACCGCCATGGCTCACGATCCCGATGAAGCAGCCCCCGGTCCACTGTGCATTCAAGGCGACCATGGCCTGGTCGAATTCCGCGCCCTGACGTTGACCACGTTGATCCGCTAAATGACGCCGCATCGTCTGACGGAAGGCAACCGGTGATCTGGCTGGCAGTGGCATTGGGCAGTGCGGCGGGCGGGTTGCTGCGCTTTGGCCTTTCCACCTGGTTGACCGGTCGCGTCCTGCCCTTCCCGTGGCCGATCCTGCTGATCAACGTGGCCGGCAGCTTCTTGATTGGCTGGTGGCTGAAATCCCCGTTGCCTCCCACTTGGCGAGCCTTCCTGGTGCCCGGACTCTGTGGCGGGTTCACCACTTTTTCTACCTTTAGCGCCGACACGCTGGCGGTTTGGGAACTGTCACCCGTCCGCGCCGTGGCCTATGTCCTTGCATCGGTTGGCCTATCGCTGGGTGCAGCATGGCTGGGCATGACCGTCCGGCGGCCCTAGAATCACGTCAGGCAATCATTCAGTTACGTATTTGTAACGGAATCGTGACATAGGTAAGCTACCCTAGAATTTCGTCGTGCTCTCCGTAGAGCAAACTCCATCCGAGGTACTATGCACCGCATCTTCCGATCGCTGGCTCCTATCTTCATGGCGGCTACACTTGTGTCGTCCGCTTTCGCCCAAGCCGATGCCAATAAAGGCCAAATCGTGGGCAATGTCCTCGATCCCAACGGCGCCTTGGTACCCAATGCGGCCGTCAAACTGCGCAACGTGGCCACCGGCTTTTCTCGCGATCTGGTCACCAATGGAGCGGGGCTGTACCGCGCCATCTCGCTCGACCCCGGTTCTTACGACATGACGGTGGGGGCAAGCGGATTTGCCGATCAGAAGCTGACCGGCATTGTGGTTTCGGTGGGTTCCGCAGTGACCTTGAATGTGACGTTGTCCGTCCAGGCCGCCTCGACGGTGGTTGAAGTGGGTGCGACGTTTGTCAGCGAAGTGGCTCCGGCTCCGTCGACCACCTTCAACGCCAATGCGATCACCAATCTCCCCATCAATGGCCGCCGCTTTCAGGATTTCGCGCAGTTGACGCCGACGGTGGCGGTCACCGATGGCACCCGCGGCCAGCTCTCCTTCGCGGGGCAGCGCGGCATCAACACCAACGTCATGCTCGATGGCGGCGACTATAACCAGCCGTTTTTCGGCGGCATCCGCGGCGGTGAGCGGTCCGGCACCATCATCACCGTTCCCCAGTCCGCCGTGCAGGAATTTCAGGTGGTCACCACCGGGTATTCGGCCGAATATGGCCGGTCCACCGGCGGCGTCATGAATACCATCACCAAGTCGGGCGCCAATGCCACGCACGGCGAAGCGTTCTGGCAGATCCGCCACAAGGACCTTAGCTCACAAAACCCGATTCCGATCAACCTGCCCGTCGGTGGCCTGCAGAAGGTAACCCCGTCGGAGACCCTGCAACAGTATGGTGGAGCCGTCGGCGGCTCACTGAAGCAGGACAAGCTTTTCTGGTTCACGGCGTTTGAAGCGCAGCGGGCCAAGACTCCGCGCCAAGTGTTCTTCCCGGCGCTCGCGGGCCGGGCGGCTACCCCGGAAACGGCAGAAGCGCAGAACTACTTCATCGGACAGCAGGGGCCGTTTGACCAGACCAACCGGGCTTTGGCCGCCATGTGGCGGACGGACTATCAGTTTTCCAAGGGCCACCGCCTGACGGCGCGCTACAACTTCTCCGACGCCATCGAGAAGAACGCCCTCTCGGTGGGCGGCGACCTGAATCCTTTCTCGAATTCGGCCTTGTCGAATGAAGGCCAGGAACTGGACACGGTTCACAACGGTGCCCTGCAATACACGCACATCATTTCGCCATCCATCGTCAACGATTTCCGCTTCCTGGGCTCCGCGGAACTGCGGCCCCGGTTCGCCAACTCGCTGGCTCCGGGCGTCAACGCTTCGCTGGTGGGCCAGTATGGCACGCGCAGCTTCTTCCCCACCACCCAATCCGACAAGCGGTTCCAGTTTGCCAACTCGCTGTCGATCACCAAGGGCAGCCACACCATCAAGCTGGGTGGCGACTATAACTACCTGACGGCCTCGCAGTCGTTCGGCTTTAACCAGTTTGGCTTCTTTACGGTGAGTGCTCCCAGCATTGGTGAGCAGTTGGACATTCTGGGCACGGGCGGCGCGATTGCCAACCGGTTCGACTCCAACTTCGCCAGCTATTCCAAGCAGTTGGGCAACACGCTGGCGGCGTTCAACATGCAGCAGATCGCCATCTTTGCGCAGGATTCCTACCGCGTCAACCGCAAGCTGACCCTCGATTTCGGCTTCCGATATGAAGGCCAGATCAACCCCAAGGTGGACGCCAACAATGCCGCGCTCACCAGCCTGGTCAACGGGTTCCGCTTCCCGATTGGCGCCAGCTTTGACCCGGCCAACATCAAGAACTCGACGCGCCAAGTGATGCCGCGCGCGGGCTTTGCCTGGACGCCCTGGGACAAGAAACTGCGCACCGTGGTGCGCGGCCACTTCGGCGTCTTCTATGCCGCCACTCCCATGCTGGTCTTCGCCGGACCGAACAACAACTTCCGTACGCCTCCTGGTGACGTCTCCCTCACGCTGACGCCCACCGCGGGCCGGACCATCTATCAGGCCTTCCGGGCGGCTGGCCTGGACTTGAACAACTCCTCGTTGGCGGCCCTGCCGGATATCTCGCTCGATGTCGTGCAGCGCGCCTCGGCCTTCCTGCTGAACGGCACCACCACGGGCTCGGCGGCCAATCCGTTCAATAACGCCAGCGTCGTCGGTGCCGCCTCCGATTTCGCCAACCCGCGCTCTCTGCAATCAGGGATTGGGTTTGATACGGAAGTGAAGCGGGGCCTCACGGTGGGCATGCAGTTGAACTATGTGAACGCGGTGAACCTGCTGCGCAACCGCAATTTCAACCTCAACGCTCCCGTCATCTCACCCACCGATCTCTCGCAGCGCCCCAACTTCCGCAGCGTCGCCCTCACGGGCGGCTTGCCGACGGTGCCGCGGCCGATCGCTTCGCTCAACCAGATCACCATCCGCGAATCGAGCGCCCGCAGCGTCTACCGCTCGGCCACGCTGCAATCGCAGTACCGGAACAAGCGTGTCCAGTTGCAGGCCTTCTACACGCTCAGCGACAACTTCTCGAATGACGATAGCGAGCGCGACGCCGGCGGGTTTGTCTACACCAACAGCTTCGACCTCCGCAGCGAATACAACTACTCCAACCTCGACATCCGCCATCAGTTTGTCTCCAACGGCGTCGTCACCATGCCCTGGGGCATCGACGTCGGCGCGCTGTACCGCTTCCGGTCCGGCTTGCCGCTGAATGCGATCGCCAACGTGGACCTGAATCAGGACGGCAACAACAACGACCGGCCCTTCAGCGGCCCCGGCCAGTCCTTCCGCCGCAACCAGTTCCGTAACCGGAACGTGCAAACGTTCGACCTGCGCCTGATGAAGAGCTTCAAGATCCGCGAGAACATGCGGATCCAGTTCTCAGCTGAATTGTTCAACCTGTTCAACATTGACAACGTGGTCTTTGCCGGACAGTCGAACATCTTCGGAGCCGGTTTCCGCGCCGATGGCACGGTGGCTCCCACGGATGCGCGGTTCATGCGTTTGCGTACGCCCGCCGGCGACTACGACGCACTCACCACCTCCCAGCAGGGCCGCCCGCGCCAAGCCCAGTTCGGAGCTCGGTTCTTCTTTTAAACCAACTCTCAGCCCGGTTGCGCGAAACAACCGGTGCTCAGTCAATCAAAAGGGCCACCCGCTACGGTGGCCCTTTTCTTTTGATGGAATGCGGGGTGCGGAACCCGTCAGACGGCGACGATCGACCACTCCGAAGGGTCGATGTATTCGCGGGTGGCACTGGTCAGGCACGACCAGATCGGCAGATAGTGCGCGGCCAGGATCTTCTGGCCGGTAAACATGATGCTATCGGTTCCGCCAACGACAGACGGCGGCATCTGTGGCTCCAGCAGCGCATGCTTCTTGTCCTGCTTGCTGCCCCTGGCGTGAACCTTCCGCAGCTCATCCCGTTCGGCTAGCCATTGTCGCTGGTTCTGGTCGTACTCCTGCAATGCCTCAAAGTTGAGGGCGTTGTTCTGGCCCATGAAAAACGGAGACTCGACGTTGGCCTGCTCAATCTGGTAGGCAAACATCGTCTGCTGTTTCTGCAATCGCGCCACGGGGTCCGGAGTACCGTTAGTCGTCGTCTCTTGCAGGAAATGCTGATCATTCCCCAACGGGTTCAGATTTCTTCGGTTCACGATTGGCATCAAGGCATCATCCAGGATCTGCTCCACGCCCATCGCGGCCTTAATCCCAGTGCAATTGATGCCGGTGTACTCGTCCGGACAGCCCAGCATATGCCCGAATTCGTGGGTGATCACAATGTAGTTGGTGACCACCACGCGCTGGGCCGCGTCCGCCGGTTTGGCTAACACCAGGCAGACTCCTTCAAAATCCTTTTTGACCTTGTTCGCTTGAGCCAGCATCGCTTCCGCCTTCTGCTTCACGCTGGAATCCTCGGTGGCCACAAAGAACTGGCGCCCACCACCCAACCGGGTATTCAGCAACTGGGCCAGATTCCGCGCCCGGGTCGAACCCATGCTCTTTCCAAACAAGCCCCGCCCCCGGTCCAAGCCGAAAATGCGGCACGTCATGCCCGTAAAGTCATTGGACAAGACCTGCTTCATCTGATCGACAAGAGTGTAGAGGCGATTGGTGAGCGGGTTCGTCGGCCCCAGCGTTTCCGTGTCTGCCGGGAAGTCCACCACCGCTAACTGACTGCTCTTTAGCAGGTCAGTCAATTGGCGCTCTTTGAAGTTGTAGATCTTGTCACCGCCAAAATCCCGGCGTGGCTTCACGCCCCAATTGGAGAAGTTGGCCACGTACGGCCAAACGGTCGGGCCATGTGTACAGCCTCCGGACCAGGCGCTGCTATCATCCTGCGGCACGTTGCGGCATTCGATGATGTAGTGGGCCTGCCCCGGAGCCACTTCCTGCAGCGAGATGTTCACTTTCGCGTCGTGTGCCCAGCCGGGCTTGGTGCAAATGAACCGGTATTTGTTGGACCACGCCTCCTGGCAGACCCGGGCCGCTTCCTGCTTGAATTCCTGCATCTGCTGCGGCGTCCAATCGATATAGGTCCTGCGCGGCCCCACGCCATGCCCTAGAAACTGGTAGGCCACCTTCACCGTGACATCCACGGAACCGCCGGCGCTTGCATCAAAATCAAAGTCGAACAAGCCGATGCCCGTCGGCGGGCGGTAATTCCTGACGCTGAAGAAACGTCGGGCCTGATAGTGCCTCTTGAGGCGGGCCTCGGCCTGGGCAATGATCTCTGGAGCAAAGTCATGAACCTGCATGTGCGCTCAAGTTCTCCCTGGGGGAATTCAGAGCCTCTACCCTCTGCCCTGTTCAGCAATCATAACGCTGAAGGTGCGCTGGCCTGGAGCCCAGCGGCCATAAGCGTCCTCCGACCGGATTACTTTTGCGCCGCTGCCGGAACGGGCTTCGCCGCCGGCGTGGGAATCTTGACTTCTCCCTGCAACAGCTTGTCCATGGCGGCTGCAAACGTCTTCACCGTCGGGGGACCACCAGCTGCCGCCGCCGCCGCGTGGGTGCGAGCCGCCGGCAGATTGCCGGTCATGAAATTGAGCAGCGTCAGATTGATGTGGCCCACATACAATTTCGGATCCTGCCGGAGGGCCGCCTCAAACGCCCGCTGCGCCTCCGGCAGCTTGCCCGCATAGCTCAGCATGATCCCTGATCGCAGCGCCCCCGCCGCACCC
Organism: Acidobacteriota bacterium; assembly: GCA_026394075.1. Lineage (GTDB taxonomy): Bacteria > Acidobacteriota > Terriglobia > Bryobacterales > Bryobacteraceae > JAPKYZ01. Next base: position 34,907 of record JAPKYX010000160.1, read on the forward strand.
GGTGCCACCGGAGCGTTACTGGCCGCCTGCGCCGCCGCCGTGATCCCTTGCGCTAACTGCGCCGCCCGCACCGGATAAGCCCACTCCGTATTCAGGCGGACCAGATTGCGGACCTCGCCCAACTGTGGGTCCGGCCGTCCCGGCGGTTCCGCCATCAGGCTCGACAGAATCATCCGCATCACCGGACTTTCGCGCCTTACATTGACCACCACCCGCAGAAGCGCGATGGCTTCCGCATCCTTGCCCTGCCGGAGCCGTATCCACGCCATGCTCTCCAGGATCGTTGCGTCTCCCGGGCGTACTTTTCCCGCCTCGCGCAACACTTGCACGGCATCGTCATAGAGGCGCCGGTCAGTAAGAGCGGTCGCCAGCGAATAGCGTGCCGGAATCAGGTTCGGGTCGCCCGCGATGGCATTCTTGAACTGCGTGGCGGCCTGCTCCGTTAGCCCTTCCGCCATCAGACTGGCACCCAGCATGGTGCGGACCACGGCCAGCCCCATCGGCTTGCCCTGTTCATTGGGGAAGGGTGTCAGCGCCGCGGCAATGCGGTCCGCGTCGGCGGGCGTCATGCCGGCGAGGCCTTTCCCCAGATCGTAGAAACGGACCGCCTTGATGCGAGCCACATTCTCGGCGTCAAAATGGTCCGAGGTGGGATTGGTTCCCGCCAGCGTACCTTCTGAGCCTTTATTGCGGAAGGCACCCAACAGATAACCAAACATCTGCGCCACCACGCGCGCATTCTCAGTCCCATCGCCCGTGGGCTCAATCATGAGGATCGTCTTGGCGAACGGGACGACACTGGCTCGGCGCGCACCTTCGCGGGTGGCGGTGACGCCCAGCACCAAGTCCACGCCCTCGCCCGAGACTTGCTCCTTCAACTGCAGCCGGCGGGCATCGAGACGCGGTGCGGCATTCAGCGGGCTCCAGGGAACCACATCCACCACCTTAAAGCGGATGCGGAAATCCCGGCCAAAGATCGCCGACGCCCCATCGACATCACTGCGGATACGCGCCTCCCAGCCTTCGCGTGCCCGGACCCCAGGGTCAGCGGCGATGCGTACCCGGTAGGTCTTGCCGGAGAACTGCCAGTAGGCCCAGCCCGCGCCCACCGCCAGCAGAGCGACTGACGCGAGCAACCACCACTTCAGCCGGGACCCGCCCTTTTTGGCCATCATCATGACTAAGCTCCCCGCTTCTTGACGTCAATCCCCAGGCGCTTGATCTTCTGGTTCAGGGTGGACAACGGAATCTGCAGCACCTGCGCGGCTTCCGTCTGGCTCCAGTT
>JAPKYX010000279.1 GCA_026394075.1 Acidobacteriota bacterium
CCATTGACGACGATCACCGGTCCAGCGGAGCAGGTGGTGCAGAGCACGCCATGCATCGCAAAGATAGGCTCCAGCGCGGCCTCAAGCGCGGTCAGCAGCACGGGCAGGTACTCTGGCTTGCAGCCCGCCATTACGGCGTTGATGGCTACTTTCTCCACGGTGCACTCGGCCAGGTTGGGTGGCACTAGACCCACGATCTCCTGCGGCTTGCGAGCAGTGCCCCGCAGCATGCGCAGGATCCGCTCATCCGTGGGCGGAACGACGGGCAAACCATCGGTCCAACCGCGTTCGAAACAGATCTCCATGGGGTCGTCCCATTCGCCGGTTTCAATCGGACGGGAGGTGAGGCCGGAGTCGCCAAAGCGCGCCTGCAAGCGCTCGTAGACACCGGGCTCATGCGACTTGGAGCCACAGCCCGGCATCATCTCGCGCTGATCCGCGCCCAGGTCATCGATCTCCGTGAGTTGGCGCCACTCCGCCCGCACCCAGCCGTCGGTGCGCCCGGCTTCGGTGTCGCCCGCAAACCGGATCAGAGTCGGCGTCACCTCAATCTGGTGTCGAAAGGAGAGCTCCAGCGTCTGGTCGTACTCAGCTCCCAGGTCAGCCAGATACTCGGGCTCATCCTGCACCACGATGCGCAGGCGGGCCGGTTGAGCCTTCAGCGCCCGGATCACCGGCTCCAGCGTCGAGCAGGTGTGGCACTCCTGCTTCAAGAAGACCAGGTAGTGGGTGGTGCTGGAGGGATCGGGCATCGGCAGGTGGTTAGCGCTTCAGTTTGGTGGCCAGCATGGTGACGGGCGACGAGAACACCAGTTCCTTTACTTCCTGGGCCGTCATCGCGTGCAGAGTGTTCAAGCCGGGCTTGGCCCAACTATCGAGACGATAGAAACCGCCGTCACGGCGGATGACCAGGATGTAGTGGTTGGCAAATGTGCCGACCGGCACCGGCAGGCTGCGGCCGGTCTTCATATCTTCATTGACGCCCACCACCAGCGCACCCTGTGGGTGATCGCGAAAGTAGGCCAGCACTGCCTCCCGCCGGTCATGCAGGCGAGCTTCGGTCGGACCGAAGATGGGCCACGTTTCCAGGCCCAACTCTTCAAAAACCCGGTGGACCTCATCACCTTCCTTGCGCTCCCAACCGACCACCCGCTTTTCGGCGTCATAGCGTGGGCGGCATCCGCCAAAGACCCCAGGTTCGCCATCGACATTGGCCAAATGGTAGAGCCGCTCCTGCAGCCGGTGCACGCTCTCATAGGTGGGTTCCGGTGTCAGGCTGAACTTCTGCGATAGTTCGGGCCACGTCCCGCCAATCAGCAGGTAGGCGTTGATGGCCGCCGCACAGGAACAACGGGCACCATCGGCCTTGGTGTCGGGCAACAGGTCTAGCTGCGAGACGTGGCTCAGCTTGTCAAGCATGGAGGAACCAGGCAACTGGTCCGCTTCTCGGTACGGAGGGCGCTCCTGCGCGCTGGCAAGGAGCGTCACGATCAATACGAGGGCCGCGCGGCGGTAACAAATCGAGTTCATTAGATTTCCCGGGTAAGTCACCGCAAGTGGCCCGGAACCCTGGGTACCAGCCCTGTTGAGGCGGAGTCTTCTGGATCAGTATAGATGTTCACTGCCCGGTTCAACACCTGGGACTGTCTGCCCAATGCACTCCCCGGCCTATCCGTCGCTAAGATTGATCGCGCGCAAACAAGTGCCGGAAGTAGCGCTCCGGTGCGTCGAGAAAGCCCTTGGTGACGCGGTAATGCTCCGTGTCGTGGTAGGCGATGGGCGCAATCTGGCCACCGTCGAAGCTATAAATACGAGCGCCAGGATAGGCCAGGATGATCGGCGAATGCGTGGCGATGATGAACTGCGCCCGGCCGGAAGAAGCCAGGTCATGCACGATGGTCAGAAACGCCAACTGCCGCTGTGGCGACAACGCCGCCTCCGGTTCGTCCAGCAGATAGATGCCGTTCTCGAACATGTTCTCGAACAGCGAAAGAAAGCTCTCTCCGTGAGACTGCGCATGCAGGCTCCGGCCGCCGTAACGCGCAAATGCCCGTGGGTCATCTTCGGCCAGCCGGTCAATGTAGCTGGCAAAGTTGAAGAAGCTCTCCGCTCGCAAGAAGAAGCCTTGGCTGATCTTGGGCGACCAGGAAAGCTTCGTAGCAGCGGCCAGCGGCGGCGGCTCCTGCAACAGTTCTTCGGTGATGCTCAACTGCCGGACGCGATGGTTGCGGTTGCCGCCTTCGAGGTCAAAGCCGCAATGGAAGGCAATGGTTTCGAGCAAGGTCGACTTGCCGGAGCCGTTCTCCCCGACAAACATGGTGACCGCCGACGGGAAGGCCAGCCGCAGGTCTCGCGAGAACACGGGCACCGTGGCCGGAAACTGGCCAGCGGGCAGTTGCGCGGATTCGAGACGAACCTCGCGCAGAAATGGTTTCGGGGCGGCCACTGGCTCAGGGTAGCGTGATTGTCAGGCACCGGCGGGGCGTCGGCTAAAGCAAGGCTAGAAAGCGACAGCTTTCAACGAACCGGTGATCCCGCTCACATCCACCAGCGGCGGAGGTGGCGGAGCCTCTGTATATGGGGTGTCCGCAATAAACAGAGAGCCTGCATTCGGGCAGTGCCTCCGCTCGTCCGCAGTCATTCCTTCGACCGCGGTCGTGAAGATCACCTGCACTCGCCCATCGAGCATCAGTATCTCCGGGCAGGTCACGCGGGGCGAGCCTGGGAGCTGCCATTCGGTCAACCCCTCACCGTCCGCCAGCCGGATCTGGTGCGCCTGGCCGTAGGGGGACGACTGGGGGTTGTAGAAGGCCACCACGGCACTGCCGCCATCGGCGGCAACGCGCATGCCGTCCGGGAATCCGGGAAGCGATTCCGGGGAGCACACCAGCGTTTGTTCCTCAAGCCCGCTCAGCCAGCCGGAGAACCGGTAACGGGTGATGGCCTTCGGAATGGAATCCGTGTCGATCAGCACGCTGCCGTCAACCCCTCCGGTGATGTGCTTACCGTTTGAACAAATCTGCTCCCCCAGCACCTGGCGCAACAGATTGGTGGCCGCCTCCGTTGATCAGCGTGCGCTCATCCGCGTCGATGGTGATGCCCGTCTCGGTGAGTTGATTGGTGTCGAGATCAAATAGCACCAACCGGCGATCCAGGCCCACGATCAGCACCCCGGGCTCCTGCGTTTCGGCAAAGAAACCCGGGCGGCCGGGCAGCAGGAAGCAGGTATTCGACAACGTATCCAGGCGCAGCAGATTCAGGCTGCCGACGATCGAATCCGCGGAATGTTGGATGGCCACCCAGCCGAGCACAGGGTAGGGAGCCGGATAGTTCCGGAGCAGGCGCGGGCATTCGGGCAGAAATCGCAGCTCCTCACGGAGGGGGTCGAGAAGGACACGGGCGGTAAGGGTAACGGGAGGCAAACCAGCTATAGCGTATCGAATCGCTCTCTCCGCCGCAAAACGAAAAGGCCCGGAAGCAGTGATGCCGCCGGGCCGCCATCGTTAGTTACTGAGAAAAAGAGCTTAGCGCTCTTCGCCCGCTTCGCCTTCGCGGCCTTCACGCATGGCCTTCAGACGGTCCTCGCGACGCTTGGCCCGATCAGCCGCGCGCTTAACCAGTTCCGAACCCACGAACTCGATCATGGCCTGTTCCGCGCCATCGCCCTTGCGCCAGCCCAGCTTCACAATGCGGGTGTAGCCGCCATTGCGCTGGCCAAAACGGGCGCCCAGCTTGTCGAACAGCTTCTTGACGCTGGCCGGGGTTTCCAGGAAACCCGCCGCCTGACGGCGAGAGTGCAGCGTGCCTTCCTTCGCCAACGTGATCATCCGCTCCACGAGCGGCTGAACGGCCTTGGCCTTGGGAATGGTGGTAATGATGCGCTCGTGCTCGATGATGCTGGTGACCAGCCCCTTGAGGAGTGAGTTTCGCGAACCCTTGTCGCGCTTAAGTTTGTACCCGCCTACCCGATGTCTCATTGTTCTTTACCCACTTACTCCAAAAGTTATTCTTCACCCGCCGCCGCTTCACTGTAGTCCACCGGCGAAATGCCGCCCGCCGGCAACACCAGACGCCCGGTCGAATCGGCCTTCATGCCGAAGCCGAGACCCAAGCCACCCAGAATTTCCTTGATTTCATTCAGCGACTTACGGCCGAAGTTCTTCGTACGGAGCATCTCCGCCTCGGACTTCTGCACCAGGTCGCCAATGGTCTGGATGTTGGCGTTCTTCAAGCAGTTGTAGCTGCGGACCGAAAGTTCCAGTTCCTCGACGCTGCGGTTGAGCACTTCGCTCATGTGGCCCGCGGCGCGCTCCACCGGCTCTTCCGTCACTTCGGTTGTTTCTTCGAAGTTGATGAAGATCGTCATGTGATCCTTCAGCAACTTAGCCGCCTGGCCGATGGCGTCCTGCGGTGAAATGGCACCGTTGGTCCAAACTTCCAGCGTCAGCTTGTCGAAATCAGTCATCTGGCCCAAACGCGCGGCTTCCACCAGGAAGTTCACCTTGCGGACGGGCGAATGGACGGAATCGATCGGAATATACCCCAGCGGCAGATCCTCGTCGAAATTGCGATCTTGCGAAACGTAACCGCGGCCAACCTTCAGGCGCATCTCGATGTCGAGCTTGCCGCCCTCGCCCACCGTGGCAATGTGCATGTGCCGATCCAACACTTCCACATCGGCATCGGTCTCAATCTGGCCGGAGAGCACTTCCCCGCCCTTGTCGACGCGGAGACGGACCGTCTTGACGGTGTCGGTCATCATCTTGAAGGGAATCTGCTTCAGATTCAGGATGATGTCGGTGGCATCTTCGGTGACGCCCGGGATGGGTGAAAATTCGTGCGCAACGCCTTCGATGCGGACGGCGGTGATGGCAGCGCCCTCAATCGAGCTCAACAGCACGCGACGCAGGCCGACGCCCACCGTGGTGCCGAAGCCGCGTTCGAACGGCTGCGCGGTAAAGCTACCGAACCGCTCAGTCAGCGTCTCGGTATTGGCCACGAGCCGCTTGGGTTTCTGGAATCCTTTAAACATGGAGCCTCCTTAACAGCCCAAGGCCGGTCCGCATAGAGCAGACCGGCCGCCTGGCAATGCCTACTTCGAGTACAATTCGACGATCAACTGTTCGTTCAGTTCAATCTGAACCAGATCGCTACGCTGCGGTACCGAAACGACCTTCGCGGTCAACAACGCGCGGTCCACGTCCAGCCAGTTGGGAGTCGGCGCATGGGCGGTCGTCTCCAGGTTGGCCAGGATCGTCGGGTTCTTCTTGGATTTCTCGACGACGGCGATGGATTCACCGGCGCGAACAACGAACGAGGGGATATCAACGCGCTGACCGTCGACTGAGATGTGGCCATGGCGCACAATCTGGCGAGCCTGACGGCGGGAGGTGGCAAAACCGAGGCGGTAGACCACGTTGTCCAGGCGGCGCTCCAACATGTTGATCATGTTGTCGCCGGTGACGCCCTTCATGATGGCTGCCTTCTCGAACAGATTGCGGAACTGCGTCTCACCTAGGCCGTAGTAGCGCTTGGCTTTCTGCTTCTCGCGAAGCTGGAGACCGTAGCCGACAATCTTCTTGGGCTTACGATCCTTGCCGTGCTGGCCGGGGACGTAGTTGCGCTTTTCGATGGCGCACTTTTCGGTGTAGCAGCGCTCACCCTTCAAGAACAACTTCATGCCCTCGCGCCGGCACTGCCGGCAAACGGGGCCAATATAACGAGCCATATCTTCTCCTACTCTACCAGTGCTCTTGCCAAGCCTTGCGGATCACCACAAGACAAGGGAAGAGGCGGTGCAGTTTACGGCGTTGGCGAACGCTTTCTTCCTGCTTCCTCTTGAGGCGCCCTTCACCAGAAGTGAAGGGCCAGAAACTATTCCCGATTGGGTCGCCAGCGCTATACGCGACGGCGCTTGGGCGGGCGGCAGCCGTTGTGCGGAATCGGCGTGCAATCCTTGATGTTGCGGACGTCGATGCCGGCGCTGGAGAGCGCACGGACAGCCGATTCACGACCTGCGCCAGGACCAGCCACCCGGACTTCGACGGACCGCAAACCCACTTCCTTGGCCTTGTTGGCCGCAGTGAGTGACGCTTGCTGAGCGGCGTAAGGGGTGCCTTTGCGCGATCCCCGGAAACCCAGCGAACCGCTGGAAGACCAGGAGATCACGTTGCCCACCTGATCGGTGATCGTGACGATCGTGTTGTTAAAGCTCGCCTGCACGTGGACGACGCCCACGGGGATGTGCTTTTTTTCCTTTTTCTTAAAGGACTTCTTCTTCGAAGTTTTTGCCGGTGCCTTGGCCATGACTTAAATCTTTCCCCTCGCCTTAGGTCTTCGTCGCCTTCTTCTTGCCCGCCACCGTGCCGCGTCGCGGACCCTTACGGGTGCGGGCGTTGGTGTGCGTGCGCTGGCCGCGGACCGGCAGCGAGCGGCGGTGACGGAGGCCACGATAGGCCTGCATTTCCATCAACCGCTTGATGTTCATTGAAACTTCTTTGCGCAGGTCGCCTTCGACGGCGCCTTCGTTTTCCAGCAAGATACGGATGCTGTTGACTTCTTCTTCGGTCAGGTCAGCGATCTTCTTGGCCGGATCGATGCTGCACCGGTGGAGAATCGACGCAGCGCGAGTGCGGCCCACACCGTAAATATAGGTGAGGCCGAATTCGGCTCTCTTCTTTGCTGGCAGGTCAACACCCGCAATACGTGCCATGGTTCTTCAAAATCCTTCTTTGCTCAAAACCCGCTTTGCCGGAATCCGGAAAGCCTAACCCTGCCGCTGCTTATGCTTGGGATTGTCGCAGATCACCCGCACCACACCGAAGCGGTGGATCACCTTGCACTTGTCACAGATCTTTTTTACGCTTGCTCGAACTTTCATCGTTCCCTCAACAACTTCATTATCCGCCCCCGCGTCCGGTCTCCCGGGGCCAGCTCAACCAAGACACGGTCCTTCGGACGCAAGCGGACGAAGTTCGTTTTGATTGCTCCCGCGGGATGAGCGAGCACTTGCTCGCGATTGTCCAGCTCCACTAGAACTCCACCGTGGGGTAGCAGCTCAAGGACGGTCGCAGTGAGGGCACACGAGGAGCCTTCACCCATTAAATGAGTTTGACACAGATCTGGCCCGGCGTCAAACTTCGGACTTGGGCCTAGGCCACTTCCACTTCCGAAAGGTAAATCAGCCCTTCCGGCATCATGGCCCGCAGCTCGGGAATGGCGCGGCGGATGGCCTCGTCGCGGTCGACCGCCACAATCGTCACCGGCCGCTCATCAGCAACACCAAACAGCCGTTTGCGATGGACCTTGCCGTGCCGCCCAAAGCCCATGATACCCATGTTGACGGTGGCGCCGGCAATTTCCAGGCGGACCAACTTCCGGACCACCGCCTCATAAAGCGGCATCTCTCCCGCCAGTTCCGTTTCATCGACGATGATCGTCAGGACGGTGCGTTTGGAATCTGTCATGGCCGAGTCTCCTGTTTCGTCCGTTTGCGACCCGCGCCGATGACGGCGTAAAGGCAGGGCAGCGCGAGTAGTGTCAACAGCAGCGTGGAAAGCAAGCCGCCCACCACCACGGTGGCCAGCGGCCGCTGTACGTCGCTTCCTATTCCGCTGGCCCGCGCCGCTGGCACCATGCCCAACAAGGCGACCAGCACCATCAACAGCACAGGGCGCAGTTGCGACAACGAACCCTGGACGATCGCGTCGGTTACGTCGAGCTCCGGATCGTTTCGGCGGCGGCGGTTGATTTCCGCCACCACCAGCACGCCGCTCATCACGGCCACGCCGAATAGACTAATAAACCCGACGGCGGCGGAAACGCTCAAGTTTATGTTCCGGATGTAGAGGAACAAGAATCCGCCCACCAGCGAGAACGGCACATTCATCATCACGATGCCGGCGTAGGCCGCGTTGCCGAACATGAAGAACAGCAGCACGAAGATGATGGCGATGGTGATGGGGAGAATGAAGGTGAGCCGGGCCTTGGCGCGGGTCAGGTTCTCAAATTGCCCGCCCCAGGCGACGGAGTAACCGGCGGGCAGTTTAATGGACTGTTGGAACCGGGCCTGGGCCTCAGCGACGAAGCCGCCCTGGTCGCGACCCCGGATGTTGGTGCGGACGGTGATCTGACGCTTGTTTTCGCGGCGGGCGATGATGGAGGCCCCGCTGACCACCTTGATTTCGGCCAGTTGCGAGAGGGGCACGCGGCCGCCTTCGCGGGTGGGGATCAGGATCAGGCCGATGGCGCTCATGTCCTTGCGTGCTTCCGGGATGTAGCGCACGGTGAGGTCAAAGCGGCGTTCGCCTTCAAACACCGTGGTAGCAGCCTGGCCGCCGATCGCGAGTTCAATGACATCCTGGACATCGCGCACGTTGATCCCGTAGCGGGCCACTTCCTGCCGGTTGACCCGGATCAGCAACTGCGCCTGGTCCGCCTCTTGTTCCAGCGCCGAATCGGCCGCGCCGGGCACTTCTTTGACCACCTGCAGGACATCTTGGGCGATGGCCCGCAGGCGCTCCAGGTCGGGTCCGGAGATGATCACGGCCAGATCGGCGGCCGAGCCCGTTACCGCTTCCGTAACGCTATCGATGATGGGCTGCGTAAAGCTGAATGAGGCTCCAGGAATGTCGCGATAGAGGCGCGCGGAGAGCTCGTCGATCAACTTGGCTTTGTTCTTGCCCTCAGGCCAGGTGTCGTAGGGCTTTAGGGCGACGAACATCTCGTTGCGGTTTTGGCCATAGGGATCTGTACCCGCGTCATTGCGGCCAGTCTGAGAGCTGACCAAGGTCACTTCACCCGATTGCTGGATCAGCTTTCGCGCGTGCCCCGCAATTTCAGCGGACTTGTCGATGGAGATGCCGGGCGGCAGCACCATGCGCACCCAGACGACGCCCTCATCCAGCGTCGGGAGAAACTCGATACCCAAAGCCCCGGCCAGCGCAAAGGCTCCAATGACGATGGTGCCGGAGGCGGCCAGCATGCCGATCGGCCGCCGGACGACCACCTTCAGAATCTTCTCGTAGCGCACGGCCAGCAGCCGGAACAAGGGGTTGTCCCAGGATTTGGCTCCATGCCGGAACAGATACGTGGCGATGACCGGGATCAGCGTCAAGGCCAGCAGCATGGACCCGAGCAGCGCATAACAGACCGTGAAGGCCATCGGCGTAAACAGTTTCCGCTCCACGCGTTCCAGCGTGAACAGCGGAATGTAGGCCGAGATAATGATCATCAGCGAGAAGAAGATGGGCCGCTCCACTTCGAGCGCGGCGTCGCGGATGGCTTCAAAGATGGAGCCGCCGTCGCCTTCGCGATCGTGGATGGTGTGGAGGATATGCTCCACCATCACCAGGGTGGCATCGACGATGATGCCGAAATCGAGTGCGCCCAGCGACAGCAGGTTGGCCGGGATGCCCGAAAAGTGCATGCAGATGAAGGCAAACAGCAGCGAGAGCGGAATGGTGATCGCGGTCAGCAGTGCGGCCTTGAAGCTGCCCAAAAAGAAGATCAGCACCAGCACCACGATCAGCAGGCCCTCAAGCAGCGTGTGGCTGACGGTGGACAGGGTGTTGTTCACCAGGTCCGTGCGGTCATAGATGGGGGCCAGGCTGACGCCGGCGGGCAAGCGCGTCGAGTTGAGTTCGTCGACAGCCTCTTTGATGCCCTTCAGCACGTCCGTGGGGTTCTCGCCACGGCGCATCAGGACAATGCCTTCCACGCCTCCGGTCACATCGTTGGTGCCGAAGACGCCCGTCGGTGGTGCGGCGCCGAGGGTTACTTTGGCGATGTCGCGAACAAAGATGGGCACGCCGCGATTCTCGGTGACGACAATGGATTCGATATCGCTGACAGTCTGGATCTGCCCCACGCCGCGGATCACCATGGCCTGCTGCTTGTTGTCCAGCAAGGCACCGCCCGCATTGCGGTTGTTGGCTTGAACGGCGGTGAGGATCTGCGAGATCGCCAGTCCGTACTTGGACAGCGCCAGCGGATCCACTTGAATCTGGTATTGCTTCACCAAGCCACCGAACGGGGTGACGTCAGCCACGCCCTGCACTTGCAGAAACCGGGGAGTGACGATCCAATCCTGGAGCTCCCGCAGTTGCAGGCTGTTGAGTCCGCCGCCGGTGAGCTGATAGCGGTAGAGTTCGCCAATGGGGGTCGATAGCGGTCCTAGCGACGGACTGACCGTATCGGGCAGCGTGGCGTCACGTAGCTTTTCAAGCACCACCTGGCGGGCAAAATAGTCGTTGGTGCCGTAGGCGAAGGTAAGCTCCACCACAGATAGGCCAAAGATGGTGCGGGAGCGGCGCGCGATGACGTTGGGCACGCTGTTGAGGGCGCGCTCCACCGGAATGGTGACCTGCTGCTCTACCTCTTCGGCGGCGCGGCCCGGGTACTGGCTGACGATCACCACCTGGGTGTCAGAGATGTCGGGATAGGCCTCAATCTTCAGTTGCTGGAAGGCCCACAGGCCCACGCCCACCAGCGACAGGCCCGCCAGCAGGGTGATGAACCGCTGGGCCAAAGCGAAACGAAGCAGTTGTGCAATCACGTGAGGTTCGCTTCTAGTTGCTTTGCAGCAACATCACTCCATCGATGACGATGCGGTCGCCCGCCTTGAGGCCGCTCTGAATGGCCACCCGGTCGCCGATCCGGCCGCCCAGAGTCACGGCGGTCCGCTGGAACTGGCCGGGTGCGGTTTCGCGCCAAACCAGGCGCCGGTTGTCGGCCTCAATCACGGCCGAGGCCGGGACCACGGGCTTATTTTCAAGCGCTTCAACGTGGCGGATCTGCCCGAACATCTCAGGCCGCAAGCGGCCGGCGGGGTTATCCATTTCGGCGCGCACCTTGATGGTGCGGGTTTGAGGATCCACGGTGTCGGCGATCTGCTTCACGCGGCCCCGGAATTTTTCGCCGGGATAGGCGGCCAGATCGATCTGGACGGCCTCACCCAGCTTCACCAGCCGGATGGAGCTTTCGGGGACGTCGGAGGTGATCCAGACGGTGCTCAAGTCGGTGATGGTCATGACGGGCGCGCTGGTGTCATTGCGGTATTCGCCGGGTACGATATTCATCTCCAGCACTTTGCCGGAGATCGGCGCGGTGACGGCGACCTTCTGGCCAAAGCGGCCCGGCTCGATGCCCAGCAGTTCCAGGCGCCTCCGGCTTTGCTGGGCGCCCGCCTGGGTTTGCTCCAGGGCGGCCTGGCTTTGGGTGAGCATGGCTTCGGCATTCAGCACTTCTTTCTTGGCGACGGCATCGTGCGAGAAGAGGTCCCGCACTCTCTCCAGGTCCGCCTGGGTCTTGGTGACGACGCTTTTGGCCTGGGTGATTTGCGCCAGTGACTGCAACTGCGCGGAGAGCGCGGCATCTACATCGGGGGAATCAATCATCAGCAGCGGCTGCCCTTGTTGGACGAGATCACCGATTTTCACCGACACGGTGACGATCCGGCCCGCCAACGGCAGCGTGACGTGCGAGGTACGGTTGGGGTTGGCCTCCACCTTACCGGGCGAAGTGACTTCATCGGTGGGCACTTCCGCCGAGGCCACGGCCTCCACCTTGATCTGCGCCAGTTGCGGGGAGCCGGGCGCGAACTGCACTTGGCCAGCCGGCAGGCTCTTGGCGGCCACGGCCTTCGGTGCCGCCTCCGCTGCCGGAGGCGCGGTCTGGCAACCTGTCGCCAACAGGGTCAACAGGGCGAGTGCGGTGGCGGTTGTCGCTTGGATGGTGCTCATTTGGTTGGTCCTTCCAGGCGCCCGGTGATTGAGTCGATCAGGTAGAGGCTGCGGGCGTAGTCGGCCCGGGCCTGATTGTAGCTTTGCATCGTATCGTTGAACGCCCTTTGTGCATCGAGAAACTCGACCAGTGACGCTTCTCCACGCCGGTAGGAATACTCGGTGGTGCGCCGGACTTCTCCGGCCTGGTTCAGCATATTGGTTTCGATATTGTCCAGCAGGTCTTTGTTCGTGCGGTACTGCTCAAAGGCGCTGCGAACCTCGGTGTCGACCGAGGTGGTTAGCGCTTGCAGGCGGGCGGCCCACTGCTGGCCTTCCCGCTCGGCCCGGGCCACTTCGCCCTGGTTCCGGTTAAACACCGGCAAGGGGGCGCTGACAAAGAGGCTGACGGACGAAGCCGTTCCCGGCATTACCCGTTGGTGTGAATACTGGGCGCCGACGGTGTAGTCGATTTTGCCTTGCGCGATTTGCAGGCGCATGTCGGCTTGGGATCGCGCTTGGGCGGCCTGGAGACTCCGCAGGTCGGGCCGCCGTTCCCGGGCAAGGACGCTCAGTTGACCGACGTCTTGCGCTAGTGTTTCCCGGCGGAGATCGCCCACCACGTCGAAGCTGTCATCCGGGGCCCGGCGTCCCATCAGCAGCTGGAGCCTGTTTTTCGCCTGGCGGAGTTGCAGCCGCGTTTGCTGTACGGCATTTTGAAACTGGAGTGCGGCGATGCGGATGCGCGACAGCTCCACTTTGGCCAGATCACCCGCCGCGACGCGGGCGGTATTGATGTCAACGATGGCCTGGAAGGCGCGTAGATTGTCGGTGGCCAGTTGCACGTTCTCCTTGGCCACCTGCACATCGACGAAGGCACTCTGCACGCTAAGCATGAGGCTTCGGGCCGTGTTCTTGAGTGCGAACTCGGCGTACTCACGATCTGCTTGGGCCAGCGCGATCCGGCTGTCACGCTTGCCGCCACGCTCAAGCAGGAAGTCCACGCGTCCGTTGTACTCAGTGGGTCCGACGCCGCTGAGGTTGGGTTGGAAGTTGGTCCCGGGGATCGGCACATAGATGCTGCCGAGACTCACGACCGGGTTGGGCCTCAGCTTGGCCGTGATCATCCGCGCATCGGATACGGAGAGACTATAGCGTTCCGCCAGCAGGTCCAGATTGCGCTCCATCGCTTCCTGGAGGACCGCGTCGAGCGGCATACCCTGGAGGGTTGGCAGAGAGACCGGGAGGGCGGCCTGGGGTTCGGCGAGCACCGGAGCTTCCGCCGAAAGTATGAGTGCCACCAGTACCGCCGCGGACAAGGTGCGGTTCATTTGAGCAAGATTCATGGTGTCCAGTCAGCACCAGTATGCTCGCCGCTTGGCTGGATAGATATAGCCTGAGGCGGGTATAACGGGTGCCGGGAACCAGTAAGGAAGCACGCCGGTAATCCGGGGGCAAGAATCAACAAGGACGACGCGAACTAGTTTCGGCGGGCAGAGAGTGGGGCGAGACGGACCCGGAGGGCGTAATGAAGGGGCCTAAGCCGGCCGGCTGAGAACCCAGGGGCCGTTGTTGGTGACAGCCACCATGTGCTCAAAGTGGGCAGCGTTGCGCCCATCCTTGGTGACGGCGGTCCACTTGTCGTTCAAGACTTTCGATTCCGGCCGGCCGGCCAGGATCATCGGCTCAATGGCCAGCACCATGCCTTCCTTCAGGCGGGGGTTGTCGTTCTTGCGGTCGACGTAGTTGGGCACTTGCGGCTCTTCGTGCAAAGAAGTGCCAATACCGTGGCCCACGAACTCACGGACAATCGAGAAACCTTCGGTGACGGCATGCCGCTCGACGGCACCAGAGATGTCGGCCAAACGATTACCGGCCACGGTCTGCTCAATCGCCCGGTCCAGACATTCGCGCGTGACGCGGAGCAATTTTTCGGTTTCTGGAGTCACCGGGTCCAGCGCCACGGTGACCGCGGAGTCCCCAAAATAACCGTTCAGCTGTACGCCGGTGTCGAGTGACACGACATCACCTGCCCGCAGTACCTTCTTTTGTGCGGGCATGCCGTGGACGATCTCTTCGTTCACCGAGACGCACAGAACATACGGAAACTTCGTACCCGCAGACTGCGAATAGTATCCTTTGAACGCCGGCTTGGCTCCGGCGTCGCGGATCATGCGGTCGGCTTCCACTTCGAGGTCCAGCGTGGAAACACCCACCGCGACCATCCCGCTGAGCTTGCTGAGAATCTGGTGGACCAGCAATCCGGAGCGGTGGAGTTTCTCCAGCTCTGACGGGCTGCGACGGGCAATCATACGGCCTCCGGGGTGGCGAGAAACGCCTCAATCTGATGCAGGATCTGCTCGGGGGACGAATCGCTGGCGGCCACTTCCAGGAATTGGGTCCGGCGGTTGAAGAAGTCCAGCACCGGGCGGGTCTGCCGCTCAAACGACTCAAAGCGCTGGCGGATCACATCTTCCCGGTCGTCTTCGCGAGTGGTCAGGCGGGATCCTTCCACATCACAACGTCCCGGCACGATCGGAGGCTTCAAGAGCACGTTGTAGAGCGTTCCGCACTGTGGACACTGGCGCCGGTTGGTCAGGCGCTTGACCAGCTTCTCCTCGTCAACTCTCAAATAGACGACGACGGCCGTAACGCCATGCGCCGCGAGCAGAGAAGTGACGGATTCGGCCTGTGGGAGGGTCCGGGGGTATCCATCCAGAATGAAGCCCTTTTGGCAGTCTGGGCGCGTGATACGCTCCGCCACCATCTGGTCCACGAGATCATCGGAGACCAGTTGTCCGGCCTTGAGCAGGTCGCGGACCTTCAGACCTACCGGATCCCCAGCCTTGATGTGTTCGCGCAGCATGTCGCCCGTCGAGATATGGGGAAACTGCAGAGAATGCGTGAGCATCTTCGCCTGCGTTCCTTTCCCCGAACCTGGGGGACCGAACAAGACCAAAGCCTTCGCGGGGCTTACGCCCGATGCCATAGAGAATCCCGTTTAACCCGAGTGACTATCCGCTCGAACGGCGGCCACGGATGCGGCCAGCGCGCGGAGTAAAGCCCTCGTAGTGTCTCATAATGAGCTGGGCTTCCACTTGGTTCACGGTATCCATGGCTACGCCCACCACGATCAGCAGCGAAGTACCGCCGAAGTAGAACGTCACGCCCAGACCATCCAGGATGAACCGCGGGAAGTTGCCGTCAATCCAATTGCCGATCAACGGAAGGCGTTGCAGCTTGATGCCCGAGATCAGAATCACCGGCAGCAAGCTCAGCAGGGCCAAGTAAAGACCGCCCACCACCGTGATCTTGGTGAGGATCTTGTTCATGTAGTCAGCAGTGTTCTTGCCCGGCCGGATGCCCGGAATGAACCCGCCATACTTCCGCATATTGTCTGCGGCTTCATTCGGATTGAAGATGATCGAGACGTAGAAGAAGCTGAAGAAGACGATCAGAGCCGTGTAGGCAATGAAGTACAGCACTTCGCCATACGAAATCGCCGACAGCATACCGCTCAGCCAGGGGCTCTTGCGGACCGAATCATAGGTAAGAAAAGTCTGGGGGATCGACAGCAACGACTGAGCGAAGATGACGGGGATCACGCCACCAGCGTTCACCTTCAGCGGCAAGTGCGTGGACTGGCCACCGAGCATCTTGCGGCCGATGACGCGCTTGGCATACTGCACCGGAATTCGGCGCTCGCCACGCTCCACCAAGACAATCAGGCCAATCACAGCCACCATCATCAACGCGATCACAATCACCTGCAGGACATTCCACTGCCCCGTCACGAAGACGTTCGTGTAGATTTCCTGGATCGCGTTCGGCAAGCCAATCACGATGCCGGTGAAGATGATCAGCGACATGCCGTTGCCGATGCCACGCTCGGTGATTTGTTCACCCAACCACATGATAAAGGCGGTGCCGGTGGTCAACGATATCATGGTCATCAGCACAAAGCCGATGCCCGGGTTGATAACGAAGCCGCCGCCCGTGCGCGGATCGGTAGCCGATTGCAGCGCCCCAGCGATGGTGGCGGACTGGACGAACGCCAGGATCACCGTCAGGTAACGCGTCCACTGGGTGATCTTTCGACGCCCCAGCTCGCCTTCTTTTTGGAGTTTCTCGAGCGTGGGAACCACGACGGTCATCAACTGCAAAATGATGGACGACGTGATGTAGGGCATGATGCCCAGCGCAAATACTGTCAAGCGCCGGAACATGCCGCCGGAGAACAGATCGAAGAAGCCGAATATGCCCCCAGCATTCTGCTGGAAGAACTGCTCCAGGCGATTGGCATCAATGCCGGGCGTGGGAATGTGGCCGCCCAACCGGTAGATCGCTAGAAGCCCCAACGTGAACAGAATACGGTTCCGCAGATCCGGAATCCGAAAGACGTTCGCGATGGCCTCGAAAAACTTCGACATGGTCTTATTGTCCTACGCGCTCACCGCTCAAAGAAAGCGGCAAATTCTGGAAAACGCCCGATAGCAACCGCGCTTAAGCGGCTGGCTCGGCTGGGCTGGCCTTGGTCAGCAGCTCGACGGTTCCGCCGGCTGCCTTGATCTTCTCCGCCGCCGCCGCTGAAATGGCATGGGCAGTTACCTTGATGGCCTTCTTGATCTCGCCGTGGGCAAGAACCTTCAGACCCTTCTCGATCTTCTTGATCACGCCGGAAGCCATCAGGATCTCAGGCGAAAAAGTATCACCTTCCAATTCCTGCAGCTTGGCCAGATTGATGATCGCCCACTCCTCGCGGAACACGTTCGTAAAGCCGCGTTTCGGCAAACGGCGATGGAGCGGCATCTGGCCGCCTTCAAAGCCGCGCATCCGTGAGTAGCCGGAAATGGACTTGGCACCCTTGGCACCGCGACCGGAGAACTTACCACGACCGGTACCCATACCCTGGCCGACGCGCTGTTTCTTTTGTTTTTGCCCTGCGGGGGGCTTAATCTGGCTCAGGTTCATGTTAGGCCACCACCCTCACCAAGTGAGGGATCTTCTTCACCATACCGCGGAAACAATCGTCATCCGGACGTTCCACGACGCTGTTGAGCTTCTTCAAGCCCAACGAACGGACGATTGCGCGCTGCTTCTTCGGACAAGTAATCGTGCTCGCGTAGAGCTGAATCTTGATCTTAGCTGTTTGCTCAGGCACTGACTTTCTCCTGGGCCAAGCCACGCATCTCGGCCACTTCGCCCCGATCGCGCAACTGCGTCAAGGCCGCGATGGTGGCCTTCACGACGTTGTGCGGATTGTGCGAACCAATTGACTTGGTTAACACGTTCGGGATACCAACACTCTGGATCACCGCACGCACCGGACCACCGGCAATGACGCCAGTACCTTCCGGGGCGGGCTTCAACAGCACCAGGCCAGCGCCGAAACGGCCCAGCACCGGGTGCAGAATGGTCCGCTCCAGTACGTTGATCTTCCGCAAATTCTTCTTCGCTGCCTCGATACCCTTCTTGATAGCCGAGGGAACTTCCTTCGCCTTGCCGGTACCAAAACCGACCACGCGAGCGGAAGGGTCACCCACCACCACCAGGGCTGAGAAGCTCATGTTCTTGCCGCCCTTCACCACTTTGGTGACGCGGTTAATAGAGACGACCTGCTCTTTCAAGTTCAGGCTGCCGGCGTCGATCCGCTTAACTGGAACGTAAGCCATGTTGAGTTAAAACTCCAATCCTGCTTCGCGCGCAGCTTCCGCCAGCGCCTTCACCCGGCCGTGATAGAGATAGCCGCCGCGATCGAACACCACTTGCGTGATGCCCTTTTCTTTGGCCCGCTCCGCCACCAGACGTCCCACACCCTTGGCACCATCGAGGTTGCCACCGGACTTCACCGTTTCGGCCTTCTCGTTGGAAGAGGCCGATACCAGCGTGGTGCCGGACCGGTCGTCGATGACCTGGACATAGATATGCTTCACACTGCGGAAGACCGCCAAACGAGGCCGGGCAGCCTCGCCCTTCACCTTGCGGCGGATGCGCGTGTGAATGCGAACCCGGCGATCGTTCTTGCTCGATTTCGCGCTCATTACTTACCTCCGCCCTTGCCGCCAGCGCCCGTCTTGCCCTGCTTCTTGCGCAACACTTCACCGGTGAAACGGACACCCTTGTTCTTGTACGGATCTGGCGGACGCAAGGCCCGCATATTGGCCGCCACTTGGCCCAGCGACTGGCGATCGAAGCTCTTCAGCACGATGTGCGTCTGCTTATCGACAGTCATCTCGACTCCGGGCGGCAAAAGGAACTCGATCGGATGCGAGTAACCCAACGCAAAGCTGGCCACATTGCCCTTGACGTCGCAACGGTAGCCAACGCCAAAGATGTCCAGTTCCCGAACGAAACCCGTTGAGACGCCCACCACGGCATTGGAAGCCAAGGCGCGAGTCAAACCGTGCAACGCGGCGTAGCTATCATTTTCCCGCTTAACTTCCAGTACGGCACCGGCCTGTTCCAGCCGAATGCCCGGCGGAATCGGTACGGTCTGCTTGCCCTTAGGGCCCTCGACGAGCAGAGACTCGCCGATCTTGAGCTTCACGCCCGCCGGAATATTGATCGGTTTTTTACCAATTCGCGACATGATTACTTACCAAACCTGACAGAGAATTTCGCCGCCGACGCCCTGCTTACGCGCCGTCGCGCCGGTCATTACACCGCGCGGAGTAGTCAAAATGTTGACGCCCAATCCGCCCAACACACGCGGGATATCCGAAGAACCTACATATACCCGACAGCCGGGGCGCGAAATACGCTCCAGCTTCGAGATCACCGGCTGGTTGCCAGGGGTGTACTTCAAATAGATCTTGATCGTCTTCCGGGCGCCTTCTTCCGCCAACTTGAAGTTCAGGATGTAGCCTTCCTCTTTCAGGATTCGGGCAATTTCCATCTTGACCTTCGAGGACGGGACGTCCACCTTGGAGTGACGCGCAATAATCGCGTTCCGCACGCGCGTGAGCATATCGGCGATGGGATCTGATGTCGTCATGCCTGGCTCCTTACCAACTCGATTTCACAACGCCCGGGATCTCGCCCGCCAGCGCCAACTGCCGGAAACAAATCCGGCACAAATGGAACTTCCCGATATACCCGCGCGGCCGACCGCAGCGCATGCAGCGGTTCCGCAAGCGGATTGCAAACTTTACCTTGGTGCCATTGGCCCGGGCCGCGGCGATTTTCTCGCCGAGGATCCGGTCTTTGGCTGCTTTTGCCGTCGTTGACATTTGGTGCTAAATTCCTTGTTTGCTTCTCGGGGTTCTAGATTCGCTTTTGGCCGCCGACTAATTCCGGAACGGCATGCCCATGTACTTCAACAGCGCCAAACCTTCGGCATCGCTACCGGCCGTGGTCGTGATGCAGATGTTCATGCCCTTGGTCTTCTCGATCTTGTTGTAGTCGATCTCGGGGAAAATCAACTGATCCTTGACGCCCAACGTGTAGTTGCCACGGCCATCAAATGACTTCGGGTTAACGCCCCGGAAGTCACGCACACGAGGCAGAGCGATGTTCATCAAGCGGTCCAGAAACTCATACATCCGGTCGCCGCGCAGCGTGACCATACAGCCAATGGCGACGCCTTCGCGAAGCTTAAAAGCGGCGATGGACTTCTTGGCCCGGGTGACGACCGGCTTCTGGCCGGCAATCGTCCCCAACTCGACGACCGCGCCGTCCATCAGCTTGGAGTTCGAGGTGGCCTCGCCCAAACCGATATTGATCGCAACCTTCTGGATCTTCGGGATCGCCATCACGTTCTGGTACCCGAACTCCTTCTGGAGTGCCGGGACCACTTTCGTCGTATACAATTCGCGCAACCGTGC
>JAPKYX010000045.1 GCA_026394075.1 Acidobacteriota bacterium
CAAAGCCGACGTTACCGCCGTTGTGGTCTATCAAGCCGCTATGGCGGTACCCGGCCGCGTGATCCCGAATGATCCGGTGATCGAGAAAGCGGTGTTGAACGGTGAGCAGGTCTTCAGCCGGATCGGTTGCGCCGCCTGCCACACGCCCGCCCTGCCGTTGCAGGCCAAAGCGTTCACTGAGCCCAGCCCCTACAACCCGCCCGGCAATGTCCGGACCGGGGAGATGGCGGAAGTGTCGATGACGCTGAATGATCCAAGACTGCCGGGTCCGCGGTTGACGGCCGACGCGGAAGGGATCACTTGGGTGCCCGCCTATACCGACATGAAGGTGCACGACATCACGGACGCGACGGACCCGGAGCCGCTCGATATGAACTGGGGTCCGTGGGCGAAGAGTTTCCCGCAAGGCAACCGCAAGTTTTTGACCAAGCGCCTGTGGGGCTTCTACAATGAGCCGCCGTACTTTCACCACGGCCTCTTCGCCACGGCGCGCCAGGCGATTCTGGCCCACGGCGGCGAAGCGGCGGGCACGCGCCGCAAGTTTCAGAATGCCCCGAAGTATGACCAGGACTCGCTGATTGAGTTCCTGAAAACGCTACAAGTACTGCCTCCGGGCACCAAGGATCTGATTGTCGATGAAAAATTCCAACCAAAGATTTGGCCACCTCGCGAAGCTGCTTCTCAGTAGAGTTCTTCTCAGCAGCGCCGCCGGGTTCAGCTTGCTGGTTTCGCCGTTGGGCGCGGCGGAGCCGGTGGTGCTGGAGGTCTACTCCGATTTCCAGTGCCCGTTCTGCGCGCGTCTGGCGGCACCGATCGAGCAGCTGCGGAAAGCCGCTGGGGACAAAGTGAAGGTGGAGTTTATCCACTCTCCGCTCGACTTTCACAAGGACGCCCCGCTAGCTCATCGCGCCGCCATCGCCGCTGAGCAGCAGGGCAAGTTCTGGGAGATGCACGACCTAATCTTTGCGAACCCCGGTCAACTGAAGCGCGATGGACTGCTGCTTCACGCCGAGACGCTAGGTCTGGATATCGCGAAGTTCACCGCGGCTCTCGATGCTCCGGCAACCGGGCAGCGCCTTGATGCCGACAAGAAGCGCGGCGCCGCGAAGGCGGTCAACGGGACCCCGACTATGTTCCTGAATGGCAAGCAGCACGTCGGCGCAAAGTCGTTCCGGGATTTGCGTCAACTGCTGGCTGCCGATGCTGGCGTCAAGCTGGGAGGTGAACTGGCGCCAGCAAGTCTCGCCAAGGGACCTGCCAATGCTCCGGTCCGAATCGACCTCTTTCTCGACCTGACGAGTCCGCTCAGCTTCGCGGCTCTTGATGCGGTTGACGAACTGCTGGCGTTGGAGGACAAGTCTGCCTACGTGGTCTTCCGCAACCTGGCGCTCTCTCCGGCGGGTGTCGAGATTCACAGCGCCGTTCTGGCCGCCGCGGCGCAGGGCCGCTTGTGGGAGTTCGTCCAGTTGCTCGGCATCCGGCAGGCGCCCGCTGAGCGGACCCGGTTGTTGGCGCTGGCGGCGGAGCTCGGGCTAAATGCGGCGCAGTTCAGTGCGGACTTGGATGGCAGGATGTTTGAGCTGACGCTCAGCGATGACCTGGAAGAAGCAAACCGCCTGGAAATCCGCGGCTCGCCGGCAGTGGTGGTGCAGGGTAAGCGTCTCGATGGCCTGCCTGCTCCCTTTGAGCTGGTAGCTGCAGTGGCCGCTGCTCATGGCCCTGGGGCGGGGAAGTGAGTCGCTGGCCCAACTGGCGGAATCGACCATGAAATCGGAGATCACCCTCATACCAGACGGTGACTATCACGACCGTTATTTGAAGGTGACGGTAAGCCAGCGGCGAGTCCACGTGGATGGCGAGCAGCGGCACCTACCAGACAGAGAATTCATTCTGTTAGCCGCCTTGATCGCCAATGCGGGCCAAGTGCTCGATCGTGCGATGGTCCTCGAACGTCTCTGGAATGGGGATTTGGGGCCCAAGAGCCGCACGCTAGACGTCCACATCCACCGCATCCGCGCGCGTCTTGGGAAGCACGGCCCAAAATACATCGAGACGGTCTTCGGTAAAGGCTACCGCTTCAATCCCCAGTCTGAGGTACCACGGGTTTGAAGGGAATGTTGCTCCAGAGTCTCCTTGGAGCAAACAGTTTTGAGGAGTACCTAACGCGCGACATCTTTGCTCACCTCCAATGAGATTTGAAATTGGCTGAACAAACGAACTTCGAATCTAGCCTGGTAGCGTGCTCGGGGCGTCCGGTGACAAGTACGCTTCAATCCACATCTGAAGTGTTTGATCGTGCCACGAAACTCTGCCGATCACGTAGGGCCGCATCTCCTCGTCGTAGCGCTCCTGGAGAACTGATGCCTTGAGGTAGCCGGATCGGGCCAAATGCTCGACGTCGCCACGGTCGCGTTCAAAGTTGCGTTCGAGCTTCGTCAACGCCAAATCGTGCGGCTCCAGCACAAAGAGGCGAAGATGCCGCCAGCAGTCGGGATAGAGTGGGCTGAGTCGGGATTCGTAGCTTTCTGGCACGGAGGCGACGGTGACTACGTCGAGATAGATGCCATGCTTGGCGCAAAGTGGCGATTCCTTTCCGGCGTGTTCCATCAGTTGACTCGCCGTTCCATAAGGGAGCACCGCAATCACGTCAATATCGGCGGTTGCCCGTTCCAACCCGTATGCCTGAACAACAGCAAAACCGCCCAAACAGTGCAGAGTAGTCTCTTCGGTGAGCCGGTCGTCGAGATCTTTCAGAAACGAGAGCCACGGTTCAACCGGCGCGCCTGACGGGGCTAATTGTTCATGCAGCATGGGTTAGTTGGTCCGCGGTCAGGGTCGTCAGAAGATTCCAATGTGCCGCCTCGGATGGCCGATGCCTACGCGCCCAGGTTCGTTCCGCGGCAGACATGGAATCGCGGCACAACGTGCCCTCCACCGCGAGCCGCGACACCTCCAGTTCAGACAGTGCATCGGCGAGCGCAGCATCCGCCTCTGGCTTGGGCAGCTTCATCGCCAATGAAACCACATAGGCCAGGCGATTCTGCAGATTCCGCAGCTGGCATTGGGCGCGAAGCCAGTCCCAGTCAAGATCGTGAAACACGGCCAAGACCCACGGCAGCGCTTCGACGAGGCGCGGGTCGAGATTAGCGTGCGCCAATGCGGCAGCCACGAGGAACGCCGGGTTCATTGGCCTCAAGGTCTTCTTCAGGTGCGCGAATCCAGGATAGGCTAACGATGCCAGTTGGGCTGCAAGTTCGTGTGGGTCCAGGGGAGCAAGGTGTGGATCAAGCTCGGGCAAGGGAAGCGCTACGGGCGAGAGCTGAAACTCACGAACCGCGACGAGGACTAGCGCTTCAGGAAGGGGGCGATATCCACTCTCCAACTGGGAGTAGTAGGGTTGAGACACGCCGAGTCTTGACGCGCCCTCTGCCTGCGTCCACCCACCAACCAGCCGGGCCATCCTAAGTTTCTCCGCCTTCATCTCTATCAGTATTGCAGATGTTGCAATATCTTGCCCTTTACCCGCCTCGTCGATCCTCGGCTTCTGTCTTTCGGAGGCAGTTGGACGCTTTAGGCGGTCGAGAATCGCTCACAATCAGCGGGTGGGTTCTAGCACGGGCCGGGGCGCCAAATTCTTGTCAGCAGCTTTGTCAGCAACTCATCCAATCTCATGCGTAGCAAATCGTTGCTCAGCGTTCGGCGAGGCCTCAGAAGTGCCTGATTCCGCGCACAATAAGCGAAAATACATTACACATGAGACTTGACAAGGATGGATCCGTAATCAGCAGGTCGCGAGTTCGGCTGTCGCGGGTGGCTCCAGTCGTTTCAATCACTTGCGCTTCGGCGTGCTCTCATGCGTGTCGTTCTGTCCGCGTTATTGTCAGCGAAATGCCTGTTTTTGCGATTTGCAGCAGAATCAGCGGGTAGAGGGCGGTCGAACAGAATAAATGAGTTACGTTGGCGACCGCTGCCCGCCTCTTCAGGACTCGCCCATTCACTGCGGACATCCCAATGGTGTTGTGGTCTTCGCCGTGACGGAATCGCCGAGCTGCTTCCAGCGAAGCAGCGTACGTGATCTTGGACTGCCCCCTCAACTGGTACTCCTGCAATAGTTCAAGCGGGCACTTGCGCTGTTGTCCTGTAGCCCGTGGGACAGCTATGTCCCCTGACCCCAGGAGAACGCAGCGTGAGGTGCTTTCTGATACATACTCGAGCGCCCGTCCGAGGAAGTAAGTTCCGACTAAGGGGGCGTCTTTGGGGCCTCGGTCGCCGGGGGCAGCAGCGGACTTTGTCGTGCAGCTGTGGACCAATGGAGCAGCGGGTCCGAGACGGTCCGAGTTGGTGAGGACCGTGGTGGTGTCGGACTGGGCCAGGACAGAGCGGCTCATTCCCTGAGACACTTGCTTCCATGACCACCTGGTTTGAAACCTTGACCGGTGTTCGCGAAGTATCACCGCACCACGTTCGCGAGAATCTTGTTGTGGGAGGCGAACTTCTCAAATCCCGCGCTACAGGGAACCAGTTCGTTCACGGTCGACTGGAAACGCCATCGTTGGCCGAACTGCGAGAACGGGTCCGGTCAAGTGGGCATCGCAAGGGCAAAATAGCGGTGCGCGAAGTTGTGGCAAACGTCCAAAGCTTGCATTGTGATGAAGCAAACGCGGGATCGCTGTTTCAGGTAGCCTCCCAATTCAACCTGCTTGAAATGGTCGGTCCGAGTATCACGCCCGAACACGGCGTTGGCATTTACGAGAATGACCGCACCCAAGGTCCCGCGTGTGCAATTGCAGCCGGCGCGGGGACGATCTATCGAAACTACTTCACCGTTGTGAATGGCCAAACAGGCCAAACAGCGGAACATCAGATCGACTGTCTTGCGGACCTCGGGGCAGCCCTGGGTAATTCCAGCAACCGTTTGTGGGCGATGACAAACGGGTACGCTCAGGCATCGGCAAGTGGTTTGAACGAGATCTCCCAGCGACTACGCACGTCCCACGAGCATCAATTGGACGAACTCAGAAAGCTGCTGAGAATAGGCATCCAATGGAATACCCAAGTGACGCTAAAGGATTGCAGACACCTCGTCTCGCAGGCCTATTGCTCCGCTCTTCCCGTCGCATACTCAAGGCACCCTTCGCATCTATGGGAGCCATTCGCGAAGCTCGTGTTGGAGGCATCCTACGAGGCAACAATATGTGCGGGGGTCCTCAATTCGCTCGCTGCAGGAAACCGCACGCTGTTTCTCACACTACTTGGTGGCGGCGCGTTCGGAAACTCAACCGATTGGATAACCGGGGCCATCGAGCGTGCGTTGAAACTATATGAGGGTGTTGACCTTGACGTGGCAATCGTAAGCTACAGCTCGTCGAATCAGCGTATTCAGCAGCTCATTGAGCGGTTATAGTGGACGACGAGACGGTATCGTGTATCCACCGTGCACATGACCCCCTTTCTCTCGACTAGTCAAAACTAGAATTCTCGGCAGCCGCATCAGGGATTCCTTCGTACCGACACCACGGTGATGTCATCGGTCTGGCCCCAGGACTGGGCGGCTGTGGCGATCTCTCGGGCTGGCCGATGGCTGATGTTCAGCGTGCGTTCAAAGCCAAACAACTCCCGTTGGGCGTTCTCGGCTTCGACGACGCCGTCGGAGAGGAGGACGAAGAGCCCTGGCGGGGCCATCACTTCGTCGAAGGTGGCCTCCGCTACCACGCCGAGCGGGAGGTTGGGTTCCATTGCCACCTCCAGACCGTCACGATAGACCGGGCAGTGGCCGGCGTTGGCGATGGTGGCGGCACCGTCGGCCTCGAAGATCACACTGCAAGCGGTGACGAAGCCGCCGCCGGTGCGGCCCACGAGTCCGGCATTCAGTGCCTGCAGGACGGCTGCGGCGGAAGTGGCGGCGGCGGTTCGCAAGATTCCGACCACGACCGAGACCAGCATGGCCGCTCGTAAGCCCTTGCCGCTGACGTCACCCACCACCACCAGCAATCGGCCGCCGGGAAGCGGATGGACAAAGTAGAAGTCGCCGCCCACCTGGCGCGCGGGCAGATAGGCGCTTTCCACGGCAAAGCCGGCGGTGGCGGTTTCAGCCCCGGGCAGCAGCAGGTCCTGGACTTGCTTGGCCGCTTCGAGTTCGGCCGCCAGCGTCTGCTTTTCCTGGAGGAGCAAGTAGAGGCGGCGGGCCAAAATGCCGACCATGATGCCGCCACTGATTATCTCGCCCACGTTTCGCAGATCCAGCCTGAAGGGATACTGCATGAAATTCCAAGTATTCGATATACCCACTTGAGATGCCGTTAGCAGCCGCTGGATCACGCTGGCGTAGAAAGCCACTGCTCCCAACGTTGCCAGCAGGTAGCCCGCAAAGAACCACAAGACCCAGACCTCTCCCTTGCGGCTTCGCCGCCGTGCATCAATGCCGTTTCGAATCAACATCAGCAGATTGGCCAAGCTGAGCGAAACAACAGCGTAGGTCCAAGGGAAAAGTTCCATTCGACCCATCGCTACAAACAGAAGGAGTGCCCCCAGCATAGCCAGGTATGGTGCTTGCACCTTCCACGGCAGAGACGGCGAGCCGTTGAAAAAGCGCCAGGCACCCCACAAGGAGAAGACCATCGCACTCCCTGACAGCAAGGTCCAACCTTGCAGCAGACCCAGCCCGCGATAGGCTTCGAGATCGCCGAAAAGGTAGGAGAGCAGAATGGCGCCCACCCAGAGCGCTTCGATTCGATCCAGCCTACCCTGCCAAAAGACTAAAGCTAGGAAGACCGTTCCGAAGACGATGATGCTCATGAAAATGCTGACGATCGCGTCGCGATAGGCACGCATCAGCGCCAGTTGATGTTCGGCAGCCACAGCGGGCCAGGCACCGAACACGGGCTGGCCGGCGATGCCCGGGCCGGAGACCGTCCGCTTCACTCGCACGGCGATGTGCAAGATGTCGCCGCCTCGAAGATCCGTGGGTAGCGGCATCGGATCCACCAGGTCCCGCCGCTCGACGTACCACTTCTCGAGAGACCCATGCTGGCCGACCTTCTGGCCGTTGACGAAGAACTCGGCGGCCTTCAGCACGCGCGGGATCCACAACCCATAAGGGCCCGGCACATCCGGCACGCGCACCGTCATCCGGTACCACGCGAAGCCATCCATGTGCGCCAATGCCTGTTCGTCCCCCCACGACGAATCATCAAAGTCTGGCTGCGCTGCGCGTGGGTCATCGCCCGCCTGTGCCTTCCAGGGCGTGTTGATGTGAAACGCCTGGCCCAGCGGCGATAAGAACTCGTCCGCCCAAAGGACTCCGGCCAACAACAGGAATCCGGAAATCAAAAGCTTCATGCGTTTCTCCGTACGGTGACCACGGTGATGTCGTCGTTCTGGCCCCACGCCTTCGCCGCTTCGGCAATCTCTTGCGCGGACTTTGTCGAGATGTCACGCGTGCGGTCGAAGCCGAAGAGTTCGCGTTGCGCATTCTCGGCTTCCACCACGCCGTCAGAGAACAACACCAGCGCGCCGCCGCCGCGTGCAAGACTCACGCGGGTCTCGGTATATTCCGCCCCGGGGACGATGCCCAGCGGCAGCCCGGGATCGGTTTCTGCTTCCCGGCCCGCCAGATAGGGCGGCAGGTGCCCGGCGTTCGCAATGACGGCTTCACCGTTGGGGTCAACGCGGACGCAGCAGCAGGTGACGAAGCCACCGCCGGAGCGTCCGCATAACGCCCGGTTCATCACCGCCAGCACCGCCGCCGGCGAGTCGCTTTGCGCCGCTCGCAATGCGCCTACCGCTACGGAAACCAGCATCGCGGCGCGCAAGCCTTTTCCACTGACGTCGCCCACCACCACCAAACGTGCGCCGCTCTCGCGATCGAGCACCTGATAAAAATCGCCGCCGACCTCAGAGGCCGGTAAGTAGACGGCATCCACCGCATAATGGCCCGTGGCCGTTGGAGCCGAAAGCAACAGCGACTGGACTTCCGACGCCGCGGCCAGTTCTCCGCCCAATCGCTGCCGTTCGGCGTCCATGCGCGCCGCGCGGCGATTCAATAGAATCGCCATGGCGAAGGTCACCAGCAACAGCGTCAGCAGCCGGATCGTCTGCATCCCCAAACCTTGACTCTCGGTGAGTTGGAAATAGCGCACGGCGAAGTGTTGAATCAGCGTGCCAGACATGTGGAACAGCAGTACCGCGTGCATGGCCGGCAGTTGCCCGCGGATGGTCGAATAGCGCCAGGCGAAGGGGAAATAGTAAATGAACCAAACCACCGTGGCCCCAAGAATCAGGGTCCGCTGGGTTTCAATGGGCAGCGGAGAGTCGAAAAGCTGGCTGGCCATGGCGGTGCAGGCCATCGCGTACATGAGGGCGGCACCCAGCCAACCGATCAGCGTGTGGCGCGAAGCGAAGAGTTCGATCAGCAGAAACGGAAAAATCAGCACGCCGCCGCTGAGGGAGATCGCCATGCCCAGGTTCGACGTCACCACGCGTTCCAGGCCGAGAGCTTCCGGATAGAGCGGGATCAATCGGAAGCCAAGCCCGCCCAGCAGGAAGAGCCCAAACCAAAAGTACTCGCGTGATCCCTTCCGGGTGAGCGGCAGCGTCACAAAAAACAGCGTCGCCATGGCGATGGCCGCCGAGATCAGCAGTCCATTCAGACGGCCGCTCAGACGCTCCGCATGCCACAGCTTCTCTTGTGTCCGCACCCCGGCCAGCGTTCCGAGAAACGACACGCTCGCGGCCGTCTCAGCCGGAATCGTGTATGCCGACGGGATGCTGCGGACGCGAAACGCCAGCACCAGTTCGCCTTTGGGCTGTGGCGGTAGCGGAAAGGCCGCCACCGTCGGCAAACGAAGTTCCGTCGGGCGAAAGCCGCCCACGGAGCCGATCCTTTGGCCATCGGCGAACACCTCATAGGCAAAGGCCGAGCCGAACGGACCCACCAGCAGGCCAAGCGGCTCGCTGGCGGTAGCGGCCGGCAGGCTGACGTGAACCCGATACCAGCGCTGGCCGAACTGCTGGTTGACCGAGGCCGGGATGTCGATGCTGGACCACTGCGAGTCATCGAAGCCCGGTTGCGCCCAACGTGGATCATCACCTTCGTGGAATTTCCACTGGCCGCTGAGGGCCTGCGGTTGAGAAAGGCCCTCCACCGCTATCGTTTGGGCCTCGGCAACGGAGGACAGGAGAAGCGCGGCGGCCATCAGGACGAGATAGAGCAGTCTCAAACTTTCCTCCGCAATGCCGCAGCGGCCCAACGCGGACCGTCGCCATCGTGAGCGCGGCACTGCTCCACCTGGACGACGTCCTCTTGCGCCAACAGAGGCGCGGAGACGGCGCACAAGTTCAGCAGCACGTTCAGGATTGTTGATCTTTGGTTCAACCGACTCTCTCCACTCTGCCGCGCGACGCCATTCGCGCGGGGTAGGGATGGAGGAACCCGCCAGGCTCGTGACGCTGCGCGGCCGCTTGTCTAGGCTATGGCCGCGGCTCGGGCGGCGGCTTCATCTGCGTGCAATGTCGTGTACTTCGCCAGACCCAGCATGGTGAACACCTTCACGAAGTGCGGCGTCAACCCAAAGCACAGCACCTTCTGCGGAGCCTTGCTGGCCGCCATCAACAACTGGATCACCAGCGCAATACCGCTGGAGTTCAAATAAGGAACCTTAGAAAAGTCCAGCAGGATCTTCGTCGTCTGCGCGGGCAGCGCCTTGTAACTTCCCAACACCGCGTCCTCCGACGTGCTGGTGATGTCGCCTTCGAACCGCATCACCGCGATGTCGCCATTCTGTTCGACCTTGGTCTTCGTGGGCATCACCATAACTAATTCTTTCCCTCTGGATGTAAATGAATCACCAGCCGCGCGTAGCTTCCGCCACCGGACTGTTCACTGACGTATTCGACTTCGTCCACCAGCGCCTGGATCAGGAACATCCCCATTCCTCGCGGATGCTCTTCGCCCATCATCTTGCGATCAATGTCGGGCATCTGCATCTCTCCCTGCACACCCTGCCCATGGTCGCGGATCTTCACTTCCAGTGACTCCAAGCTCATCGACATCGTCACCACAACTCCCAGCTGTTCATTCAACTGATTGCCATGTTCAATGGCGTTGATGCAGGCTTCGGAGACGGCGGTCTTCAGGTCTTCCACCCGGTCACTGGAAAATCCCATGATCTCCGCGACGCTGGCGGCGGTGTGCATGGCCACTTTCTCGAAGCCGAGCCTGGTGGGCAACCGTAGTTCCGTCACAATCGGATCAGGCGTCATACACTTTCTCCTCTCCGTTCCGCCCTGCAAAGATAGAGGGCGGTCATGTCATCGGTCTGCCGTGCCCCGCGGGAAAAACCATGCAGTGTCTGCCAGACACGATCGAGCAGATCAGGCGTGGGCGAATCCTGGATCAGCTCCATCAGCCGGTCCTCCCCGAACTCTTCGTCTTCATGAAACACCTCCGTCAGACCGTCGGTATACAGAAGTACCTGGCTCCCCTCGGGCACTGGAAGCTGCTCAATCTCATACGTGCGATTGGGCAGCATCCCCAGCGGTGGACCGCTGGCTGAGATTCGGGAGCGCGTTTCACCGCAGACGACAAAAGCGGGATTGTGGCCGCAGTTCACGGCTTCGATGGTGTGGGTGGCCGGAGCGAGACACATCAGGATCGCGGTGACATACCGGCGCCGCGCCTCCACGCCTTCCTGCCAGTGCAGGTTGTTCATGCGCGCGGCCATCTCGTGCAACGGTAGGTTGGCCCCCGCCATCGCGCGGAAGCTCGACCGGAAGGTGGTGCTGATCATCGCGGAGGCGAAGCCTTTCCCGGCGACGTCGGCCAGCACCATCATCATCCGGCCATCAGGCAGCAGCAGGGCATCCACATAGTCGCCACCAACTTCGTAGCAAGTGGTGGAACGGAAACCCAGTGAGTATCCGGCGATCTCCGGCACGCTGTGCGGCAACAGGCTGCGTTGGATCGCGCGGGCGGCGTCCAGATCCAGTTTGACGCGCTCCCATTCGATCGACTTCTCATGATGCTGGGCGTTGCCGATCGCCAGTGACGATTGCAACGCCAGGCCTTCGAGAAAATCCGCCTCTTCCAGCGAAAGCGGTTGTTGCCGGTAGACAACCAGATGCGCCAGTGCCTCGCCCCGCTCGCCGGGCACGATAGCACCTGTATAACCGGGGATCTCGGCGTCCCCGGTCCAACACGACCAGTTCTCAGGGGCCTCTCCATACAGGCTGATCCGGTTCTGCAACTGCTGGGAGGTGGAGACGAAGAACGCACCATCCGCCTCGAGCTCCTTGGCCGCGACCTCGAGCACGCCGGAAAGCACATCGTCCAGACGAATGGTGGAATGGACGCGTCGCGCGGCCTCCAGCAGGCTCTGCACGCGGAAGAGTTTTTGCTGGAGTTCGATCGTATCGTCTTGGGTCAGGTTTCCCGCGGACATCCTCTGATTATCCCCCATCCGTGCCTACCCACCGTCGCTTTTTCCAATCCAGCCAGGGCGACGACCTCATTGCCATCAGTGACGGAGTCTACCGCACGTTGGGGCGGTGCATTGAGCTAGTTAGTGGGCTTCCTGCTTAGTCCGGAATCGCCGACCTTGGGTAGTCTTCCGGCACGGCGGTCAAGGGGGACCGCTTTGGCCGGGCCGACGAAGTGATCTGTTACACTTCCTGTCAAAGTCGCCCAGCCCGGCCACCCACTGCCTGATGCTGGTGCCGGGTGGCTGCAAGAGCGTGGTGCCCAGTTTGCCGATGCCATATTTGATTGCCTGTCGCCTGCTGCCGTTCTGTCTTGCACTGGGCGCTGCGGCTCAAGTTCCCGATGCCGATTTGTTTGAGAAGACCGTTCGGCCGGTGCTGGCCGGGCGGTGCCAGTCCTGCCATGGCTCGAAGATTGAACAAGGCGGGTTGCGGTTGGACTCACGGGCGGCGCTGCTGCGCGGTGGCGCCCGCGGTCCGGCGATTGTGCCCGGCGATCCGGATGGCAGTCTGCTGGTGAAAGCGATTCGGCACGACGGCTTGAAGATGCCCTTGGGGGGCAAGTTGCCGCCCAACGAAATCAGTGCCCTCACGCTGTGGATTGAGAAGGGCGCGCCTTGGCCGAACGAACCGGCGGTGGAGGCTGGGGTGAAGTCCATCCGCGAGCGGGCCCGCGACTACTGGGCTTTTCAACCGGTGGTCAAACCGTCGTTGCCACCCGTGAAACTTACCGGCTGGGCGCGGACGCCGGTGGATCAGTTTGTATTGGCTGGTCTGGAGAAGGCCAAGCTCACACCCGCGGTGGCGGCGGACCGGGCAACATTGCTCCGCCGCGTATCGCTGGACCTCACCGGCCTTCCGCCTCGCCCGGAGGAAGTGCTGGCCTTTGTCGAAGACCGGTCTCCCGGGGCTTATGAGAAGGTGGTGGACCGGCTGCTCAAATCACCCCGGTTCGGCGAGCAGTGGGCCCGCCATTGGATGGACCTGGTGCGCTATTCCGAGTCCCACGGCAGCCAAGGCGATTTTGACCTGCCCTACGCCTTCCGCTATCGGGACTATCTCATCCGTGCCCTCAACCAGGACGTGCCCTACGATCAACTGGTGCGTGAGCATGTGGCCGGCGACCTGCTACCCCAGCCGCGCATCAATCTGGCCGAGAAGATTAACGAATCCGTGATCGGCCCGGCGCATTTTCGGATGGTTGAGTATGGCTATGTCCCGGTGGATGCACTCGACGATCAGTTCAAGGTGGTGGACAACCAGATCGACGTTATCTCAAAGGCGTTCCAGGGCCTCACCGTTTCCTGCGCGCGCTGCCACGATCACAAGTTCGACCCGATCTCGCAGAAGGACTTCTACGCACTCTACGGCGTCCTAGCCAGTTCCCGCCACGCGCAGCGGGTGATCGATACGCCAGAGCAGCTGAACTTGCACCGGCCGGAGCTTGAGAAGTTGCGCGCGGAACTGCGGCGTGCGCTGGGGCAAGCGTGGCTGGCCGCGCAACCGAATCTGTCGGTTGATTTGCCGGCACCCCCGCCTCCGCGCGACGCCAAGGCCGCCCCACCGGTGGCCCCGGATTACGGTCCGCTCCGGTTGTGGCGTCAGTTGAAGGATCTGAAGGCCGATGAGTTTCAGGCGGGTTGGGCCAATGCCACTGCCAAGCTCCGGGACCAGCTCAACGAACGGCGCGATTCGAACACGCGGCAGTTCCGCCGGATGTGGCGATTAGATGATGCGGCGGACTATCAGCAGTGGTTCCGGGATGGCAATGGCTTGGCCCAGACGCCCTCAAAGGCAGGGGAGTTCTATGTGCTGCCCGATGGAGACCGCTTGATCAATGGCATCTATCCGGCCGGGGCCTATTCGCATCTGGTGTCGCGCAAGCACGCGGCGGTGCTGCATTCGCCGCGCTTCAAGATCGATTCGGACTCGATCAGCGTGCGGGTGCTGGGGGGCCAGCAGGCCTCAGCACGAATTGTGGTGGAGAACTACGCACTCGGCAGTGGCGGTATCTTCCCGGCCAGCAATCTCAACGACGACACGATGCGCTGGGTCCGCTTTGACACCAAGTACCGGCGCGGATCCTATGCCTATATCGAACTGACACCATTTGAAGACCGGACGCGGTTCCCCGGTGGCGCGCCGATGGACGGGCGCTCCCACTTTGGGTTGGCGGAAGTGGTGTTTCACGACGGCGACCAGCCGCCGCAAGAAGTGATTGATGGGGCTGCGCTGCTGTTGGATGGGCCGGCGCCGCAGTCGGTTGAGGAACTGTCGGCCCGCTATCTCGCCGTGCTGCGCCAGTGTCTCAATGCCTGGTTGTCCGGCGCGATGTCCCCGGAGCAGGCGGCCTTTCTCGACTTCTTTGTCCGCCACAACTATCTGCCCAACTCCCGGCAGCAGTCCGATGCGTCGATCACGTTGCTGGTGGATCAGTACCGTAAGTTGGAGGCCGAGATTCCGGTGCCGCGCCGGGTGCCGGGCCTGCTGGCCGGTACTTCGTTTGATCAGCCGTTGTTCCTGCGCGGCAACCACATGAACCCGGGCCCGCCGGTGGCGCGCCGCTTTCTGGAGGCGTTGGGCGGCCAGCCCTGCACTAGCCCGCAGAGCGGGCGTCTCGAGTTGGCTGAAGCGATCGCCAGTGCTGGCAATCCGCTGACGTCCCGCGTGATGGTCAACCGTATCTGGCACTACTTGTTCGGGCGCGGGCTGGTGCGAACGGTCGACAACTTTGGCCGGAATGGTGAAAAGCCTTCGCATCCGGAACTGCTGGACTATCTGGCTGCCCGGTTTGTCGAAGACGGCTGGTCGATCAAGCGGATGGTGAAGCTGCTGGTCACCTCCAATGTCTACCAGCTCAGCTCCAGCGGCTCAGCCGAGGCGGCCCAGGTGGACTCCGGCAACGTCTTGCTCCAACATGCCCGCGCCCGGCGCCTGACCGGAGAATCGATTCGTGATTCGATCCTGGCCGTCAGTGGCGAACTGGACACGACGCTCTATGGACCCGGCATTGATGTCTACTACACGGGCAAAACCGAGGGAGGCGGGAAAGTGGGGCCGCTGGATGGCGCCCGCCGCCGCAGTGTTTATCAACGGATCAAGCGCAATGCTCAGAATCCGTTTCTGGAGGTGTTTGATGTTCCTAAACCCACTAGCACCCGCGGCCAGCGTGATTCCACCAACGTGCCTGCGCAGTCCTTAACGATGCTGAATGACCCGTTCGTCATTGGGCAAGCGGCCCGGTGGGCGGACCGCATGCTGGCCGACGGCGGCACCTCCGCGCGTGATCGGGCGGAACGTATGTTCTTCCGTGCTCTCGGGCGGCGCCCTTCCGCCGCAGAGGTCACGGCCAGCTTAGAGTATCTAGCCCCGGCGACAGTTCCGGAAGCCGAGCTTTTGTCCAATCGGGATGCCTGCCAGGATTTTGCGCATTCGCTTTTCAACCTGAAGGAGTTCCTCTATGTTCGCTAAAGGGGTGTCCGCTAAAGGAACCGCGTCGCGCCGAGGGCTCTCGCGGCGGGAGATGCTGCTGCGGGCCTCCACCGGGTTCGGGATGACGGCGTTTGCCGGGATGGCCGCCCAGCAGCCTCATTTTGCGCCCAAGGTGAAGAGCGTCATCTTCTGCTTCATGTCCGGCGGCGTTTCTCATGTGGATAGCTTCGACCCCAAGCCGCGTCTGGCGCGTGATGCCGGCAAGCCCATGCCGATGCCCGTGCGGCCCACGATGTTTAATGACGTCAAGGGCATCATGCCCAGTCCGTGGGCGTTCAAGAACTACGGCCAGTGCGGCATGCCCGTGAGCGAGCTGTTCCCGCATATGGGCAGTTGCGCGGACGATCTGTGTCTGGTCCGGTCGATGACCAGCACCGCGAATGAACACGCGCAGGGAAACTATCTGATTCATACCGGCCAACCGTTCCTGGGGTTCCCGAATGCCGGTGCCTGGATCAACTATGGCTTGGGTAGTGAGAATCGCAATCTGCCGGGCTTTGTAGTGCTGGCCAGTGGAGGCGTTCCGCTGGGCGGCATCGGCATGTATGGCAGCGGCTTCCTGCCCGCGGAGCATCAAGCCTCGTTGCTGTATCCGGAATCGGCGGAGGCCTTGAACAACATCCGGCCCAAGGAGTCCGACCTTCAGCAGCGGCGGCGGCTCAGCTTCGTCAACGCCATGGATCGCCACTACACGGGCCGCGGCGGTGCCGATCCGCAAGTGGAAACCGCCATTCGCAACTACGAGACGGCCTACCGAATGCAGACCGCGGTGCCGGAGTTGATGGACTTGACCGGTGAGTCGGAAGCAACCAAGCGTTTGTATGGCCTGGATTCACCCGATTCAAACACCGCTGCCTACGCCCGGCAATGTTTGTTGGCGCGAAGATTGGTCGAGCGCGATGTGCGGTTTATTGAGTTGACCTGCCTGATGCGTCCCTCAGACCCCGGCCAGAGCGGCAACCCGTGGGATCAGCACACCGTGCTGAAGGAGGGCCACACAGAGATGGCCCGCCAGGTTGATCAGCCGATCGCCGGCCTGATCAAGGATTTGAAGGCGCGCGGACTGTTCGAGCAAACCCTCATCATCTGGGCGGGCGAGTTTGGCCGCACGCCCTTTGCGCAAGGCTCCAATGGACGGGATCATAACCCGTTCGGCTTCAGTATCTGGCTGGCCGGAGGCGGCGTCAAGCGAGGCTTCACCTATGGCCAGACCGATGAACTGGGCTATTACGCGGTCGAGAACAACATGACGGTGTTTGATCTATGGGCCACGGTGCTCCATCTGTTGGGAGTCGACCATGAGCGGTTGACGTATCGCTTTAGCGGGCGTGACTACCGCCTCTCGGATGTGCACGGTCGTGTGATTCGTGACGTGCTTAGCTAGGCCGCATGCGGTAAGTGTGGGACGCTGTAGAGCCGAATACAAGGGAAGCCAAGACTTGCATTGGCGTCAGGCTGCGCTCGGTGGCAAGGAAACTTAGTCGTAAAGCAGCTCGGCGTACCGCTGCTCCGCGATCAACGCGGTTTTTGCCGCCTCCCAGGCTTCCGGGCTGCCGGCGAGCTGCTCCATGCCGGTTTCAAACTTCTGCGCGGCATTGCGGAGGCCGGCGACGTACACCATCGTCTTGGGGTCCTGGACCATCTCCCAGATCTCGGCTCCGTTTTCGATGATGGCGCGGTCCAGGTCCGGAGGCGCGTCGTAGTGTGGCCGGGAGCTGATGGCTTCAAAGGCCTTGAAAGACGCTTGATCGTAGTACAAGGCTAGGTCCTGCCGGAGGTCGTTCAGATAGAGCATCTCCACACCGCTCTTGGCCCCGTAGAACAGCCGGACTTTCCCCTTCCACTGGCCGTGGCGTTGATAGATGCGCTTCACGAAGGCGCGGAAAGGCGCGATGCCCGTGCCGGTGCCGACCATCAGTAGATTCAGGTCGTTTGAGACCGGTATCTCAAAGGCATTGCCATAGGGTCCGGTGATCTGGACTTGGTCGCCAGGGTTGGCGTCGCACAGGAAGTTCGACGCGCGGCCGGGGTAGCGTTCGCCGCTGATTTCGTCAATCGAGAAGCAGCGGCGCACGCAGATGGAGATGGTGTCGCCCCGGCCATCGTCGCCTCCGCGCGGGTTGGCGATGGAGTAGAGCCGCAGGTGATGCGGGTTGCCGAACTCGTGCGGACCTGGCGCCAGCACGCCGATGCTTTGTCCTTCCACGTACTCAAAAGGAGCGTCCGGCAGGCGCAGCACCAAGTGCCTCACCTCCGCCTCCCAATTGACTGGCGTGATGCGTTCACTGCTGACAAGGGTCGTCGTGTAAGGTTTGTTTACGTCGTAGTCAGATAGTCTCATCGTGCACCTTGCTTTACTGGAGGTTCGATTTCCTCCACTAGGTCTAAATGCGTTTCGTCATCATCTGCGTGACAGGCACCCCGGCCACCACAGCCACCGCCGCAACCGTGGAGCATGAACTCCAAAACATCCTTGTCCGGGTTGGCGCAGCCTGAGTAGCGCCGGACCGTATTCTGAATCACCACCCAAAGGCCCAGCACGACAAACATGCCCGCCGTCGCGCCCAACAGCCGGATGGTCGCTTCGAGGTAGTTCATCCGCCACCACCCATGCCGGCAAAGCCCATAAAGGCCATGGACAGAATGCTGGCCAGCACCAGGGTCAGCGCGGTGCCACGGGCCAGGCTGGGCACGTCGGAGAGTTCGGTCCGCTCCCGCACCAAGGCCAGCAGGACCATCGCCATGCAGTACCCGCCGCTGGCCGCCAGCGCGAACACCGTGCTCTGCAGCAGGTTGTAGCCACGTGCTGTCTGGAACAGCGGCACGGCCAGCACGGCGCAGTTGGTGGTGATCAGGGGCAGGTAGATCCCCAACTCACGAAACAGTTCCGGACTCTTCTTCTTGATGAACATCTCGGTCAACTGGACCGTGGCCGCGATGATGACGATGTAGGTGATCAGCCGTAGATACTCGGCGTGGAAGGCCACCAGGATCAGGTTGGTGCCATAGGAAAGGATGGCACTGACGGTGATGACGAAGATCACCGAGACGCCCATCCGCCACGCGGTCGAAACCTTGCTGGACAAGCCCAGGAAGGAGCACATGCCGAGGAAGACGCAGAGAACGAAATTGTTGATCAGAAACGCGTCGACGAAAATGTGGCCCAAAGACTCGTTCATGACTGTGCCTCCGCCGGTTGAACTGTGAGCAACGCCGCCCGGGCCCGCTCCCGCCGGTCTTTGCGCTCGCGGTAACTGGCGAAGATCAGTAGCCAAATGGCCAGTGAGATAAACCCGCCCGGAGGCAACAGGAATAGCACCCAAGGTTCAAAGTTGGGGCCGAACAGATGAATGCCCAGAAAGGTGCCTGCTCCCAGTACCTCACGCACCGTGCCTAGACACGTGAGTCCGAAGGCGAACCCCAGGCCCATGCCGGCGCCATCCATCATGGAGGGGATCACTGGTTTCTTCGCCGCAAAGCCCTCCGCCCGTTCCAGCACCAGGCAGTTGGCCACAATCAGCGGAATGAAGGGCCCCAGGGCCTTGTAGACACTGATGCTGATGGCCTTCACGAGGTAGTCGGTCACCGTGACGGCGGTGGCGATGATGGCGATGTAGGTAGCGATACGCACCTGTTTGGGTACGTGCTTCCGGATGGCGGCGATCAGGCCATTGGAACAGATCAGCACGAAGGCCGTGGCCAGGCCCATGGCAATGGCGTTCTGGACGCTATTGGTGATGGCCAGGGTAGGGCACATGCCCAGGATCTGGACAAAGGTCGGATTCTGGCGCCAAAGGCCGTTGATAAATGGATTTGGGGCGGTCTCTTTCATCAGTTCCCTCGCTCAATCCGGTCCCGGTGACGGGCAATGATGGGTGCCATCTCCTGGACGCTGGCGGCCAGCATGCGGCCCACGGCGCGTGACGAGATGGTGGCTCCCGAGATGGCATCGATCTCCCAGGGATTCGTCTTCTTGCCGTGTTTCACCGCGGCCACGGGATGGGTTGTATCCAGCGCCTTGAAGTTCGCGAGAAATTCCGGGTCGGATCCGATCTTGTTGCCCAGGCCCGGCGTCTCCTTCATTTCAAGCACCGAAAATCCGGTGATGGTCTTCGATGCCGGCGAGTAAGCATACATGGCGGAGATGACATCGGCGTAGCCGCGCTCACTGGCTTCCAGTACCACTCCCAGGAATTTGCCACCCGCATCGAAGCCAGCAAAGATACGCTTGTCGCTACTCTCGCCGCTGGCCGCAGGCGTCAGCTCGCCCGTTGGGGTAACGATGTAGATCACTTGCCTGGTCATTCCGGGTAATAGCTGAGCCAGCGACTCTCGCAGGATCTCTTCCTGGTTCACCCGGATGCGGCTCTGCGAGGCGACGTGCGCGCCGACGATCAGCACGCCACAGAGAAGCGAGACAAAGCCCAGGAAGCGAATCATCTGGGTACTCTTGGTCGTGGTGCCGGTCATTGAGGCACCTGCGCTTTCCGGGCACCATAGGGACGCGGCGGCGTCAAGCGATCAATCAATGGAGAAAGCGCATTCCCGAACAGGATGGCGTACATCACTCCCTCCGGCAGCCCGCCCAGATTGCGGATGAGTACCGTCAAAACCCCCATCAACAGGCCGTAGATCCACATGCCACGCGGTGTCACCGGGGAGGCCACCGGGTCAGTGGCCATAAACGTGGCCCCCAAAAGGAGACCGCCGGTGAACACCACCCAAACCGGGTCTGGATACAACGCGGGGTTCACCAGGTGGAAGATGCCGCCGGTCGCGGCTGCTCCTGCGATCATCGACGCCGTGATCCGCCAATCCATCATGCCGCGCGCCACCAGATAAGCGCCGCAAAGCAGGATCAGGCAGCCGGGCAGGGAACCCGGGCCCAGGCCCCAAAGCAGCGGCCCGAGCTCGCTGTAAATGTGGTCGAACTTTTGCATCGCCAGCGGAGTGGCTCCGGTGAAGCCATCCACGGCCACTTTGGCCAGCCAGTCATTCAAAGGAGCGGGCTTCATCAGCGGAACGGCCCACGTGCTGGGGATGAACTCCACGAACCGGTTCGCCGCCAAGCCTGGGGTGTAGTTGGTGACCGCCACCGGAAAAGCTGCCTGGAGAAACGCGCGTCCCACCAAGGCGGGATTGAACACGTTGGAGCCGAGCCCGCCGAACAGCAGCTTGCCGGGCAGGATGGCCACCAGGCAGCCCACCACCGCCATCCACAACGGAAGGCCCGGAGGCAGCGTCAGGCCCAGCAGCAGGCCCGTGATGGCCGCGCTGTAGTCGTTGACGGTGGATCGCTTGCCTGACAGCCGGCACGCCGTGTGCTCCGCCAGCACGCAACCAGCGGTGGTGACCGCGAGCAGCAGTGCGGCGCTGAGGCCAAAGTGCCAACTGAAGAACGCCGCAATTGGCAACAGCGCATAGATGACGTGGCGCATGATGGTTTCCACCGTCATGGGCCCATGCAAGTGCGGCGACGTGCGGACTTCGATGATGGTCGTACCGCTCATGAGCGCGCTTTCCTTTCACGGTTCATCTGCTTGGCGACGCGGAAGTACTGCACCAGCGGAATATGCGCGGGGCAGACGTAGCTGCAGCAGCCGCATTCAAAGCAATCATTCAGGTGATAGACCGTCTCCATCTCCTCGTAGCGATCCTTGCGGGCCAGCAGGCCCAGATGTGAGGGGTCCAGCTGAAGAGGGCACACGTTCACGCAGGCCGCGCAGTGGATACACGGAAAGACATGCGCCTCCCCATTGGCGCCGCCCTTGGCCAGCACCAGCACTCCCGTCACGCCTTTGGTCAGGGGAATGTCGAAAGAGCCGACGGCCGCACCCATCATCGGTCCGCCTAGCACCACGGAGACTGCCTGGTCAGTACAACCAGCCTGTTCCAGTGCCCAGCGGAGCGGCGTGCCCAAAGGGATGAGGTAGTTTCCCGGCTTGCGCACGGCCGGGCCGGCGATCGTGACGACGCGTTCGATCAAGCCTTGACGGTGTGGCAGCAGCTCGCCGATCTGCGCCAGCGTGGCAACGTTGAACACCGCCAGGCCAACATCGGCCGGCAATCCGCCGGACGGGATCTCGCGGCCCAACAGCACCTTCACCAGCATCTTCTCCGCGCCTTGCGGATACTTCGCGGCCACCGCCTCAATCAGAATGCCGGGACGGTCGCCATTGGCTGCCCGCAACGCCGCCAGGGCATCCGGCTTGTTATCCTCAACGCCCACCACCGCTCTATCCGCGCCCACGGCGCGCATCGCAATCCGCGCTCCGTGGAGCACTTGCCGGGGGTACTCCACCATGACGCGATGGTCGGTGGTGAGATAGGGCTCGCATTCACAACCGTTGACGACAACGGTGTCGATCTTCTTGCCCTCCGGCACCTTCAGCTTCACGTGGGTGGGGAAGGCCGCGCCGCCCAGTCCAACGACGCCCGTTGCTTGCACGGCTGCCACCACCTGGGCGGGTGTCATCTGATCGATGTTCTGTTCGGCACCATAGAGCACTTCCTGGCTCGCTCCGGGGTAGGGCCGGATGTAGATGGCGGGCGTTAGCTCGCCCTTGGCGCTGGGCGCGGGGGCAATCCGCTCCACGCGACCGGTAGCCGGGGCGTGCATGGGAACACTCATAAGCCCATCGGCCTCGGCAATGGGCTCACCGCGAACCACTTCCTGGCCTTCGTGCACAATGGCCTTGGCCGGCTTGCCGGCATGCTGAGAAAGCGGCACGATCAGCAACGGCGGAAAGGGCAGGCGGCGGATGGGCAGATGCGCGGTCTGCTCCTTGTGCTCGGGGACATGGATCCCCCGCCACAGCCTTTTGGGCCCGAAGAAGCGTTCTGCACCGAAGAAGTTCATGGGTTCGTTCCGGACGCTAGTTGTACTTCGCCGCCCGCTTGATCAGCTTGTCCAGATCTTTCTCCGAAGCGTTCAGCGGCATCCCGGGGTGGATGATCTGCGCCGTGCACTTCTCGGCGGCGCGCACCAGATCCCGGAAAGGCCCGCCTTGGGGGTCTTTCACAAAGGCCTGCTTGTTGGCGTTGTAGGCGAAGATCTTCGAATTGATCCGCATGCACTCATCGCATGACGTGCACAAAGCGGATTCAATCCAGGCCGTCGCCGGAGCGTCGCCATTGGCAACCACCGCCGCCGGTGCAGGCTGTGCCGCAGCTACCGCCGGAGAGGGATCTGCGGCTGGCTTCATCGCGATCGGCGCCGCAACCTCAGCGGGCGGAAGCGCCGGTGCCGCGCTGCCTCCTAGAATGCCCCCGCTCGCGGCCAGTGCGACCAATTGCGAGGCGATCGATTGGGCAAACTCACTCCGCGCCTGTTCGGCAATGGCCGTCGTGTCGACTGGCGGCCGGATGCCCGCCAGCGCCTTCAGCATCCGCCAGAACTGGCGGCGGTCTTCGCACGAACGAACCAGCGGAGCGGCCGGGATCACGCGGATCAGACGGTTCTTGCGGTCCACAGCCCAGATGAAGGGGAACTTGCCTTCCCGGTCGTCAGCACCCGCTTCCAGATACTCCGCCAGCGGGATCATGTTGTCGTTCCAGGCGTCACGCGGTACCGTACGGAACTGCTTGCGGAAGCGGCCTTCGGTGATCGCGAAGTCGGCAAAGGTCAGGGGCACTTCCATCTCCGCCGGGGCACCGCACTCATCCTGATACTTCAGCGTGTACGTGGGCCAGTCCTCGTCAGCGGCGGGGTTGCCCTCCAGGTTGAAGCATTCTTCCGGCAGGTCTCCCTTGTCGGGGTTGTAGCGTAGCAGCGGATAGGCCCGCGATTCGACGGCGAGCTTGCTCTGGTGCTCGGCCAGGTCGTCGCCGATGCCGTGCTCCGGCATGCAGGGGCTGTAGATGT
Organism: Acidobacteriota bacterium; assembly: GCA_026394075.1. Lineage (GTDB taxonomy): Bacteria > Acidobacteriota > Terriglobia > Bryobacterales > Bryobacteraceae > JAPKYZ01. The sequence continues at coordinate 22,832 of JAPKYX010000045.1, forward strand.
TGAACAGTGCCGGGCGGCGCGCGTTGAGGCCTTCAACGAAAGATTCGATCAAGTGTGACGTGTTGGCCGTGGTCCCCTGCGCGATGTAAGTGGTGCGGTGCGCCATGCCGATAAGCGCAATCTCCTTGCGGACTTCCTCCTTACCCTGGAACGCCTTGCCGTGCTGGGCCATATCTGAGACTTGGCCGGTGAAGCCGGACGTGCAGGCCTGGCCGCCGGTGTTGGAGTAGAGCTGCGTATCCAGCACCAACACCTTGATCGGCTTGCCCGACATCATCATGCGTGACAGGTTCTGGAACCCGATGTCATACATCGCACCGTCGCCGCCAATGGAGACGACCGGCGGGCAGAGGTGGAACTCCTCATCGGAGAACTGCTTCCAGTTGAAGTAGGTGAAGAACTCACCGTGCTTGTCCTTGCGGTAGCCACCTGCGAGTTCCAGCTCCGCCATCCGGATGGCGGCAAATCCTTCCGCCATGCGGGCCATGTGCCCCTCAAAGATGCCCATCGCCATCGACGGCGAATCCTGGAATAAGTGGTTGGTCCACGGGAACGGATAAGGATTGAACGGGTACGTGGAGCCCCACACTGACGTGCAGCCGGTGGAGTTCACGATGCCCATGCTGGAGCGGCCCCGGCGCCCGGTGCCTTCGGCATACTGCCAGCGCAGGTGGCGCAACTTCGCGATCAGTTGTGAGGTCCAACGGAGCCAATCCGGGTCAATGGTCTGGCCCGCGTGCCGTTCATCGAGCTTCTCTGAGAAGCTGGCCAGCGTGACGTCATGGTTCTTCAGCGTGTCGAGCGCCGATGCCACGCGGGCGTCGTCGCTCAAGTCAATCGTGGAGGCGAGTTTGAGCCGGATATGTTGATCCAGGCGGGCGATCAGGTCGTCGATCTTCGCCATCTGTTTGGCGACCCGCGGCTGCATCAGCGCTTCGGCGGTGGCCACGAACAGGTGGACCACCGTCTTTTCGCCGCAGCCCAGGCAGGCGCCATCGCCGCCCACCATGCCCATGTAGTTCTTCTTGTCGAGCAGCAGAGTATGGAGCGCGCCGATGCCCTCATCGAGATTCTCAATGCGGATAAATTCGGGCGGTGTGGTGGGAAGGGCCTGCCAGAAGTCCCAGCTACGGCGGAGCCGGTCCACCGTCTCCGGCGTCTGCTTGACGGGGCGGAGCGCATCGTCATGGCAGACCTTCACGCACTCCATGCAGCCCTTGCAGGCATAGGGATTGACCGTGATCGCCAGCAATCCGCCGGAGCCCTTCTGCTTGCGTTCGCGCGCCGTCCAGAAAGGTTGGGGCGTGGCAAAGGCAAAGTCGCCAATCGCCGCGCGCAGCGATTCGAGTTCGTCGGCCAGGTTGGCCTTCTCGGCCACTTCAAGCGTCGAGGCCGTGATCAATTCCTCGATCGCAAGATCCAGCATGCGGCCCACGTCCGGCCTGGTCATTCCATCGGCCAGGTGCGTGCGCAGCTTCTGGTCGAGCGAGCGGATGGCTCGCGGCAGGTGCTTGGCCGGTTGCCCGCCCTCCACCACCTTCTGCATCGCCGTCTCCAGCACCGCCAGCACGGGCTGCACCAGCCCGGGGATCGCGCTATCGGGGCAGATGGTGTAGCAGGAGCCGCAGGCGGTGCAGTTGGCCGGTATCCATTCCGGATGCTCAAAGCGCACCCCGGTCATGTCGCGGAACAGTGCCGTCGTGGCGGGGATAAAGCTGAGCCCGATGAACGGATCCGCCAAGTTATCGTTGCCGCGCCCGGTCGAGTAGAACGTGCCTGTCTGTTCCCAGAAGCGGTGAATGTCGGTGGTGGCCGTGGCGCTGGCCACCTGCCGCATCAGCACCGGCGGGACGTCCGGAGCCTTGCGCAGGGCTGCTGGAGCGGTTTGCAACTGCTTGTCCGTCACCTCACGTACTTCATCAAAGCCACGGCGCACGACGCGGACGTTGTCCTCGACGACGCGCGCCCCTTTGGTGCCGAACTTGTGTTCAAGTTGCGACCGGATGGCCTGGAATAGCGCCTGGTCCGTTAGCTTGGCCTGCGACATCACGGGTGAGGCCGCAAAGAACGCCCCCTGGAACGCGTTGCCTTGCATGCGGAACTGGAGCTCAGTATCGGTGGCTTCTTCGCGGGCGATCTTGAAGGCATCCAGGTAATAGAGGCGGATGTCGTTGTCGATCACGATGCGCTGGAACTTTTCCGGGATCTGCGCCCACACTTCCTGGGGGTCGATAAACGCGCTCTGGAGAATGAAGACGCCGCCGCGCTTCAGCCCGGCCAGCGGGTTGGAGTGCAGGAAGACGTTGGGGTCCGGTGACAGGACGACATCGACAAACAGGTAGTCGCAATTGATGCGGATGGGTTCCGGGGCGGCAGACAGATAGTAGGTGGTCGGCTGGCCCTTCTTCTCCGAACCGTACTTGGGGTTCGCCTTGATGTGGTACCCCAGCAGATCGAACAGCGTCATGGCCAAGTTCTTGCCCGTGGTGATCGCGCCCCATCCGCCGACGGAATGGAAGCGAACGGTGATGCTGTCCTTGGGCATCAGGTTGGGGTTCTCGCTGCCGTGCACGGCCAGTTCCTTCAAGCCGGGGTAGGCATCGGCCACCTGGATCTGGTGAATCTCCTGCTTGGGCGTGAATGCTCTGTCGTGGACAAAGTCGATCGACAGATAGTAGAACTTGCGGTGCCCGCCGGTGGGCAGCATATTCTCGATGGCCCCGATCAAGCCCTCCGGCTGCAGATCGCGGCTGCCCAGGCCGAACGAACCCGAATAGAGCGGCGGCATGTCTTCGGGCTTACGGTAGCTGGCGTAACCCTCATGCACCACGGAGCGATTGGCGGCGTTGCCATTCTCGACACAGCGTCCCAAAGCGGCCCGGACCTCGCGCATCAGCGGCAGGTCCATGGCCAGCGGCTGATCGACGCGCTCCAGCACGGCCACACCTTTGCGGCCCTGGAGCAAGCTGCCCAATAGTTCACCCGGGAAGGGCCGGAACATAGTGAGATTCACCACGCCGACTTTGATCTTGCGCGTCTCTCGCAGGTAGTCGGCCACGGCCTCCGCGGTGACCAGCATGCTGCCTTGCCCGAGAATCAGATAGTCGGCATCGCTGGTGCGATAGGTGGAAACCCGCTGATAGCGGCGGCCGGTGAGCGCATGGAATTCCTCCATGGCCTGATCCGTGATGCCTGCGATGTGGTTAAAGAAGTAAGGCCGTTGGGCGGCGACGCTTTGCATGTAGGCGTCCTGGTTCTGGACGGTCCCGATCATCACGGGATTGTCGACGGTCCAAAGCTCCGGAATGCGGCGGCGGCGAGGCCCGTAGAGGATGCGCTGAGCCGGTGTGGGCGTATCGATGATGTCGTCGGGGCGTCCCAGGAAGGTGGCGATCAACTCGCGCTCCGGTAGCATCAACGATTCGATCAGGTGAGTGGTCAGAAAGCCATCCTGAGCGCAGATTCCAGGCGTTAGCGCCAGCTCGGCAATGCGGTGCGAAATGATGTTGAGGTCGCAGACTTCCTGGGCGCTCTTACCGAACAACTGGAAGAAGCCGGTATCGTCAATACAGTGATAGTCGTCATGCCCGGCATGGACATTCAGCGTTGACTTGGTCATCGCCCGGCAGCCCATGTTCAGCACATAGGTCAACCGCTTGCCGACCGCCGCGTAGAGCGACTCATGCATGTAGGCGATGCCCTGGCCGGAGGAGAAGTTGGTGGCACGAAGACCGGTCATCGACAGGCCGGCCGTCACCGCAGCGGCGGCATGCTCGCCCTCGGGTTCGATGAAGATCAGCGGACGCCCGGAGATGTTGATGTGCCCCTTGGCGGCTTCCTCCGCCCAATACTCACCCATCTGGGTGGAGGGAGTGATGGGATACGCGCCAGCGGCATCACTTGATTCCCGCTCGCACATGACGACGGCCGTATTGCCGTCCATCGCCTGCCGGACACCGGGAAATCGGAAAGTCTGTTTAGCATTCATAAGTGCATTCCCTCGTAGGAACTTGTTGCGCGTTGCGTTGGCAGATCCGCCGCCCGAACGGGCAATGGGGATTGGCGCGTGATGCGCTTTGCTTCCGGCCCGCGAAGGGGGCCTTGGTCTTTCTCGAACCAGACGATGGCCCCGGTGGGGCATCGCTGCGTGGGGACGGGTGAGGCTAGTGAATTCCGGCCGTAGTCAATCACGGCCAGATTGTTGACGATCTGGATCAATCCACCCGGAGCGTCAACCGCGCAACGTCCACACGCGGTGCACGCCACTTCGCAGTCGGCCTCCGCCTGAGCGCCATCGGCCAGGTTGCGGCAAGCGACCCAAAGCCGGTGACTGACCGCGTGCAGCGAGAACAACTGCTTCGGGCACACTTCCACGCAATCACCGCAAGCGGTGCAGAGCGACTCGCTCACCACCGGCAGGCTGTGCCCGCTCATGCGGATCGCCTGGAAGCTGCACACGCGTTCGCAATCGCCCAGTCCCAGGCAGCCCCAACTGCATCCTTTGGCTCCGCCATTCACGAGTGCCGCCGCGCGGCAGGTGGGCAGGCCGACATAGAGGGCGCGATGCCGGGCCACATGTGGACCACCCGCGCAAGCCAAGCGCGCGACCCGCCTCTCTTCCGTTCCCGCGTCAATCTGCAGCAGCGCCGCGACGGCAGCCACGCCTTCCGGGCTATTGACGGTGCATTTGCCGGGAGCAATCTCGCCCTTCACTGCCTTCTCGGCGAAGGCCCGGCATCCCGCACAGCCGCAGGCACCACAATTAGCCTTGGGCAACAGGCCTTCCACCTCATCGATCCGGGGATCTTCATAGACGTAGAGTTTCTTGTCCGCGAAAGCCAGCACCGCCGCCAGCGTTGCGCCCATCGCCCCCATGATTCCGCCGGCGATCAGAAACTCAGTCATCACTTGATCCACCCCGATACGCCTTCCGCGCAGTTACCAGTGGGGTAGATGCCCCATGGTCCCGGGGCATCTACCCCATAGAGGCCGGCCTGAAAGCTCATGGATTGTGCTGAAGCCCCTGATATTGGCACCGAAGCTCGCTTTGCGGAACGTCCCGCCGCCACAATGGCTGTATGCACGGCAATGGCATTGCAAGCGCAGGGCCACTCGTTTGAGGCGGTTTGGCCCCCAACTTGCTTGCCTTGCTGGACATGGCCGCTCTATGGCGACGCACGTTTCTGTTCCTCGCGATCGCGAGCGCTCTGTTGGCGTTCCGGCTAGCACCTTGGGATCGGCCCACCTCGAGTCTTCGGGTAAGCCGCCCACTGATGGGTACTGTTTGGACAATCGAAGTGTTCGATGAAGGCCGACCGGATGCAGCCCGCGCCGCGATCGAGCAAGCGTATGCCGAGCTGAACCGAGTCGATCGCTTGATGAGTGAATGGAAGCCGGATTCGCCTTTGTCTCAGGTGAACGCTGCCGCTGGCGAGCATCCGGTGGAGGTACCGCAAGAACTGCGCGAGATGATTGAGCGCAGCATCCGATACAGCCACAAGACCGAAGGGGCCTTCGACATCACCTGGCGCGGCATGGGGAAGATCTGGAAGTTCGACGAGCACTTCGTGCCGCCCACGCCCCAGTTGGTGGAAGCGGCCCGGCGCAATGTCAACTATCGAGCCATTCAGATTGAGGGCAATCGGGTATTCCTGCCTGGCGCCCAAATGAGTATCGGCCTGGGCGGCATCGCGAAAGGCTACGCGGTGGATCGCGCCATCCAAGTGATGACGCAAGCGGGCTTTGGCAACGCGATGGTGGATGGCGGAGGCGATGTGCGTGTTTCTGGCAACCGCCACGGAGTCCCCTGGCGATTGGGGATCCAGCATCCCCGCCAGGATCGCGGCCGACTGCTGGGTCTGGTGCGGCCACGCAATCAGGCCTTGGTGACCTCGGGCGACTATGAGCGGTTTCGGATCGTCGACGGAGTCCGTTATCACCACATCATCGATGTCCGCTCCGGTTGGCCTGCGCGTGCGGCGGCCTCGGTCAGCGTGCTGGCGGCGACCGCGGAACAGGGCGTGGTGATCGCCAAAGGCATCTTCATCCTCGGGCCAGAGAAGGGCATGGCGCTCGCCCAGGCGGAGCACGTCGAAGCTCTTTTGATCGACCCGGATGGACGCCGGTATATGACAGACGGTTTCCGAATGGTCCTTGAATCTGCGCCGGGAGGTAAGTAACCGATGTCCACCACGATGGCCGACTTAGAAGCCACTCCATCCGCCAGCACGGTCCGTGTGGTTGATCAGCACATTGTCGAGATCGTCAGCGACTCCGGGGAAGGCGCCCAAACCTGCGGGCAGATGTTCGCCGATCTGGTGGCGCGCAACGGCAACGGCATCTGGACCGTCGAGATCATTCCCGCCGAGATCGAACCGCCCAGCCGCTCCCGCGCCGGGGCCAGTGGCAACCGTATCCGGCTGGGTTCAAATCCGGTCACCAATGCGGGCGACCATGCCGACATCGTGGTGGCGCTGAATGAGCAGGTGCTGTATAGCCGCATCGACGCCGGGGCGCTCCACCCCGGCACGATCGTGTTTGTCGACCGCACGTGGGCGGAACATCCCGATGACGAGATCCGCCGCCGCTACCAGGAGGCGATCGAGGACTTTCGGCGGCGGGGCTACACCGTGATCGAAGCACCGATCGAGGCGCAGTGCCGGCAACACACCGACGATCCCCGCAAGGGCAAGAACATGTGGGCACTGGGGCTGCTGTGCGCCATCTATGATCTCGATGCCGCCACGGTGCGGGAGAACATCAGCCGGCGCTTCTCTCGAAAAGGCGACGCCGCGATTGAGAAGAATCTGGCGCTTTTTGCCGACGGTTACGATTGGACGCTCGCGAACGTTCAGCAGCGCTTTCGCGTACCGGCCCACAAACACGCCCAACCGATGGTGGTGATGAATGGCAATCAGGCCCTGGCCCTGGGCATCATGGCGGCGGGGATTGAAGTCTGCTCGATGTACCCCATCACACCCGCGACATCGGCTTCTCACTTCCTGGCGAATGCACTCCAGGAGGCCGGTGGCTTCGTGCACCAGGCCGAAGATGAAATCGCGGCCATCGGTTTCGCGATTGGCTGCTCGTATGCGGGCAAGACGGCGGTGACGATTACCTCCGGCCCGGGACTGGCACTGAAGACGGAGTTTCTGGGATACGCCGTGATGGCCGAAGTGCCGCTGGTGGTGATTGTCGTTCAACGCGGCGGCCCGTCGACCGGCCTGCCCACGAAGATTGAGCAGGGCGATCTGTTGGCGGCGCTCTACGCTTCACCCGGTGACAGCCCGAAGATCATCATTGCCCCGGCCACCATTGAGGAGTGCTTTCACTTCGTGGTGACAGCGCGACGGCTCGCGGAAGACTTCCGGGGGCCGGTGATGATCCTATCGGATGCGAATCTGGCCACCGGGCAACAGCCTTTCCCAAAACCGCAGCTGCAAAGTTCGTGGCTGGCACCACCCGTGGAACAGGCCGCGTGGGACCAGTCCGTGCCGCCCTTTGCCTGGGATCCCGAGACCGGCCTCTCCCGGCGGCCGATCCCGGGCCAACGCGGTGGTGAGTATGTGCTGACGGGTCTGGCGCACGATGAAGCCAGCCACGTGGCTTACGAATCGGCGATCAATCAGAAGAGCATGGAGATGCGCAGCCGCAAGCTGGCTGTGCTGAAAAGCGCGCTGCATCCGCCACAGGTCCACGGCAGCGCGGAGGGCGATCTACTGGTGGTTGGCTGGGGCTCAACCTTAGGCTGCATTGAAGAAGCGGTGGATCAACTGCGGGGGGAAGGGCACCGGGTGTCCTCCTTGCACCTGCGGTTCCTATCGCCAATGGAGCCCGGCCTGAAGAAGATCTTCGAGCGCTTCCGGAAAGTGCTGACCGTGGAGGTGAACTACAGCGACCCTGCGGACGCCGCCTTCATCACGCCGGAAAGCCGCCGCTACTCTCAGTTGTCGCAGTTGCTGCGGTCGCAGACTCTGATCGATATCGACTGCTGGTCCCAGGTGCCGGGGAGCCCGATTCCGCCGTCGCGGATCGTGGCGGAACTGCGGCGCCGTCTTGAAATGCTAAGGCAGGAGAGCTAGAACTATGTCCGGACTACGCCAGGAGTGGGAGGCAGAGGCGCCGCCGCGCAACTGCACGTTGCAGGACTATCAGGGTGTACCCGCCCGCTGGTGCCCTGGGTGCGGCGACCACGCCGTGCTCAACGCGGTGCAACAAGTGGCGCGCGATAAGCAGTTGCCGCCGGAAAAGACGGTGGTGGTCTCCGGCATCGGTTGCTCCAGCCGGTTTCCGCATTACATGAAGACCTATGGCTTTCATGGCCTCCACGGGCGCGCTTTCCCGGTGGCTTGCGGCGTGCGCAGCCGGCGGCCGGATCTGCACATGTTTGTCGTGACGGGCGACGGTGATTGCTGCGCCATCGGCACGGCTCACTGGATCCACACGATCCGCTACAACATGGACCTGACGATCCTGCTGCTGGACAACAACATCTATGGGCTCACCAAGAACCAGACATCGCCCACCACGCGCACCGGAGAACGATCGAACACCCACCCGCGCGGCAACGTGTTGCCGCCGCTGAATCCCTTGAGCGTCACTCTGGGCGTCACCAATGCATCGTTTGTCGCGCAGACCATTGACTGGAATCCACCGCATCTCTACAGCACCATCCGCGCCGCCTACGAGCATAAGGGCACGTCGTTCGTGCGCATCCTGCAGCGCTGCCCGCACTTTACCTCTCACGTGTTCGCGGCCGTGCAACACGACATGAGTCAGGTGCTGCTGCTGACCCACGACGACGGCATTCCGCTTGAGCCGTCGATGCAGCGGCTGTTCCCCAACCGCGCCGCCCACGACCCGCATCAGCTTGCTGCCGCCCGCGCCGTCGCGGAACGCGATGACGTTTACCCCGTGGGCTTGCTCTACCGCGATGAACGCGCGGCCCGTTATGACTTGCAGACTTCGCAGGGGCTCGGCAAGTCGCAAGCCGAAAAGATGGCGGCTACCGAGAAGTGGCTGAGCCGTTATGAGATCTGAGGAGACTATGGCCGTCACTGCCGCAGAACAACTCCGGACGTTCCACATCACCGGCCACGGGCTGACCGGCCAGATGCCGGATCTCTCGCCAGCGGCGATCGCGGGAGGCCGAGCTCTGCCGAGCGAGCAGGCCGCCTACCCCATCTGTCTGGCCGCCGACTTTTCCGTGCACCCCGACGCCCGGCAGTGGCAGATTCCGTTTGCCGCGGATGCCGCCGTCCTGCTGCCCATTGCAGCTTTACTTCGGGCACACCAGTCCGCCCAGGCCCAGTTCCGTGAGCGGCTCCTTCAGGCAGCTGATCGTCTGGAAGACCTGCTGGTGCTGGATGACAGCCATGCGGAGTCGGCTCTTTCACCAGCAGCAGTTTCAGCCGTCCTTGGCGGCCAGGCGGGCACCTACCTTGATGTGTCCGCGCTCGCGGCCACTCTCCGCCGGCGGCCGAGTCCGGTTCACCGCATGCCAGCTTCGCGCCGCCAGCGTTGCCAGGAAGCGCTGACGACACTGAGAGAGGCGCTGGCCAAAGCCGCCGCTCAGCCTCCGTTCGTGCTCTTCCATTCGGGTCCGCCTCCAGCCAACCCGTTCGGCGGTTCGCTATTCAGCAGCACTGACCCGTGCACCGCCGCGCTGGCCTACGCGGAGCCCCAACTGACCGCGTTTGAAGCAGTGTTACGCGCGATTCGGGTGGCCCATCTGGAACTGGAAGACGCCTTTGAGCCGGGCCTTCACGAAGCAATGCTGGAACGCTTTCGCTGGGAGGCGGCTGGCGCGGCCGAACTCGCCGCACTCCCGCCCATCGTGGTGTTGCTGTCCCCTGACCGTCCGGGCGAGTACCCATTGGGTCCGATGCTCCGATTGCTGCGTTCAAGCTGCCCGATCCAGGTGCTGGCACCGAAACCCAGCCTCACCGAGGACGATCTCCAAGGCGACGTTCCCGATCTGGCCGTGTTGGCCGTTACCAGCCGGGACGCTTTCGTGTTGCAAGGTTCGTTGGCCTATCCGGAACACCTGATGTCCGGCCTGGCGGCGATGGCTCGCTCCCGCCGTCCGGCCTTGGCCGTCATTGCCACGCCGTCTGGTGGCGGATGGCCGGAAGCGGCTGTTCTACCGCTGGCGCGCGCCTGGCCGCTGTTCACGTTTGATCCCGCGGCCGCGTCAGACTGGCGAGGCTGTTTTGCGATCCAGTCCATGGAACCCAATACCTGGACTCTGGCCCACGCCGCGGCCATGAATCCCAGCCTGCAGAACCACTTCCGTCTCTTGCCGGAAGTGCCGGGCGAGCACGACCCGGTGGAACTCGGGCAGTACCTGGCCCAGTTTCACGATCGCCCACCGATGGCCGTGCCGTACTTCGCGACCTCGGCAGAAGGTCCAGAAGTACGGGTGGCCATTTCCCGGGACTTGGCCACTTACTGCCACAAGCGCATGCAAGCCTGGGCGTTGTTGGAGCAATGGACCGCCGCTCAGCGCGCTCCCGCGCCGCAGGTACCGACGGACGCACTATCGACGGAAGCCAGAGCCGCGGCGGTGCGGGAAGGTGCCAGCCTCGCCATCGCTCAGGTAATTGCTCTGCTGACCGGCGCAAAGTCCACTTGACGCGACGCTAGACGATCTCGAATCTCTCGCTGTGGATCTGATCCGCCGGTACGCCCAACTGGGGCAGGATCTTCTCCACACAGTCCATCATGGGCACGGGGCCGCAGACGAAGTATTGGAAACGGCGGTAATGGCGGGGCAGGTGTTTCGCGAGAAGCTCTCTGGTGACCACGCCGGATTCACCCGTCCAGCCGGTGGGCGGGTGCTCCAGGACATAAATCACTTTCAAGTTCATGCGCCGGGTCAGTTGTTCTAGATCTTCATGGAAGGTCAGCCCATCCAGGTCGCGGCTGAAGAAAAACAGGATCACCGGGCGCTTGTCGGCGCGTTCGGCCAGAGTTGCGCAGATGGACTTCATCGGGGCAATGCCGATGCCTCCGGCGACCAAAACGTAGCCCATCCCTTGCTCGCGATCGGATGAAAAGACACCGTAGGGTCCGTCCACCCAGACGCTGTCGCCGGGTTTCAACTTCGGGACAACGGACCCGGACCAGTCCCCCAGCTTGCGAATCGAGAATTCCACCGGCCGGCCGGTTTCGTCATAGGCGCAGGAAGAAAACGAGATGGGATGGCGGTCTCGATGAAACGGCGTGCGTCCGGTGTTGAGCCACGCATATTGGCCAGGCTCGAAGGTAAATCCAGCGTGGCCGACCGGCGCCAGAACCAAGGTGTGGCAATCGCCCCGCTCGTGGCGGTTCTCAACCACCCGCCAGCGCCGGTTCCACATCGACATGGGGCGCACCAGCTTGTAGTAGACCCCAAGCACCAACAGAATGCAGTAGTACGCTGCGAGCGTCGCCCGCATGGGGATGGTGGCCGAAAACACGCCAAACTGCAAAACGTGCGCCAAAGCACCCAACAGGATGACGTCCGCCAGCCAAGTGTGGATCAACTGCCACCAGTCAAACGGCAGATGGAATTGACGCCGGAGGAGTGAGCTGGCCATCAACAGCACCAGCAGAGCGGTGGTGATCACGCCCCACCGCATCGCAGAAGGCGTGGCGGAATCAAAAGGGTTTAGCCACTCCAGTGGGTAGCCTCCGCTCATCACCAGCGTCGCGTGGATGGCCAATAGCCAAGCCGCCGCGATCCCCATCCATTTGTGGAAGCGCAGCAACGCATCTTGGCCGTAAGCTGCGGCAAGCGTTTCTACTTTCGCCACCAGGGCATACTGAAACGCCAGGACCGACAGGCCGACAAAACCGCAGGCTACACCGATCTGCAAGGTCAGTGGCCTCCCGGCGCCCTCGCCCGGAAACAGGGCCGCCACGGCCAACGGAAACAGGATCAGAGCCAGATAGGCACCGAACCACAAAACCGCTCTAACAAACCGCATCCGGTCCTCCGTTGTCCCATTCGCCCACCCACCCCGCATTTTCATCTGCGGCTTAGTGAAGGCTTGTCTCCATCCCAACGCAGCACGCCGATGACCAATCCAAGGGGCCTGCGTCTGTGCGCGGTTTGGGGCAGGAATGCCTCAGCCTCGGCCCCACTACCGTGCCGCGTGTACAACCCGCAATAAAATGATTGACACCCGTCTTCATTTCCTTATACTTGAAGAGGTCTGAAAAGGCAGAGGCTAAGTGGCGACAATCTTACTGATTGTTGTTCACCCCCAAGGCCCAATAGTCGGTTTGATAGGACGGAGGGTACGCGTGGCTGGATACGCGGCAATCGGTGCGGTCGGGCGTAGCATTGAGCGGCTGATCAGGTTATGGTTTGAACGCGAGGACCCCGTTCCGGTGGCCGGAACAACCACGCGGGTTCACTTGGCCACTACCGACGACTTTGCCCCGGCGAATTTTCCCACCCGCGTCGGCACACCGGCCTTAACCGTTTTCCTTTACCGGGTTGATTTCAACCATGCGATGCGCGCCGCCTGGTCCGCCACCGGCAGCCAGACCGGGCGTGCCGTACTGCCACTGGACCTCCATTTCCTGTTAACGGCCTGGGCGGATAATGCCGAATTCGAGCACCGGATCCTTGGTCGCGCGATGCAGTGCATTGAAGCGCACCCCGTTCTGTCCGGTCCGCTGCTGCATGAATCGGGCGGCTGGGCACCGCACGAGAGCGTGCAGGTGGTGGCCGACGAGATCACGACCGAGGCCGTCATGCGGACCTTCGATTCGCTCCCCACTGATTACCGCCTGAGTGTTCCCTATATGGCCCGTGTCGCCCGCATCGAGGCGGCGGAACCGCTCGCCGGGCCGGTGACGACGGTGTTGTTGGGTGCCACGCCGGAGGTCACACCGTGACCACGATCGCCAGCCGCTACGTTGTCAGCCGTCACCAGCTAGCGATCGGCATTGAGCCGGTGGATGCGGTCCGTGGCCAGCGCTTTTGGCAACCCCTGCAGCTAACCGATGACCGGGCGCCGCTGGGAGGTGTGCAGATTCCGGTGGACCGGCACGGGTCCGGATTGCACGCCCTGCGGTATCAGTTGGGCGTCAAACCGCCGACGTTTAGTGTCCGGGTATTTGACGCGGCTGATGCGCTCTATGCGCCGTCGCAGGATCGCCGCCGTTGTGTGCCGCGCCGCTTCACCGTGCCCTTGCGGACGGCCGCCCAGGCCGATTCGAACCGTGCGGGAGATCGGGTGCGCCGCCTCAGCCTGTTCCCCGGTGCCGCCTACGAAACCACGGAGGCCATCACCGGCCTGCGGGGCACGGTCACGCGCGCGGGAGCGCCATTCCGGTGGTGCCGGGTCGAGGCCCGGCGCGGAACAACCGTTGTGGGTCGAGCCCACGGCGATGATCGCGGTGAGTTCCTTCTGCTGCTCGATTCCCGCTCAGCAGGTGTCGGCGATCTGGTGGAGCCTTTTGTCTTCAGCGTCCGTATCTTTGGCTTGGCGGCACCGCCTGTGCCGGTTTCCCCTGACCGGCCTTCCATTGACCCTCTGTGGGATCTGCCGCTCGAGGTTCTGCCCACTTTTGGCTTGGCGGACACGGTTTCCACCGGCGAAGCCCTGCCCACTGGATATAGCGAATTGTTAGCCCGGAATGTTGAGTTCCAATTCGGCCGGCTTCGTGGAAACGAGCCGGTCTTTGCCGTCCCCTAAACCCGATGAACCGAACCAATTTTCAGTTCGTGTCACGGCACCCGATATTTGAAACGCGGCCATAGGAGAAATTTGAATGCCCGAGTACCTTGCTCCCGGCGTCTATGTTGAAGAAGTCAGCTTTCGGTCGAAGTCGATCGAAGGGGTCCCGACCAGTACCACCGGCTTTGCCGGGGTCACCCGCTTCGGGCCGGTTCAGTATCCCGGTGGACCCGCCACCAGTGAGCCCCGGCTGGTCACCAGCTTCACGGAGTTCGAGCGGATCTACGGCGGCTTGGAGACCATCCGGGTCGGGGCGGATGCCCTGACGCTGGAAGAGCGTCCCGGCTATGTCGCCCACGCGGCGCGGGCCTTTTTTGAGAACGGCGGCAAGCGGCTCTATGTCTCCCGCGTCTTTTCGCCGCGTGGAGCCGCTCCGGCGCTGAACTATGGCGTGGCCACGCGGGCCGTTCCCGTCGGCGCCGTTGGTACGGCTACCTGGAATGCCCGCTGGCCGGGCGCGATGGGTAACGTCGAGGTAACAACCGTCGTGGTGCGCTCGCGCAACTTGGGCCGGGCGCGTCCGGGGAGCGTGATCGAGATCCTGCCGGCCGGCGTCAAGAAAGTTGGCAATGATCCGGTGGATCTCACGCAACTGGCCATCGTCGGGCTGGACGCGGGTGGCAGTCAGGTCTTTACGCGCCTGGGCGTATTGGTGGCCCCGGCCGCCGGTGAGACGGTCAGCCTGATTGAGCTTCAGGTTCAGGTCCGCGTGGACACTGAGCGGGTGGACGTTTACGACGAGCTCTCCCCCAGCTTTGCCCAGAAGCGCTTCATCGGCCGTATCCTGCAACGCAATGATCCGGAGGATGAGAACGCCGCAGTGTGGCTGGCTTGGGACCCCACGGTGATCGCCGACAACTTCCTGGAAGCGCGTCTGGTGGCGGCTTTGCAGGGCAACCCCAGCCCTCGCCTCGCTGGCGGACATGATGGGCAGATGCCGCAACCGGATGACCTGGCTGGCAAGGCGGCCGATCCGGACATCACCACTGTCAAGGCCACGGGACTCGAAGCCCTGGGTGAGATCGATGACATTGCCATCGTCGCCCTGCCCGATTCCGGCACCTATGACGACAAGACGCTGTGTGAAGTGGCCACCGGCAAACTGATCAGCCATGCGGAGACGCTGCGTTACCGCATCGCGGTGCTGGACGCGCCGTTCCAGAGCTCAATGAACGAGATCCGCGACTTCCGCGGCAAGTTCGACAGCAAGTACGCCGCTCTCTATCACCCCTGGATCGAGATTCTCGATCCCACCGAACGTGCCGCTCAAGGAGCGCCCCCGCGCCGCTTGATGCTGCCGCCGTCCGGGTTTGTCTGCGGCATCTATGCGCGGTCGGACATCGAGCGCGGTGTTCACAAGGCCCCGGCCAATGAGGTGGTGCGCGGCCTGACCCGGTTTGAAGCCAACATCAACAAGCCGCGGCAGGACGTGCTGAATCCGGAAGGCATCAACGCTTTGCGCTTCTTTGAAGGGCGGGGCAGCCGCGTGTGGGGGGCCCGTACCATCAGCTCCGACCCGGAATGGAAGTACGTCAACGTCCGGCGCCTGTTTATCTACATTGAGCATTCGCTCGACAAGGGCTCCCAGTGGGCGGTGTTTGAGCCGAACAATCGGCGACTGTGGGACAACATCCGGCAGACCGTCGAGGACTTTCTGCTGGTGCTGTGGCGTGACGGAGCGCTGATGGGTGACAAGCCGGAAGACGCCTTCTTTGTCCGCTGCGACCGCACCACGATGACGCAGAATGACCTCGACAACGGCCGCATGATCTGCCTGGTGGGCGTGGCTCCCACTAAGCCGGCTGAATTCGTCATCTTCCGCGTCGGCCAGTGGACTGGCGACCGGAAGGGTTAACCGTTTCCCAGAGTTCCCTAAGTATCGAGGAGAAAGAGCAACATGCCTACATTTCGCGACAATCCATACGGCGCGTTCAATTTCCTGGTGGCCCTGGGTGGCTCCCAAGGCGATGGGTCCAGCGGCTCCGTCGTCGGCGGCTTCAGTGACGTCAGCGGCCTGGGCGTCGATGTCAGTTATTCGGAGTACCGCAACGGCAACGAGAAGTTCAACACGGTGCGCAAGGTACCCAACACACACAAGAACGACGACGTCACGTTGAAGCGTGGTCTCGTGGGTTCCGACGACCTGTTCCAGTGGCTGAAAGGTGTTCGCGACGGCACGGCCGACCCGCGCACCATCACCATCACGCTGCTCGATGAGGCGCGCCAACCGGTCGCCACCTGGGCGCTGCGCAATGCTCAGCCCAAGAAGTGGACCGGGCCGACACTGGCAGCCAAGGGTGGCGGCGAGGTGGCGATGGAAGAGATCTCTCTGGTGCACGAGGGGATCGAGTACAAGTAGCAGCCCGGCTGCGGGCGGTCTAGACCATGAGTTCGATCACCCAGACTCCCTTGGGGGCGCCCGGCATCTACCGGGCGCATCCCGTTGCGACGCGTGTCCTGGACCCCGCGCGCATGGACATCTGCGCCTTTGCGGGCGTAGCGCCCCGGGGACCCGTGCGCCATCCCGTGTTCAACGAAAAGTGGCGCGATGACCGCCCGTGCGTCGAATCAGCCCGGCCCCGTCGCCGCACGCTGCCGGTGGCCGTGGAGAGCTTTGATGAGTACCGCGCTCGCTTTGGCGGCTTTGAAGGTCCGGGGCTGCTGCCGTACGCGGTGGGTGCTTTTTTTGCCAATGGTGGCCGCCGTGCCTGGATCGCGCGCGTCGTTCATGACTATGGCAGCGCCGCGCTCAACAATGCCCGCGTGGCGGAAGGCGTGTTGGGTGCAGCCGGACTGCGGGCGCGCAGCGAAGGAAGCTGGGGCAATCAGGTCCGGGCCAGCCTCACCTATACGACGCGGCCGGTGGCGGCACTCGCCATCGACACCACGGGGCTGACGATCGATGCCGGACAGCCACTGGTGCCAGGAGCGCTGGTCCGGCTGACCTTTGCAGACGGTACGTACGCGCTGCGTTTTGTCGACTCGGTGGAGCGGACGGCGGCTGATCGTTCCACCCGCCGCGCACTGTTCGATTCGCCGGCTGCCGCCACGGCACTCCGGGTGGAACTGGTGGAAGGCGAATTGAACGCGAGCGATGGCGGAGCCGTCACAGAAAAGCACGACCGCCTGGGCTTCTCCCCGGAGCATCCGCGCTGGCTGGCCACGGTACTCTGCTACGAATCGGACTTGCTGTGGCCGCAGGAAAGTTGGATCCAAACCGCGCAGTGGCCAGCGTCGGCCAGCCTCACTTCCCCGGCTGAGGTGCGCCTGAGTGGTGGCCTGGACGACTATGCGGCCATTGTCCCCGATGACTTCTTCGATGACGGCTGGGTGTTGGGTGACGACGAACCCGGTGACGGCGTGCACGCGTTCACCCATCTCGACGAGGTGACGCAGGTGCTGGCGCCGGATCTTTACTCACCCGGACCGCTGACACCGTGGGCTTCCGTGCTGGACCCCGTCTCACTGGCCGGTCCTGAGTTTGCCCGCTGCGTCGTGCCTCTGCCGCCAGGAGAGCAACAGCCGGCTCCGGCTGAACTGGAGGGCTTGCGCCTGGATCCCTCGCTCCCCAGCGACCGGGCCGCCATCATCGCGCTGCAATCACGCCTGGTGACGCTGGCCGATCAACTGCGGCGTTTCGTTGTCCTGCTGGATGTCCCGCCGGGGTTGGATCAGCGGACCATCCTGGCGTGGCGGGCCTCGTTTGATTCGTCCTATGCCGCGGCCTACCATCCTTGGGTCCAGGTGGCCCGCGGCGATGACCAACGCGATGCACTGATTGCGGTGCCGCCTTCGTCGTTCGCGGCCGGCACGATTGCTCAGACCGAAGCGCTGTTTGGAGTGCCTCACGGGCCGGCCAACCGTATTCTCAAGGCGGCCGTCGGTGTCGCCGACCCAGTCTCCCCCGCGCGCCACGATCAACTGCATCCAGTGGGTATCAACGTCCTGCTGCAGACCCGCGACGGCGTGCTGCTTTCCGCCGCTCGGACGCTTTCCTCCGATGCGAGCTACCGGCAATTGAGTGTCCGGCGGCTGATGCTGATGTTGCGCAAGACGCTGGATCGCGAAATGCAGTGGGCGGTGTTTGAACCCAACGACAGTGGTCTGCGTTCGGAGATCAGCCATCTGCTGCGTGGTCTTCTGCGCCGTCTGTTTGCCCAAGGAGCCTTTCGCGGGGCCACCGAAGAGGAAGCATTTTTTGTGCGCTGTGACGACGCACTCAACCCGCGCGCCCATCTCGATCTGGGCCGATTGGTCGCGGAGATCGGCGTGGCGCCGGCCGAGCCGTTGGAGTTTATCGTCATTCGTTTGGAGCGGACGTTCGAAGGTGGTCTCCGGATCGAAGAATAGGCCATGGCTGATTCTCTGCTGCACACATTCCGGTTTCAGTTGAAGCTGCGCCGCAGTCCGGCCCAGGCTTCGGGCGATGGTGCGTTCACCTCCACCATCTCCGGGGCTCCGCTATCAGACGGTGCGTTCCAGGAATGTAGCGGCTTGGAGATTGAACTGGACATCCAGGAGCTGACCGAAGGTGGCCGCAATGACGGCGTCATCCGGCGCGTGGGCCGGGCCAAGTATTCACCGCTGGTGCTGAAGCGAGGCATGTTCCATGGCTCCTCCGGCGGCGTCAATCGCGATCTGTGGAACTGGCTTCAATCGATTTCCCGCGGCGAGCGGCCCGTGCCCCGCTACGACGGCTTGGTGCAGGTGATGACCCCGTCCGGCGCCTCGGTCGTCGCCACCTGGGCCTTCAATCGCGGCCTGCCTTTGAAAGTGCGCGGGCCGGAATTGAACGGCAAGACCGGTGAGATCGCCATCGAAGAACTGCACATCGCCCACGAAGGCTTGCAGCTGGTGGATTCATGATGTTGACGGAGAGGACGATTGCTTAGCAAAGCCACACTTCAGGAGATCGCCAGCGACGAGAACTCGACGCCGCAGGGTGACCCCGTGCCGGTGCAGTTCAATCCGGCGAGCCTTCGCTTGCAGTTCTCGAACACCATCGAGGGCGGCGAGAGCCGGGGTCGTCAGGCCCGTCAGTACTTAGGTTCCAGCTCCACCACTCTCACCGTGGATCTCAGCTTTGATACGGCGGACGAAGGGACAACTGCCCGGGCGCGCGACGTGCGCGAGCGGACGGCCATGGTGGAAAAGTATGTCGTCCCCGCCGGCACTGCCTCCAACGAAGAAAAGCAGGCCGTGCCGCGCGTGCGGTTCCACTGGGGCAACCTGATCTTCGATGGAATCATTGACGGCATCACCATCGACTTTGATCACTTCGCCGAAGACGGCACGCCGCTGCGTGCCAAGATGTCGGTCTCAATCAAAGAGCAGAACAGCAAGTATCAGTTTTTGAAGGCTGGCCCCGGCGCGAATCGGGCCGGCAATGCCCCGGTGCCGGGTTCTCCCGGACTCGGGGCGGTAGGTTCGTTGGGGCTGAATGCCGGGCTGAGCGTGGGTCTCAGTGCTGGTGTGTCGCTGGGGCTGAGCGCGGATCTTTCGTTGGGATTAAGCGCCGGCATCAGCGCGAACTTGAGTGGCAGCCTGACCGCTGGATTCTCCGCCAACGCTTCGCTGGCATTGGGTGGAGAAAGTGCCGCGGAGTTCTCCGCCCGGGCGGGCCTGGACCCCGCTGCGTGGCGGGGCTTGGAAGGTGTTTCAAATCCGCTGGCCCTCTCGGCCGGCACGGAAGTTGGCTTCAGCAGCAATCTCACCACCGCAGCGGGCCTGGGCGCAACCGCTGGTGCGGGTGCCGGGGCGAGTGCCGCACCCGAGAAGGCGCTCGGGCTGGAACCGGCACCCGGGGCAACCGGCGCGCGTAGTTCCGGTTTCTCTCTGTCGGCGGCGGGTGGTCCACAAGCGGCCATTGAACAATCAAAGATCGCCCGCACCAGTGATGCGGCCACCAAGGCCGTCCAGGCCTTCTCACCGCCCACGGCACGGCCCACGCCGCCGCCGGTCCGGCAGGGTTTGCCGCCCCAGTCCCGGGCGCCTCTGGCACAGTCGGGCTTCCCCTCGCTCAGCCGCCAACTGGGTGCGGCGGCCGCACCTCCGCGACCGCTGGCTGACCAGCGAGCCACCGCGTTCGGGTTCGGCGTGCCGCTACGTCCCACCATTGCGGTGGACAGCGGCTTGGATGCTCCGGCGGGTTCGGGCGCGGCCCACACCATACCGGCCAAAGCAGCCCGGCATAAGGGCGGTTGCGGTTGTGGCTGCCAAGGATCTAGGAGCAAACGATGAGCGTCGTCGTCAACGAAGTGACAAGCGAAGTGATGGTGGACCCGGCGCCCGGCGCGGCTCCGGCCGGTCAAGCGGGCGGAAACGCACCCGCGCAGGTCCAGGAACATTTGCTGGATATGGCGCGGGATCATGCGCGTACTGCGGCACAGGGGTTTGATGACTAACCTGCTCCGATCCGTAGCTCCGGTCTTTGAGGTCGACGGCCAGACCAAGGGCGAACTTGCGCTTGATTTGTTGGCTCTTGAAGTAGAAGAGAACACCGAAGGCCTGAAGAAGCTGGCGTTGACGCTGACTGACCTGGGTGCCCCCGATGGCGCCCAGCAGGAACGCTCCCGGTACCTGGATGGCCAGATTCTCGATTTCGGGAAGAAGCTGAAAGTCTCGATTG
>JAPKYX010000243.1 GCA_026394075.1 Acidobacteriota bacterium
GTGCAGGTGTAGTTTTCGCGGCGGGTCTCGATCCACTTCACCGGCTTGCCCAGCTTGCGAGCGATAAAGCCCAGCATGGCTTCTTCGGCGTAGACATTCAGCTTCGAGCCGAAGCCGCCACCCACTTCCGGCGCCACGACGCGCAACCGGTTCTCCGGCTGGCCCAACATCAAACCCACCAGTGTGCGGAGCAAGTGCGGAATCTGCGTGGACGAGTAGATCGTCATCGATTGATCGCCCGTGTTGTAGTCCGCCACGACGCCGCGCGTCTCCATTGCGGTCGGGATCAGCCGCTGCGAAGTGATCCGCTGCTTCACCACCACTTCGGCATCCGCGAACGCCTGGTCGACATCGCCACCGGTTTGCAGGAACGTGAACGCCGTGTTGTCCGGCCATTCCGGGTGCACCGGGGGGGCGCCGGGGGTGATCGCTTTCTCGGGGTCCGTGACGGCGGCGAGCGGTTCGTAGTCGATCTCGACCAGGTCGGCAGCATCGCGCGCGATGTAGCGGTCGGTTGCCACAACGACGGCCACCGGGTGGCCCAAAAAGTACGTGCGATCCTGGGCCAGGATGTGGTGGTGCGGCACGCGCAGGCCAGGCAGCGAAGCACCGCAGGGCACGGGGCCGATATCTTTCACATCAGCGCCGGTGTAGACCGCGATCACGCCCGGAAGCTCCAGCGCGGCTTTGATGTCGATGCTCTTGATGTTGGCCGCGCCATAAGGGCTGCGGATGAAGCCGGCATAGAGCATGCCGGGCAACTTGATGTCATCCACATAGGTGGCGGCACCAGTGATCAGTCGCGGATCTTCCTTGCGGCGCAGGCGCTGGCCAATCAGCGGGACGCGAGTCTTGGTAGGAGGAATGATTGTCGTGGCCATGGTGGATTCTCCCTATTCGTTGACGATAGCGGCGGCCGCGGACATCGCTGCGTTGACGATGTGCTGGTAGCCCGTGCACCGGCAGAGGTTGCCCTCAATGCCATGCCGCACTTCGGTTTGCAGCGGAGTCGGGTTGCGTTCCAGCACTTGCTTCACCGCTATGATCATTCCCGGCGTGCAGAATCCGCACTGCAGACCATGTTCGTCCCAGAACGCCTGCTGCACCGGATCGAGCTTGCCGTTCTGGGCCAGCCCTTCAATGGTGGTGACGCTGCGGCCATTGGCCTGCACCGCCAGCACCGCACAGCTCTTGACCGCCTGGCCGTCCAGCATTATCGTGCAGGCACCGCACAATGATGTTTCGCAGCCGATGTGAGAACCGGTGAGGCCCACCACCTCGCGGAGGTAGTGAATCAGCAACAGCCGCGGTTCAACGTCATCTGTACGTACTTTTCCGTTGATGTGAAGAGAGATATTCATGGCAAACCGTCTTGCGAGGCGAGTATATCAAACAGAGATTGACCTGCAATCAGTACCTTTGGCGCCCATGGGCCGGGGGGCCGCTGATGGGTAAATGCAGGCGGCGACAGGCTATCCTCTGAAACAGGCCTCGCCGCCTCCTTCTTCCGGTATTGGCCCTCGGATCATCGCTTGCCCGGGCCCAGGGGTCAGCGCCGTGGACGCAGCCATTATGCCCGTCATCCAACTGCCGCGCACCCGCAGTTGATGGATCTTGCCGCCGAGCGCCAACCGGCCGGGCCGCCTGAGCGAGCCGGAACATCCGGCGCTTCTGCAGCCTGGGACGGCCGAAGCCAAGCGGAACTGCCATGGGTTTGGTCGGCACACTTGATCACGAGAGAAAGGACGGTCGCCAGCCTGGTGAGATGGGCACCAATTTATTGGGAGCCAACCTGGGAGCCAAACCGGCGGAACGATTGCGAAAGGGCGGACAGAAGCCAGGTTTAGGCCAGGGTAATTGACTGACAACAATAAACAGCGGACACGATGAGAAACCGGTCCAGGTAATTCGAAGCCAAATGCTCTATCCGGCTGAGCTACGGGCGCACGCCTTCTAAACGACAAACTCAGAATAGCTTATTGCACTTGATCCTTGCTCGCGGCGTCGCCCGCCGGCGTCCGAGTAGCCAATCGAGTCGCCCCAGGATCGAAAACAGCGTCGTGCCTGCCGAAGGTAAGGAGTGGGCGCACTATTACCGTTGACAATCTAGCGGGGCCATGTCATGCTGCCTCACCATGAAGTTTCTCCGTTACCTACTCACTCTCTGCGTTTTATTTACCACTATATCCGCCCAACAAGCTCCGTTCGTCGTTGCCGATGGAACTCCTGTCAAGCTGCGACTATCGCGCAATCTATCATCCGCCGACGCTAAAGTCGGCGAAACTGTGGACTTTGAAGTGCTGGAAGACCTAGTGGTTAACGAAGTAGTGGTACTAAAAAAGGGTGGCGTGGCTATTGCGTCAGTGACTCAAGCCAAGTCTAAGGCCCGAATGGGGAAAGCGGGGAAGCTCGATATTGCCATAGATTATGCGCGCATGGTTAATGGCGAGAAAGTCGCCCTTCGAGCGGTGAAGGATACGGCCGGTGGCTCGAATACGGGGAAGATGACCGGAGCCATAGTTGCCACCGCCATCGTCTTTTTCCCTGCGGCTCCTCTTTTTCTTTTCGTTAAGGGTAAGGACACGCAGATTCCTAAAGGAACCGAGATTACCGCTTATGTCAATGGCGAGGTAAAGTTGGACCGCGCGAAGTTAACAGCGCAAGGGAACGGAGAGGGTCGGCCCTCGACCGATCCACAATCTGCCGGTGGGAAGCGCTCGGGAAGCGGACTCAAGAATGAGGATGTTCTGAAACTGAAGGATGCAGGCTTGTCAGAAGAGATCATTATCGCCAAGATCGACGGAACGCCAGGGGAGTACCACATGGAAACGGATCAGTTGATCGAGCTAAAGAAGGCTGGGGTTTCGGATAAGATTATCGCCGCCATGCTTCGCGCCGGCGGCTCTAAGTAGGCCGCTATCTCTAACCTTGGGCGTTCAAGCAAGGGCCGGTGGATGTTCGGAGCCCCCAGGCGCTAGGGGGGACGGGTGGCGGTGGTTCACCCCCTAATTCAACGGCGCGGCCTGGTAGAGGGCCAGCGTTTGCTTGCCATCCAGCAGCACCCAGGCCGAAAAGAAGGTGTCGCCCTTGTCGCTGATGGAGACGCCTTGCGGCTCGATCACCCACTCATTTCCCGGCAACTTGTCGGACACGGATGTCACCACGCGCGCGCCGGTGGGGGTGAAGGCAAACAGGGCCAGCCCCAAGTCGTTGGTCCGCGCCAACAGGACGACGTCACCGGAAGGTGAGGCGGACATTTCAACGCGATAGAACTCGGTCAACACGGCGCCGGCCACCGACGTTCTTCCTTCCGCCGCCACCTCCGTCCAAGTCCCCCGGTCGTAGGAGGCCAGTAGGCGCCCGTCGTTTGTCCAGAAGATTGCATAGAGCTTGGAGCCGGCCGCTACCAAAGAATCGACACCACCCGTGGTGCGACCGAAAAGCGTCTCGCCCGCCGTCCAAATACGAGCCACGTTGCCCGGCGTGCCGGTGAACAGGGCCCCCTTGCCACTCACCATCGCCGTAAAGGAAACCCGGCCCAGGTCGTCCAATTCAACCCGGTCGAAGCTCGAGTAAAAGCCGCCGCCGGGGGCCACGTTGTTCCGGCTGGCCAACCGCCGGGGAGCGCCCGAAACCGGAGCGTAGAAGATGCTGTCATTGGAATCAAAAGCCGCCACGCCCGCCACATCGCCCAACGTGTTGATCGCGAGATAACGGCCGCGGTGTCCCCACACCCATGACAACTTTGAGCCTTCCACGGCGGCCTTATCATCGGCTTCAAATATGATCTCCAGCTTTCCGCCTCGATAGCGGTAGATGCCCGAGCCCACCGAATTCGTCCGCCCGCTGAAAACAGCCTGCCCGGCGCGGCTGGCGGCGTTGAAGATTCTCGTAAGCGCTTTACCGTGGGGCAGGAGACTGCCCACTTGAGCGACCGTGCGCGCGCCGGATGGCCCATACTCCATCAAGGCTTCGCCGGGACTCAGCGCTAGCAGGCGGCTGGGTTCGGCCCCGCGCCCCAGAAACCGCCAATCCGCGCTCGGCGGGGCGATTATCGGAGTCCGGATATCAATGGCCTCCGGCGCGCCGCTGGCCGGATAGGAACGCAGCACCGGCTTCGAATCACCCGCCATGGTCAGATTGGCTACGGCACCTTGGCTCACCAGATAGCCATCAAAATAGCTGTACCAGCCGGGGATGCGGGCCACCTGCTGGATGCCGGCGTCGGTGACGGTGGCGAGAGCAGGGCGCCACTCATTGTCAATAATCAGGTCACACACCATCAAGACTCGGCCCGCCAGGGAATCGACAGGATAGTGGATCCAGGTCACGCGCGGGTTCGTCTCCAGACCAAATGAGAGCGCCAAATTCTTGATCGGGCCCGGAGCTAAGCGGACCAACCCCGTACCGGCACCGCTGGCCCAACGGGTGACGTAGGTCCCGTCCTGGCCCGCAATGGGTGCATCGACGTTGTTGGCAAATTGGCGGTCCAGTAAGTCTCCGTTCTTATAGACCGGCGTCACCTTGCCGCCGTCAATCAAATAGATGGTGGAGACGCCCCCGGTGGGCGTACCTCGGAACATCGCCGTACCAGTGCGGGCAAAGACCGCCCACTCGATGGAGGCCGCTATCTTGGGCGAACTGGCAGGGTTGAAGGTCTCCGCGACAGTTCCACTCGCGTCGCGCCTCATCAGCGGCCAGCTGACACCATCCCAGAATCTCCACTGTATTGACCCGTCGTCGGCCAGGCTGCCGGGCGTGATCTCCATCGAACAGGCAGTGGCAACAAGCTCCGGGGCTCCTCGCTTGGGCAGGTAGATCAAGAAGGACTGGCACCAGCCGTACGGGCCATATGCCGTGACCACGGCGTCACCTCGGGAGTTTACCGAGATCCCGGTCACGCGGTTCGCGGTCAGGCCGAGTGCTTCCAGGTGCTGCCCAGCCGCCAGCACCGGTCTCCAGGCGCCATTCTCGCGAACGACGGTCGCTTGGGCACCGTTGGACAGAGTCGCGATCGCCCCCGTCACGCCGCCGGCCGCGCTGATATTGGTGAGTGACTCGATGGTGCCCGACCCACTGGCCGCTCCGGTCAGGATCCGCTGAATCCGGTAGTCCCGCTTGGGCAGAACGCGAAGAACTGCTTCGGCGGAAAATGCATAGTGCGGAGGGAGAGCACTGAGAGAAGCAGTGATCGTCGTCACACCCGCGGACGCGGGGATCACCACGCCGTCGGCCGCCCGGGCTACTGCCGGGTTCTCCACCACCCAACGGATCGCCAAACCAGGGATGGCCTGCCCATCGGCGTTCAACACCCGGACCGTGGGCCGCAGCGTATCGCCCACTCGGACCTCTAGCGGAGCCGGGGCGATCTCCAAGCGCAACGGAAACACGCGCACCGTCGTCCGGGCCTCCACTGTGCCATCCAGAGACCGGGCGATCACCTCGGTGGTTCCAGGCAAGAGTCCGGTGAGCTTGGCGTCAGTGGTGACGGTAGCGATGGAGGGATCGGCTGATTCCCATCGCACGGTGTCGATCCCCAGGCGAGCACCTGCATCCGAGTAGATCGTGACATCCAGGTTGACACTCCGGGCCGCCAGCACATCGGTCCACGCGGGCAGCACAATGCGCCCCGGAACCTGTCCGCAAACAGTTCCCGCCAGGCTCGCCAGGGCCACCAGGCAGCGGAGCATGGACAGACAACGGTTACTTTGGTTGCGCCACATAAAGCACCAATTGGTCGAGGTAGTTGAGCCCGGTGAAGTAGATTGTGCCATCGTCGCGCAAGTCTACCTGGCTGAAGAATCGGACGTATTCGCCGGAATCGGTCATTGTGTTGGCCGCCTGTACCACGCGCGAGGGCCCGGAAACCGGCTCATAGGTGACCGTTTGAGTTCCGTTGGCGGACGAATGCACCACCATGTCGCCGCGGGCGTTCGAATCGAAACTCGATAGGCTGCCATAAGTATTGCCCTGAGGCGCGCCATCGAGCGACGATAGCCGCACCCGGATACCTGTGGCACCTTCGATGTCAACAATATGCTGCTGATTCGTGTTGTGGCGCAGCACTGCGAGGAAGCGATTGCCCGCTGAATGGATGGTGCCGATACTGGTGATCACGTTGTCGGGAACGACCGACCGGCCAACCAAGGCCACAGCACTCCAGGAACCATTGGCCCACAGGAACAGCCCCGCTGGGCCGCCGCTGACCGCCATGTTCGCCAACACCCGGCCTTGCTCGTCCATCACCCAGTCATTCAGCGTGGCGAAACTGCCACCAGCCGGGCTGGGGGTCTGTTGCGGTGAACCACCCAAGTACGCGATCGCCTTGGGCTGGCCGTTCTCCCAGGCGCAAAGGACGGCTGGGATTCCGTAGTTGGTCCCGTGTTGCGTGACAAGTTGCCCGGCCGCATTCCCGGCATAACGGTAGGCCGCATAGATAACGCCCCGCTCGAACTGCCGGCCGAAGGTAGACAGCACCGAAGGGGCACGCGACCGGAACTGAAACAAAGCAGTATCGGTGCCCACCAGCAAGTCGCCCGAGGTGGCGCGACTGACGGTGTAGTTCCCTTCGAGGGTGGCCCCGCCGGTGGGCCGGTCGCCGGGAGTCACCACCGGGGTTAATCCGGTTGGGGTGACCTCCATGGCTGCATTCCGGTTATTGCTCATGCGCACGACCGCCGGCCCTTGCTTGCCTTCGGGAATGAACCCGATAAACGTGGGCCCGTAGCGGACCCGCACGTTCACTCCGCTTTCAAAGGCCACGCTGCGGTTCGACCCGGCGGCGCGGGCAATAAAGAAACTGGTGGAGGGTCGGCGGGCCTGAACCAGGACGGTGCCATCGTCAGAGATTCCGCCCCAGTCAAAGCTCTGGAAGACTTCCCCCGCCGGAGATGGGTGGCCAGCGGCGAAAACGCTCTGCAGGCCCGCCGCCGAAGCCCGATACACTCCTTCGCCCGCCGCCGGCGCTAACCGACCCAGCACATCACCCTGGCGATTGATTCCGTACACTGTGCCGCCATTCGACAACGGCCAGATGCGGGCCCCGGCAAAGTCACCCTTGGTAACCAGCAGCAGAAAAGTGGCTCCATCGGTACGCCGGGCAACAAACGACAACCGCTCGCCAGGGCCGGCAATGATGCCGCCTGAATCCAACGAAGCGATGGGCACCCCGCGCAGCGGATCACCCGCCCCAAATAGACGCGTCAAAGTGCCGCTGGCACCTTTGCGGTAGACAGCGCGCGCGCCGGTGCCGCCCGCTACCTGCAGAATCAGGTCACCGTTGTCGTCAATCCCGGTGCGGTTATCAAACGAATAGGGCCCGGGGAGTCCTGGAAACGGCCCCTGGTCACTCACTTCCAGCGCCAATCCGCCCGTGAACGAGTAACGGAACACGCCCTGGCGAGCCGCCGTCGCCCCCGAATCACGATAGGTAGCCGTAAACGCAAACTCCTTCTCGCGACCGAAGCCCCAGGCATTCGGGCCGTAGCTGACGCTGTTGAAAACATCAAACCCCGTGTCGGCGGAATTCTCAAACACCAGCGGCGTCAGGCCAGCCCGGCTGGCCAGCATCAACATGCGCGCCGCACCCAAAGAACCCACCGAAACAATCGCTTCTCCGCTGTCATTGAGGATCGGTTCGCTGAAGTCGACCACGGCCGAACCAACCAACGGGCCAGGTACGCCCGAGGTTGCCACCACTGTCGGCCCCGCTGCGTCCAGCAACACCAGACCTGTGCTGTAGCCGTCCAACGAGGCCACAAACATCGCCTGCCCCTTGCGATTGGCCGAGATCGTGCTTCGTACGGCGCGCAACTGCGCAAACTCGCGCATGTCCCCGGACGATAGGACGCGGGTGGTGGTGTAGTACTTGGCCGGCCGTGCCGTCACGATGGACTGCCCGCTCACCGATGGCGCGAACTGTCCCGGACCAGCGGAATAGCTAAACGTTGCCCGAATCATGTAGCGCCCCGTGGCGTTGGCAAACACCTGGCCGTTCCGGACGGAGATCCCATTGTTATTGAAGCCATCCTCGCCCACCGCGGACCAGCTGAACGTCACCCCAGGTATCGCTTCCCCCTGGCTATTCAGCGCCTGCGCCGTCAAGGCCCGGCCTTCGCCCACCGCCAATTCAACCGTGCCGGGTGTCACCTCAACCCGGGCCGGAAGCACCTGCAGCCGCACCGTGCCCCGCACACCCAGGTAGGTGGCGGTGATGTCCGCAATGCCCAATCCCACGCCCGTCACTTCGCCGGATCCATTGACGGTCATCACGGCGGGGTTGCTGGTGGTCCAGGTGAAGGTGGCGTTGTCGATCCCGCTGCCATCCGTCGCGCGGGCCACGGCCCCCAATTGCAGCGTGGTGCCCGCCACCAATCGTGGTTCGCTGGCCGAGACGAACACCCCGGAGGGCCGCGTTTGGGCCGTAGCCAACGCCGCCAGCAAGGCGAACAGACCGGCAGTCCGGAGCAAGCGTCTCAACCGAACAACTCCTCCACCGGCTTATAGCTCCCTTGCGACGAGCCCGGCACATACTCAAACTTACGGCCGGACGGCGTGTCCAGGATCGCCTTGGTCCAGTTCACACCCAGTGCGGAGTAAATTGTGGCCGTGATGTCTTCGATATAGACCGGCCGGTTAGCAGACCAGCCAGGATCGATGATGTTGGCCCCTTGGGCATCCGTCGCGCCCAGGGCGCGGCCACCCTTAATGCCGCCGCCCATCATGGCCACGCTCATGACGCTCTTGTAGTGGTCGCGTCCGCCCTGCGGGGTTAAGGCGCCAGGCGTGCGGCCAAATTCGCCCATCATGACAATCAGCGTCGAGGCCAGGTCGCCAGAGTCCTTCAAATCCTTGGCTAGGTTGCCGACCCCGCGGTCCAGATCATTGCCGAGGGAATAGATGTTGGGCGAGTACGACGGGTCCGTGAGGCTCTGGTGCATGTCCCAGCCACCCAGCTGAATGTTGATGAACGAAACACCAGCCCTAGCCCGGATCGCGTTGCGGGCCACGATGCAGGAACGGCCGAAGCCGGTGCGGCCATACCGGGCATCTTCATCGGTGGAGAACTTGAATACGTTGGCGATCGCCTGGTCATACATCATGCGCCGCGCCACTCCGTAAAACTCAGCGTGGGCTGCCATCTCCAGGCTGTAAGGTGACTGGCGGAGGTTCTTATCCAGGTCGGCGAGAAGCTGGAACCGTTCGTTGAAGCGCGATTGGCTGGTATTGCCGTAGTAGTTATGTTCCAGCGTCGCCAGCCCGCCGGCATTCGCCGGTGCCGTGAAGGGTTCAAAAACGCCACCCAAAAACTTCGCCCCCTGGATGACGCCACCTCCCGAATTCAGCATCAGGAAGGGCGGCAGTGGCCCTGGCGCGCCCAACTCCCGCGTCAACACGGAACCCAGGTGCGGGCTTTCGGCAACAAAGGCGGGGTTGGATGGATGCGCGGTCTGGATGTAGAACTGGCCCCGTTCATGGGCGGCTTCCCAGCTGGCCGCCGAATGGATCAGCGCCATGTCACCCATCAACGTGGTCAGGTTCGGGAAATAGGCCTTCGACAGGACCATGCCCGCCGCATGCTGCTGCAGGTTGATGTCCGCAGGATTCCAGGGTCCATCCTTGGAGTCAAACGTATCCAACTGGCTGGGCGCGCCGTTCATGTTGACGAACACGCAGACCTTGGCGGTGGACTTTGGTGTCACCGCCCGTTCCTGCCATTGGGCATCGGCCCGGCCAGCGGCCGCCAGGTAAGCCCCCGCCATGCCGGATGAGAAAAGCATCCGGCGCCGTGAAATCAGATGGTCGCGACCTCGACAGGAATCCATGGCAACTCCGTTAGTGATTGAAAAGGAAGTCCAGCTTGTTCAGCAGGGCCCATTGCAGGTCGGCCAGCCACTGGTCTGGCGTGCCCCTCTTGCTGCGGTTGACGGCTTCCAGCTCCGCCGGGGTTGGCTCACGGCTTAGTGTGGCCAGAAACAAGTGCCGCACCGCTTCATCGAGTTGCATCTTGCGCGAGAGCACATAGTTAACCCGGGTATTCCGGCTTCCATCGCGGCCGGCGAAAGTGCGGAAAACAACCGAGTTGTCGTTCATCATGAACAGGGCCTGGATGATCGTGCTCTTCAGATTCAACGGCTGGTTCCACCAGTCGCCCCGCCCCAGCGTGGTCAGAAAAGTCCGGACGTTGAAGTCACCGCGCGGCTCACTGGGGTCCGGCAGTTGCATGGCGAACGTGACGGGCTGCGTCAGCCCTTCAACCGACATGGGAACCTCAGTCATGGTGGCGCGGGCCATCGCGTCCAACACCTCCTCCGGCCCCAACCGCCGCGGCAGTTTGCGGGCGAAGTAGCGCTCATACTCGGGCCGCCAATTGCCCGAATACTCGGCCGACAGCTGATAGGCCGAGGAGTTGGTCATCAGCCGCAGCACATGCTTGATGCTGTAGTTGCTCCGGATAAATTCATCGGCCAGCGCCTCGATCAAGGCCGGATTGCTGGGTTGAACGGTCCAGGGTTCAGGCGGCGGATTGGCGGGATCAATGCGGCGCAGATCCCATGCGTCGGGCGGATCAACAATACCGCGCGTGAACAGCGCGGCCCACAGATAGTTCACCGCCGCCCGGGCAAACTGCCGGTCACCCGTCAGGATCCGGGAATACTCGGCGCGATAGTTCCCCGTTGCCGGCCGCTCACCGTTCAGGATGAACTGCGGTGACCAGGGCCCACCCCACCGGGGCGGACGCGGCCCGGGATTGCTCGGGTTGACGACGGCCGTGTACCCGCCAGCCGACCGGTCAGTCACCAGATTGCGCGGCTGGCGCGCGAAAGCGTCCATGATCTGGGTAACGATATCGGTCCGGGAAAAGAACGCCGACATCCGCCAGAACTCGCTACGCAGACGCGGCGTCAGAAAGAGATTGATCTCCTCTAAATGCCGGCGCCCATCATGGCAGGAGATGCATTCCGTCTTCATCCCCAAGGCCACCGTGGAGCGATCCGTGAGTGTATCCCAGGTATCTTGGATGGGATCGCCTTGCTGAATCGCACGAACAGTGGCGTTCACCGGGCCAAACTCGTGGGAGTCACCCGATGCCGTCAGGATCTCCCGGGCGACTTCAGCCCAGGACCGGTCACGCCGCACGAAATCCTGCAAGTACGCATGAAAGCGATTCCGGCCCTGAATGGAAATGAAATTGTAGTAGCGGCTGGTTACTTCGAACTTCGAAGCGTAAAACTGAGTCCAACGGTCGATGTAGGCGTCGGAAGCCAGCAGTGTTTCGATCAAGGCCTCACGGCGGTTGGATTCCTCGCTCTTCAGGAACGCCTCGGCTTCTTCAACCGTGGGAATTCTGCCGGTCAGGTCAAGATAGACACGGCGCAGAAACTCGGAGTCGGCCGACGGCTCGGCCGGAGACACGTCATCGGCCTGCATCGCGTCAAACAAATAGTTATCAATCAGATTGCGGCGAGGAATGGATGCCGCAGCCGCCTGCGCCCTCAAGGCCGGCTTCCCTGCCCCAGCCAGCTGACGGCGGTAGTTCTCTTCGGACCGGTCGCGTTCCACCACACGCCGGTCCAGTTCCCGTTGTGATCGCGGGTAGGCCGGGCATGACGGATCGGCAGCCAATAAGTACGCCGAGGTCAACGAAAAGAGCGTGAAGTTTCTAACAAACATTGCCGTCGCGCAAGTCCCTTAAGGATATGAGAGTATCACGGGACTCAAAGCGTCAGAGACCCAGTACTGTCTAACTTAAGCGTAAGCGGACGGAGAAATGGGACAACACGGCGAAGCATTTCCATCGGGACAAATTGCGGAACCGTGTCAGCAGACAGCGGCCCGCGATGCGAGCGACCATTGCCCGCCTACCGGGTGCGCCAGGACTGGCAGGCCGACCGGCGCACTCAGTCGTGGTGGGCGGGCTCTGGCGATGCGCGTTGCTTGGGTTTGGTGAGCCGGCCGAGCAGATTGCTGATGCTTGACAGGAAGCCTCCCGAGGCCGGTTCCGGCTGGGGAGAACATCAAAGCCGGATTCGGGTGCGAGCGGCCGCCCTGGTGACCCAGCGATGCTGTGCCGGGATCGGCTAAATCGTGATCAACTCGGTTCGGTACTCGGCCACCGCCTCGGGGAGGACCGTGATTCCCAAGCCTGGCCCAGCGGGGACCAGCACCATTCCGTCATCGCCCAACGCAATCCGTTCAGCGATCACCGTGTCACGGAAGGGGCTCTCCGTCTGGTCGAACTCAAACATCGGCGGCGGCGCTGCCAGCGCTTCGGTAATGGGTGGGCAGGCAGCCATCCAATGCAGGATAGCGGCGGTCCGCACAGCGGTGCCCCAATTGTGCGGGATCACGCGAATGTCATTCAGCCAGCAGGAATGCATCAGCCGCCGTGCCCCGGTTAGCCCGATGATCTCCACTTCCGGCTGCACGATGTCTACCAACCGGGGAGACACGTAATCTTGCATTAACCGGTCAGCATCCAGCGTCTCGCCACCAGCCAAAGGTATCCGCAGCGCTTCACGCAGCCGGCGATATCCAGCCAAGTTATCAGCCAACACGGGTTCTTCCCACCACAGCAGATCAAACTGTTCCAACTGGCGGCCGAGCGCGACGGCGGTGGCCGCATCGTAGGCGCAATTGGCGTCGACGGCCAGCCCGGCATTCGGGCCGATCGCTTCACGCACGGCGGCCACGTTGCGAACGTCGATGGCGGCACCATACCCCACCTTCATCTTGACGGTCCGAAACCCAGCTCGCTGCCAACCGGCGGCTTCTTCGGCCAAGCCCTGGGCGAGATCCGGCCAGTCCTTCCGGTAGAGAGCCGTGCAGTAGGGTTCTACGCGATCCCGCCACACTTTGCCAAACAGACGCGCCACCGGTAGCCCCAGCGCCTGCCCCATCAGATCCCACAAAGCAGTATCCAGTCCGCCGCAGATCGGCGCACCGGTGCGGGCCTGTTTCCAGGCGAACGGACGTAGCGAATCATAGATCGCTTCCGCCTCAAAGGGAGAACGGCCGATCACCAGTTCCGGATGCGCGCGGAGTAAATCGCCGCCGTAGTAGCCATCGCCCCAACCAGTCAGCCCGGCGTCTGTCCGCACCTCCACCAATGTGGCCGTCCGCCGCGCCGTCCAGTTCAATGACCAGCCGAAGCGTTCTTTCAAGGGAGCGTCCAGGTGATGAACGCGAATTCCGGTGATGCGAATAGCGGGTGGGGTCACGTGATCTCGATCTTAGCGCCAAACTGTTTTCCGGGTAGGGGCCGAGGCCCGATCCGTAGCCGTCAGGACACCGGACAGGAATCGGCATGAAATTCGTCGCGAGAAAATGGTGAGCGCGGCACGTTATCCTTTGAAACATGCTTCGCCGCCACTTTCTTCCTGCATTGGCCCTCGGATCATCGATCGCCCGGGCCCAGAGTACTGACCGGTCCCATGGCCGGTCCATGGTGATCGCCCGGGGCGGCATCGTCTCCACCAGCCAGGTGCTGGCTTCGCAGGCCGGAGCGATGATTCTCGACAAGGGCGGCAGCGCGGTCGATGCGGCGATTGCGGCCAATGCGGTGCTGGGCGTCGTCGAGCCGATGATGTGCGGCATCGGCGGCGACCTGTTTGTGATGTACCGCGAAGCAGCCACGGGCAACATCACCGGCCTGAATGCCAGCGGTCCCGCGCCTCGCGCCATGACGATTGCGGCGCTGCAGGCCAAGGGCCTGAAGAAGATGGATTCCACCGGCATCCATTCGGCCACCGTGCCAGGTACGGTCCGCGGCTGGGAGGCGATGCACCGCCGCTATGGCAAGCTGCCCTGGAACAAGCTGTTCGACACGTCCATTCATCTGGCCTCCGACGGCTTCCCGATGCAAGAGATGGTGGGCCGCGTCTGGGACTCCCCCCTGGTCCGCCAGGACGCCGAGGGCGTGCGCGTCTTCTACCCCAACGGCCAGGTGCCACAGGTAGGCGACCTTTACCGGAACCCGGATCTCGGCAAGGCCATGCGGCTGATCTCGACCGGCGGCGCGGATGCCTTCTACAAGGGCGAGATCGCGACGGCGATCCTGGGCAAATCGGCGAAACTGGGCGGACTAATGGCGGCGGCTGATTTGGCCACCTTTGAACCGGAGTGGGTGACACCGATTTCGACCGTCTATCGCGGCTGGCGCGTGCATGAACTGCCGCCCAA
>JAPKYX010000188.1:0-22876 GCA_026394075.1 Acidobacteriota bacterium
TCTGATCGTCGATGAGCATTACGCCCGCCAGCAG
Organism: Acidobacteriota bacterium; assembly: GCA_026394075.1. GTDB lineage: Bacteria > Acidobacteriota > Terriglobia > Bryobacterales > Bryobacteraceae > JAPKYZ01. Next base: position 35 of record JAPKYX010000188.1, read on the forward strand.
AAGCTGAAGGTGGGCCAGAAGATCAACCTGATCAATCGCACTTGGCGCGTCTGCGGCATCGTCGAATCGGGCAAGCTGGCACGGCTGTTTGTGCAGTTGGCGGTGTTGCAGGATCTGGAAGGCAACCAAGGCAAGCTGAGCCAAATCTACCTGCAAGCCGACGACGACGCGAATATCCAAACCATCATCAAGGGCCTGAAAGACACGCCCGCACTAAAGGAGTACGGCGTCTATTCCACCGAAGAGTTGGTGTCGCTGATCTCGGTCAGCAACCTGCCCGGCTTGAAGGCCTTTATTGCCGTCATTATCGGCCTGGGCATCGTCATTGGCTTTCTGGTGGTGTTCCTGTCGATGTACACGGCCGTGCTGGAGCGCACGCGCGAGATTGGCGTCTTGAAAGCGATCGGCGCCTCGCCAGGCTACGTGCTGAACATCCTGCTGCGGGAGACCGCGGTGCTGGCCTTTTTCGGATCTATCCTGGGCGTCGGCTTAAGCTTTGTGTCGCGCTGGTTGATCACGACCCTGGTGCCGGCGTCACTGCAACAGAAGGTCATGCCGGAATGGTGGTTGATCTGCATGGCCATTTCGATGGTAGGCGCGCTGCTGGGCACGCTCTATCCGGCCTGGAAGGCGGCCAAACAGGACGCCATTGAAGCGTTGGCGTACGACTAGCTCCCATGCTTGAAACACCGAACATCATTGAAGTCCGGGACCTCCGGAAGACCTACCGCGTGGGCGAAGTGGATGTGCATGCGCTGCGCGGTGTGAACCTGATCGTGCCGCGGGGCGAATTTCTGGCGGTGGTGGGGCCTTCGGGTTCCGGCAAGTCCACGCTGTTCCACATCCTGGGCGGCTTGGCCCCGCCGACCTCCGGCACCGTCACCATGGACGGGCAGGATGTTCGGGCGCTGACCGATGCCGGGCGCACGGAGTTGCGGAAACGCTGCGTGGGCTTTGTCTTCCAGAAGTACAATCTGCTGCCCACGCTTTCGGCTCGCGACAACATTGAGATTGCGCGTTCCATCGCGCACCGTACCGGTCCACAGGAAGAGTGGTTCAAGGACGCCCTGAAGCTGCTCGATCTGGAAAAGCGCCTGGATCACAAGCCCCGCGCGCTATCGGGCGGCGAACAGCAACGGGTGGCGATTGCCCGCGCTATCGTCAACCATCCGGCCATCCTACTGGCCGATGAACCGACCGGCAACCTCGACACCAAGAACTCCGAAGCCGTGCTGAACCTGCTGCGGCAGTTGAACAAGAAGATCGGCCAGACGATCCTCATGATCACCCATAACCCGGAAGCGGCGGAGTTCGCGGACCGCACCGTGCACATGCGCGACGGCGAGATTGTGGAAGCGCCAGCAGCGGGCCACTAGCCGTCCGGTCACCGCACCGTCATTGCGGGAAGGCACGGCGGGGATTGTCCACCAGCAGCTTGGCGTGCCACTCCGTGGGCAGCCGGTTCAGGAAGCTCAAGTACAGGTAGTCGTAGCCGCGGAACTCACCGCCGTTGGGCTGGCCTACGCGGTACCAGCCGGAATCCTGTGAGATCAAGACTTGCCCCAACAGACCCCGCTTTTCCATGGCGCGGATGCATTGCTCGTGCCAGTTGGCGGTCTTCTCGCTGATGCCGTCGAACTCCACCCACGCCCCGGCGCGCGCCACTTGAGCATGGATTTCATGGTCGAGCTCATTCTGCGCATGCACCCAGACAAAGCGTCGAGGGTCGTGGAGGCGGGAGAGAATCTCCACCTGCTCCAGCGCACCCGCACCGTCGCCCGTATGGCTGGCGATGGTCAGACCGGTCTGCTTGGCACACAGGGCAGCCGCCACCACCAGCTTGCGGTCCCATTCGCCCAGCACCGGAGCGCCCTTGTTGACACCGATCTTGATAAACCGTGGCTTGACGCCGTCCACTCCCTTTTCCACTTCGGTGGTCCAGCGCCGGGCCAACTGATCCGCCGTCTCAGTTTTGGCAAACTCCGGCAGGTACTTGTAGTTGCCCGCTGCATAGAGCCCGGTGGTGGTCCAGACATCAATGCCCGCCGCATCGCCGATCCGCCGGAACAGCCTCGGGTCGCGCCCCAGGTAGTTGGGCGCGCAGTCGAGAAACCGCCGGCAGCCCAGCGCATACACGGCGTCCAGCTTGGGCTTGGCCAGGCGGAAGACTTCATCCGGGTTGTACCGCCCGGGACGGATCGCGGCGGCACCCACAAAATCGACCATCAAGTGCTCGTGCACCAGCGTGGAACCCGGCACGCTGGTCGGACTAGCATTTCGACTCAGAGCAGCAGTTGCTCCGGCAGCGGCCAACAGTTGGCGTCTGGTCATACTTGACGATTGTAGAGCCTGGGCTTGCTTCCATTGAAGCCACTCCCGGCCACGCTCCTGATACGATGCGAGAGTGAATCTCTTCTCTCTTGAGGGCAAGCGAGCCCTGATTGCCGGCGCCAGCCGGGGTATTGGTTTGGCCATCGCCAAGGCGGTGGCGGAAGCGGGCGCGGACACGATTCTGGCCGCCCGTTCCCTGCCCCAGCTCAATGACGAGGCCAATGCCCTCACCGCACGCGGACTGAAGGCCAGCGTGTTGCAGTTGGACATGATGAGCAACGAATCGGTGGACGCGGCGGCGGAAGCCGCAGGCGACGTGGACATCCTGATCAACGTAGCAGGCACCAATTCGCGCCAGAAGTTGGAAAACTACACGCCCGAAGAGTACGACCGGATCCTGCAAACCAACCTGCATGGCATCTTCCGCCTCTGCCAGAAGGTGGGCGCGAAGATGATTGCTCGCGGCGCGGGCGGCAAGGTGATCCACATCGGCAGCCTCACCTCCGGGTTGGGCCTGCCGTATCTCGCCCCCTACGCCATCACCAAGAGCGCCATCGGTGGCCTGACCCGCGTGATGGCCGCCGAATGGGGCACGCACAACATCCAGGTGAACTGCATCGCGCCGGGCTTTATCTTGACCGACCTCAACCGCGAGATGTGGAAGGCACCGATCATGGCCAACTGGTTGGCCGGCGCGCAACCCAATACGCGCATGGGCCGTCCAGAAGATATCGCCCCGCTGGCGGTATTTCTGTCTTCGGCTGGTTCGGACTACATCACCGGCCAGACGATCTACGTCGACGGCGGCTATTCCACCACCGCAGTATGGCCCTTTCAACCCGCCGAGTAACGGAACCCTTGACGCGGCGGGCGCTACTGGCAGGTCCGGTAGCGCTGGCCGCAGGCGGAGCACTGGCTCAACAGCAGCCACCCGCCAAGCCTGCGGTGGGTGAAGATCCTCCGGAAAAGCCGGTCGAATTTTTGTGTCCGATGGACCCCGACGTGCGCGCGAAGGGCCCCGGGAAGTGCCCGCGTTGCGGCATGAAGCTGCTGGCGGGGCTGCCGGACCCGATCGAGTTCCGCTTGGACCTGCACACCACGCCGCTGCATGTGCGCGCTGGGCAGCCGGTGGACTTGAAGCTGGTGGTGGTCCACCCCAAGACCGGCAAGCCGGTCCGCGACTTTGAGCTGATCCACGAGAAGCTATTTCATCTCTTCGTCGTCAGCGAAGACCTGACCGTCTTTGCCCATGAACATCCGGAGCCACCCGTTATCGGTGGGCCACCCGAGTTCAACCTGAACTGGACGTTCCCGAAACCCGGCATGTACCGGTTGATGGCGGACTACTATCCACTCAACGCCACCCCGCAACTGACCGTGAAGACGCTGTTCGTCTCAGCGGGCACGGGCAACACCGCGATCACGCCGCTGCCTTCCAACACTCAAGTGCAGCTCACCACGGAGCCCGCACAAGCGATTGCGGGCGAGAAGACGCGGCTCTACTTCACGCTGAACCCGACGACCGGTTTGACGCCTTGGCTCGGCGCCTGGGGCCACGTTCTGGTGGCCAGCGCGGACACGGTGGACCTGATCCACACGCACCCCTTCATTGCCGATGGCGGCGCTCGCATGCAGTTCAACGTGATCTTCCCGCGGCCTGGAAAGCACAAGGTCTGGGTGCAGTTTGAGCGCGCCGGCCTGGTGAATTCCGCCGCCTTCGACGTTGACGTAAAGGCCCTCTAGAGCGGACCGACGCTACACTGACCGGCGCAGGCGGGATTTCTGCGCCAACTCAATCGCGATCGCGGCGGCGGCGGCAGGGTTGTGACGGACCTTCTCGCCTTTCGCCAGCAGGTTGAGGCCGATCACTTCCACGCCCATCGCGGCCAACCGCGGTTGGTCCACCACCACCGGGTAGACCTTCTCCGCCGCATACAGGCGCCGGCGTTCGCCACCAATGTGCCGCGTGTTGACGATCGCGCAATCCACCAGACCTTTGCCGCCGTGCAACTCGATGGCCGCGATGTGGTCGGCGGCGGAGTAGTGCATCGTCTCCCAGGGCTGCCACATCAGGTTCGAGAAATAGGCTTTGGTGGCTTTGGATTCCCGGATCGCTTTGGGGATCCCGGCTACCAGCAGATTCGGGATGACGCTGGTGTAGAGCGAACCCGGACCCAGCGTAATCAGGTCCGCCGCTTCAATGGCGGCCAGCGCTTCTTTCAGCGGCTTCACGCGCTTGGGCTTCAAGTGGATCCGGTGGATGCGTTCTTTGACGCGGCCAATCCGGGATTCGCCCATCACGCGTTCGCCACTGGCCAGTTCGGCCTCCAGCACGACGTTGGATCGGGTGGAAGGATAGATGCGGCCCAGGATGGCCAATACCTCGGAGGAGACGCGAATGGCTTTCAGAAAGTCGCCTGTGACATCCGTCAAGGCGGTCAGAAACAGGTTGCCGAAACTATGTCCCTTCAAGCCCCGCCCAGCGGCGAAGCGGTACTGGAATAGTTGCGACAACAGGTCATCGTCTTCCGATAGGGCCACCATGCAGTTGCGGATATCGCCCGGTGGCAGGACATCAAACTCACGCCGCAGGCGCCCGGAACTGCCGCCGTCATCGGTGACGGTGACAATGGCGGTGATGTCCGCAGTCAAGCGGCCTTCGGAAAAAGGCCGCAGGTAGGAATACTTCTTCAGGCCAGACAGCAGAGACGAAAGGCCAGTGCCGCCGCCCAGGGCGACGATGCGTAGGGGAGAATTCATGAAGCCCGGTTAGCGCAGAATGGCCTGCACGTTGGCCGAACCAAGGGCCGCCACAAACTCTGAGTCATTGCGGAGCGCCGTGCGATTGGCGGCGTCCATCTCAATGGCGCGCTTGGTGTGCTGGATCGCGGCCGGAGCATCGCCGGACAAGGCCAGGCAGTAGCCCAGCGCGTAATGAAAATAACTGGCCTCTTTCATTGCCAGCGCCTGGCGGAGCTGTTGAAGAGCTTCGGGCAACCGGCGCTGATTGGTGAGGGCAACGCCGTAGTTGTAGTGGTCATCGGCGGTTTCAAGCGACGGCATCGCTTGCTCCATCCGCTTATCGCACATCCGGACGTGCATCTTGGCCGAAAAGGTCAGATCACGCGTGGGCCCTTCGGCCACCTGCTCAAATATCGCGCGGGCGGCCTTAAACTGGCCGCTTTGAAATAGAGCAATCGCATGGTCAAACTGTTTGGCTTGCTGACTGGCCGGGTCTTCACTGGTCGCATTCGACCGGCCGGAGCGGGAGGACACTGGTGCGGAGGTCATATTGGATACTTCAGCCGCCGCGCGCCGGCCAGAGCCGCCGGAGAGAGGCTTCTCTTTCACTTTTACCGCATTCGCCGGACTACTGGCGCGGGCGCCCTCCCCATCGGGTTCGGGCGACGTTTGTTTCTTGGTGGCCACCGGCATTCCTCCGCCGCGATCAGGCATCCTTGGTGGAACTGGATCGCAATCCAAACTGTCAAATCAGGCTCAGTTATTCTACCGGCTACGGAGAGGCCTCTTCTCCGTCATCTTCCGACACCGGCACTGTCTCCAGGTCTTCGGCCTCAAACACCTGGCCGCACCCCAAGCACCGGACATAGTCAACCCCATCCTCACGGTAGATGAACTCCGTGCGGGGGTGAATGCACCCTGAAGTCATAAACGCAATATGGATTATTCTAGTGTGCCCGCGTGGGAAGTCAAGCGCGGGCCTGTCTTGCGCAGGGAGGGGCGCAGCCACCAGGACGCCACCAGCACCGCGGCCACGGGCAGGTAGATCCAGTAGCGGACCTCCGGCGACTGCGTCCATAGGCCCAGCGTATGCCACCAGATCACCGTTTCATACGCCAGCGGCATCAGCGCGATCCACAACATCAAACCAGGCACCGGCTGCCGGACCAGAAACGGCAGCAGCCAGCTCAAGTACCACGGGTGCACATTGGCCGAGACGGCCAGCATCGCCACCACCACCCACAGCGGCTGCCGCAACAGCAGGCTGGCGGCAGCAAACAGCGCGAACGCCAGATACTTAGCGCGGTAGACATCACCCACCAGCCCCAGCAGCAAGCCATAGACACTATCGTTGTTGCGCCAACCGCCCAGAAAGCCGGACAGGAACTGAGCGCTAGTCCATTGAAGGCCCGGCAGGTACCAGGCCAACAACACGAGCACCACCGCCGGAGCCAGCACGTAGTCCCGCCACTGCACCCGGCCCTGACGCTGAAAGGCGGCCAGCAGCGCCAGCGGCCACCACTTCACCGCCGCCGCCCACCCCAGCCACATCCCCGCCCAGTTCTCCCGTCCATAGAGAGCCAGCACCAGAAACAGGACCACCAGCGCATCATTATGTCCCTGCCCCCAGAACTCCAGCACCGGCAGCGGAGACCAGGCATAGATCAGCCAACGCCCGGGCATCCACCGGGCCAGCAACAGCAGCACCACCAGGTCGGCTAGCATCGCGGGCACTTTCGGCCAGCGCCACGCGGCCCATTGCGTCAGTTCAGTCAGCGGTCCATAGACAGCGCGAAAGTCCGCGCCCGGCGTGCGTTGGTGGGCGATCGCGTTCCACGGTGGATCGGCGGGACGGACGGCGTAGGGGTTGGCCCCCATCGATTGCACCTGGCCCTCAAACGAGTAGCGGTAGAGATCATCCGACAACGACGGGGCCTGTGGAGCCAGCGTCAAGCGGAAGGCGATGGCGCCCACGGCCACCAGCCAGCGCGGCGGCGAATGGCGGAGGGCAAACCAGACGGCCACCAGATATAATGAATGGAGACCCAAAAGTAAGCCGACCGCCTCCGGAATTTTGTCCCGGAGGTCGCCAAATTGGAGCACTCCCAGCCAGAGTGTTTCGAGGATGATGCCGGTCAGGCCAAAGAAGATTACAATCGTTCCTACATGATATCCAGCGCCCTACCCGCGTTCCTGTTCGCGGCCTCGTCGTCGGACCAACTGGTCAACCTGCTGTTTGACGATACGTTCGCCGGCATTCACCAGCTCTCCTGGTTCGACTGGGCGCTGATGGGGCCCTACTTCTTTACCCTCACCATCCTGGCCATCTACGGCTGCCACCGCTATCACGTCATCCACGGCTACTTCAAGTACAAGAAAAACATCCCCACGGAATCGGCCACGCAGTACACCCAACTGCCCAAGGTGACCATCCAACTGCCGCTCTACAATGAGCGCTACGTGGTGGAGCGGCTGATCGAAGAGACCGTCAAAATGCGCTACCCGCGGGAGCTGTTCCAGATCCAGGTGCTGGACGATTCCACCGACGAAACGCATCCGTTCACCGAAGCGCTGGTGGCCCGCTATCAGGCGATGGGGCACCCGATCGAGTACGTACACCGCACCAACCGCCACGGCTACAAAGCCGGAGCGCTGCAGGAAGGGCTCCGCACGGCGACGGGCGAGATTGTGGCTGTTTTTGATGCCGACTTCCTGCCGCCGGTGGACTTCCTCGAAAAGACGATCCACCACTTCTCTGACCCACAAGTGGGCGTCGTGCAAACACGCTGGACGTACCTCAATCGCGACTACAACCTGCTCACCGAAGTGCAGACCATTCTGCTTGATGGCCACTTTGCTCTCGAACACGTAGCTCGCGCGGGCAGCGGGCTCTACTTCAACTTCAACGGCACGGCCGGCCTCTTGCGCGTTTCGATGATCGAGGACGCCGGCGGCTGGCAGCATGACACGCTGACCGAAGATTCTGACTTAAGCTATCGCGCGCAGTTGAAGGGCTGGAAGTTTGTCTACCGCCCTGATGTGGAGTGCTTGTCGGAACTGCCCGTCGACACCTACGGCTTCCAGGTGCAGCAATCGCGCTGGGCCAAGGGACTGACGCAGGTGGCGATCAAGCTGCTGCGGGATATTCTGAAATCCGACGCGCCGCTGCGGAACAAAGTGGAAGCGGTGTTCCACCTGACGCCGAACATCTCCTACCCGATGATGCTGATCGTTTCAGCGTTGATGCTGCCGGTGATGATCTGCCGGTTCTACATGGGCTGGATGCAGATGCTCTATATCGACCTGCCGCTGATTGTGGCCTCCTTCTGGTCGATTTCCGCTTTCTACCTGACCGCGCAACGGGTGCTCTACCCCAACAACTGGAAGCGCACGGTCTTCTTCCTGCCCGCCCTGATGGCGGCAGGTGTCGCGCTGACGCTATCGAACACGAAGGCGTTTTTTGAAGCCGTGTTTGGTGTCTCCACCGCCTTTGCCCGCACGCCCAAGTACGCCATTTCCGGTTCGCAAAAGGTAGCGGTCAAGGCCGCCTACAAGAGCCGCTCCGGCATTCTGCCCTACCTGGAACTCGCCGCCGGCACCTACTTCGTCTTCATGACGGGGTTCGCCATCGATACCTACAACTTCCTGGCCGTCCCCTTCCTGCTGATCTTTGTGACCGGCTACTACTGGGCCGGCGTGACGACGCTGATCGAAGAGTACAAGGGCAAGATGGCCTGGCAACGGCAGCGCGCACTGGCGCTGGAAACTGCCGGTCGCGAATAGGCATCTGCCCGGCACCCCGCCATGCGGTCGCCGGTGGGTGAGCCCCCCGTGAGGCCAAGCTAGACCTTTAAGCAATCGATTCACGGCGCTGCAACACCTCCGTGCTAACCTGCTCTATCTGTAGACATCCGTCAGTTGGAGGAATTTGCATGTCCGTTCGGCACCTCATCTCAACCGCCCTGTTGGCGGCGCTCGCCATTGTCAGCATTCAGGCCCAGCAGACGAACCCGTCAGTGGTGATCAGCCAGATCTATGGTGCGGGCGGCAATGCCAGCGCAACGCTCCGGAACGACTACGTTGAGCTGTTTAACCGCAGCAGTGCCGCAGTCAGCCTGAACGGTTGGTCGATTCAATATGCCAGCGCCACGGGCACAGGAAACTTTTCGGCGAACAGTCCTTTTGCGCTGCCGAATGTCTCGCTGCAGCCGGGCCAATACTTCCTGGTTCAGTTCGCTTCGGGTGGGGCGGTTGGCTCAGCTCTGCCGACGCCCGACGCCTCCGCCACCGTACCCAATATGGCGGGTGGTGCGGGCAAGGTGATCCTGGCCAATGTCGCGACTGGTTTGGCTTGCAATGGCAGCGCCGGACAGCCCTGCAACGCGACGCAAGTAGGCCAGATTGTCGACTTGGTGGGCTATGGCACGGGCGGCAGCGGCGCCAACTTTTTTGAGGGTACTGGCGCAACACCGACATTGAGCTCCACACTAGCGGCGTTCCGCAAGGATGGCGGCTGCACGGACACCAACGTCAATTCGGCCGACTTCCAAACCGGCACCCCGGCTCCGCGCAACACGGCCACCACGGTCGCACCCTGCTCCGTCACACCGGTCTCCACGCCTCCTTCGGCGACGGCCACCGCCTCAACCGTGACGGCCGGCAGTTCGACCACTTTCGCCGGCACGATTACGGCCGGCACCAACCCTGCCTCGACCGGCTACAACGTCGCTTGCAACCTCAGCACCGTGGGCGGCAGCAGCAGCTTTGCGCTGACCGTCACCGGCACGACGATTTCGGGAACCTATGCGGTGCCGGGTGCGACGGTCGCCGCGACGTACTCGCTGCCGTGCACGGTGGCCGATACGCAGGCGACGCCGCGTAGTTCCACCTTTAGCGTCAGCCTGACCGTGAACGCGGCTCCCCTACCGTCGCTGAGCTGCGCCGACACGTCGCAGAGCACGATCGGCTCCATCCAAGGTTCCGGCGTGACCAGCACCATGGTGGGGCAGATCAAGGTCATCCGGGGTGTGGTGGTGGGCTCCTACCAGGGTGCCGGCAAGCTGAACGGTTTCTATGTGCAGGACGCGGGCGATGCGAACCCGGCCACCTCGGATGGCATCTTCATTGATGAGGCCGTGGGCGGCTCCAAGGGTACGGTCTCCGCGGGCCAGGTTGTCCTTTTGAAGGGGACGGTGGCGGAGACATTCAAGCAGACCGTGATCAACAACGTGACTGAGATGATCACCTGCGGCACCGGTACCGTGACCCCGACCGATATCACGTTCCCGGCGGCTGCGCCCACCGATGACCAGGTGACCACCACCAACCAGGGTGCCCTGGAGCAGTACGAAGGCATGCTGGTGCGCTTTCCGCAGCAGCTCCGCGTCACCGACAACTACGACCTGGGCCGGTTCGGAGAATTGAGCCTGGCGTTTGTGCCGAACTACGGCGATGGCGTCACCTACACCCGGCTGATGGCCGGTAGCCAGGTGGCCGCTCCCGGTGCGGCGGCCAATGCGGCCAGTCTGCTGAATGCCAAGTCCCGCATCCTTTTGGATGACGGATCCAACACCACCTATGGCGCCCTGGCGCCCAACGCCAATTACCCGCTCGATGGCGGCGGGCTCAGCTTCACCAATACGCTTCGCCTGGGTGACCGGCCGAACGTGAATGCGGAGGGCACCTATACGCCCATCGTTGGTGTTCTGGGCTACGGCTTCAACACCTACCGCCTGCAACCGGTGGCGTCCAACCCAATCACCTTTGGACCCTCGGACAATCCGCGTCCCACGACGGTGCCCAATGTTGGTGGCCGCGTGAAGGTGGCCAGCGCCAACATCCTGAACTACTTCACCACCTACAACAGCCGTGGTGCGAACAATGCCGCTGAGTTCCAACGGCAGCGCGACAAGATCATCACTGCCTTTAAGGCGATGGACCCGGCGGTGATCGCCATCAGCGAACTGGAAAACAACACCACCACGGCCATCAACGACCTGGTGTTCGATTCCGTCAACAGCTTCGGCAATAGCCTGAATACGGGCAACCCCGGCAAGTGGGCCTACATCAACACGGGCGTGGTGGGCACGGATCAGATCCGCGTGGGCTTTATCTATCAGCCGGCGCTGGTGGAGCCGGTGGGCCTCTACAAGGTGCTGAACAACACCGTGGACCCGCGGGCGCTGGATACGCGCAACCGCCCGGCGATTGCCCAGACGTTCAAGCTGCTGACGGGTGCCAAGCCCGGACTGCAACACTTCACCGTGGTGGCCAATCACTTCAAGTCTAAAGGTAGTGCCTGCAGCTCCTCCTCGCCCGTTGATCCGGACTTGGGAGACGGCCAGGACAATTGCAACCTCTCCCGCGTCAGCATGGCGCGCGCCATCCTGGACTGGCTGGCCACCAATCCGACGGCTGACCCGACGCCCGCCGCTGACCGCCGCTTCCTGATCGTGGGCGACTTGAATGCCCACTTGAAGGAAGATCCGCTGTCCGCGCTGACCAGCACATCCTTCAGCAAGGCGGCCACGGGCAGCTTCCCGGCCTTCCCGGCCAGCCCCTTGGCGGTCTACAAGGACCTAGTGTCAACGCTGGGCGACAAGGCGGGCTACTCCTACCTGTTCAGCGGCGAATCCGGTGCCCTCGATCACGCGCTGGCCAACCCGGCTCTATTCCGCCTGGTGACCGGCGTCGCCGAGTGGCACATCAACGCCGATGAGCCCGTGGTGCTGGACTACAATTCCGACTACGACGGCAACGGCAATAGCTCCGCCAAGAGCGCGGCCCAGTTGGCGGCCTGGTACTCGGCTGGTGCCTTCCGCACCTCCGACCATGACCCGCTGCTGGTGGGCTTCAACCCGCTGTGCGGCGACCTGAACGACGATGGCATTGTGAATGCCGCTGATCAGACGATCATCCGGAATGCGATCGGCAAGCCCTTGGCCACCGTCGACCGCCGCACCGATTTTGATGGCGATGGCCGGATCACGCTGACCGACTTCAGCCGCTGGTCCGCCTGCGCCGCCGCGTACCAGCGGTAAGTTACGATTCATCAGAAGGAAAACAAGAAATGAAAAAACTCATTTGGGCAGCAGCCCTCACCGCAGTCTCGGCGTTCAGCTCCGCGGGCGGTACGATCAGTCTGGTCACCCCCGACGCGACGCCCTACGTGGGCCAGATCTTCACCATTGATCTGGTGGTGAGCGGCAATGCGGACGAGATTCTGGGCTTTGGCCTGGATTATCTGGTCAGCACCGGTGCGATCAACCTGCAGAGCTACGACATCAACCCATTTTTCGGCCCCGATTTCGGCTTGCCGGACACCAACATCGCAGCGGTCACGTTCCCGGGCACCACTGACGCGACGGTGACGCTGGTGTCGTTCAAGTTTCTGGCGCAGACTGCGGGCGTCAGCGTGTTCAGCGTCTTCTCCGATCTGAACGACGGCAACGAAGGTCTGTTTACGCTGAATCTGACCGAGGATCTGAGCAAGGCCCTGACGATCGACGTACAGGCCGTGCCGGAACCCGCCAGCTTGGGCTTGGCGGCGGTGGCCTTGGCCGGCCTGGCCGTGGCCCTGCGCCGCCGCAAGTAACTACTTCGAACCCGAAACAACGCGCCACTTCCCCGCCTCACGAGGGCGGGGGTGGCGCGTTGTTGTTTTTGCGGTGGGCCCTGGCGCCGCTGGCGATTGTTTCCGCGAAAGCGCGATAGAGCGGACATTTTGAGAGCTTCTCCGGCTCGATTGAACCTGGGTTTGGGAGCAAGCGAAGGGCTGGCTTAGGTGCCTGATGATCGCGACTGCGTCGTGGCTGAGCCAGAATCAATGGAATCGCCAGCGGCGGACAGGATCATTAAGGGACGGAAATGCAGTTGACATTTTGGCGGGCAGATTCTTATATACTGATTCGGCCCGCTGGCCGCGCCTTTTGAGCGGCCGGAAACGTTTCCCACGATCGGAGAGAATTCTTGAAGCTTCGTCAGCTACTTCAATCGGCCATGTTTGCTGCCCTACTGGCACCCATGGCCTTAGCCCAATCCTTCACTGCCAGCGTGAATGGAACGGTCACCGATGTGTCCGGTGCCAGCATTGGATCCGCCAAAATCATTGTCACCAACCAGGATCGCGGCACGGTTTCGAACAGCGTCGCCGACGCCTCAGGCCGGTTTGTGGTCACTGCTCTGCCTCCGGGCACCTACGTCCTGACGGCGGAGTCACCGGGCTTTAAGCGGTTCTCGTCGGGCCGTTTCACGGTGGCCGTGCAGGAACAAGCCACCATCAACGCCCAACTGCAAGTGGGCGAGATCACTTCGACGATTGAGGTGGAAGGTTCAGCCGCTCTGGTGAACACGACGATCTCGAACCTGGGCCAGGTGATCGACAACAAATACATCCTGTCGCTGCCGAACATTGCCCGCAACTCGATGGGCCTGGCGTACCTGACGCCGGGCGTAGTCGGCTCCGGCGGCCGTCGCGGTGATAGCAACACGAACTTCGTGGCCAACGGCGCGCGCAACTCCACGTCGGACGTCCTGGTGGACGGCGCGACGGTGACCACTGTCGAGCAGAATTCCGGCATCTCCGACCTGAAGTTTTCCCCTTCAGTGGACGTGGTGCAGGAATTCAAGATGCAGACCAACTTCTTCTCGGCCGAGTACGGCCAGACCGGTGGTGCCGTCGTGAACATGGTGACCCGTTCCGGCACCAACAGCTTCCATGGCACGGGCTACTACTTCCTGCGCGACGCTGCTTTGAACGCCAACGACTGGTTTTCCAATCGCTCCGGCCGCGCGCTGCCCGCCTTCCATCGCGACCAGTACGGCGGCGTGATCGGCGGACCGGTGATCAAGAACCGCACGTTCTTCTTTGGTGGCTATGAGTACACCAAGCAAGAGAGCCCGACGGTGGCCACCATCACGCTGCCTTCGGACCTGCAACGGGCGGGCAATTTTTCGCAGACGTTCAATGCGGCCGGGCAGCTGATGCAGGTCTACAATCCGTTTAGCACCACCACCAGCGCGACGGGTGTGATTGACCGCCTGCCGTTTGCCGGCAACATGGTTCCGGCCTCGATGATGGATCCGATCGCGCTGAAGGCCTTGTCGTTCGTGCCGCGCGGCAATCAACCCGGCGCCCAGTTCACGAACACGGCCAACTGGTTCGGCCAGGGCATCAATGGCAGCAGCAGCCATCAGATCAACATCAAGGGTGACCACAACCTGAACGCCGCCAACCGCTTGAGCGGGCGCTATAGCAATGTGATCAGCCAGGGTACGAATCCGAACCTGTTCGGCGACGGCAACCCGGCCTACTACACGGGCGGGCCCAATGCCACCAACACCAAGTCGATGGTGGCGGAACTGACCACCATCGCCAGCCCGACCACGGTGTTTACCCTGCGCTACGGCTTCACCTATTCGAATTTTTCGCGCAACCCCAATGTCTCTTACGACCTCACCGAACTGGGCCTGCCCAAGAACATGAAGGACACGGCCACCAACCTCGTGTTCCCGCGCTGGGCACCGGAAGGCTTCCAGGAGTTTGGCACGGAGCCCTACTGGGTGATGGACCGGCAGGAAGGCGTGCACCACACCTCTGCCTCAATGAGCAAGACCTGGGGCGGCCACAACATCAAGACCGGTGGTGAATGGCGCTTTAACCAGCTGGACTACCTGCAGCCCGGCAACCCGTCCGGACGCTTCAACTTCAGCCGCGGAGTGACCTGCCGCGACCGGTTCACTTGTCCCGGCAATGAGGGCAACGGACTGGCGGCAATGTTGATTGGCTGGACGACGGGCAGTGAGTACCAGATCGAGCCCAAGGCGTTTTCGCGCTCGGCCTATTGGGGCTTCTATGTGCAGGACGACTGGAAGATCACCCGCAAGTTGACCATCAACCTGGGCCTCCGGTACGACTTTGACGTGCCGCGCTGGGAAGTACAGAATCGCTACAGCTACTGGGATCTGAACGCGCAGTCGCCGATCAAGGCCAATGGCTACGACACGCGCGGCGTGATCAAGTTTGTGGACGACAAGCGCCGTTCGCCGTTTGACGCGGACCGCAACAACTTCCAGCCGCGCATCGGCTTTGCGTATGCGTTGAACCCGAAGACGTCGATCCGTTCCGGATACGGGCTGTTCTACACGCTGTCCCGTGCGACTGTGTTCGGGCGCCCGGGCACTGGGTTTACGATCAATTCGCCGTCCATCTGGACGCTGGATGCCAACGCCACGCTGAACGCCCGGCTGAACAATCCGTTCCCCAACGGCATTCTGCAACCGCCCGGCCGCGCGCAAGGCGATGCCACGCTGATCGGCTTTAATGCCAGCACGATTGTGGCGTCGAACAATCGCAACCCGGAGTATCACTCATGGAACTTCTCCATTCAGCGCGAACTGCCCATGAAGTCGGTGCTGGAAGTGAACTACACGGGCAGCCGTGGCGTGCACTTGTTTATGCCTGTGACCACGCTGTCGCCCCTGCCGCAATCGGCTTGGGGCCAGGGACGGACGACGCTGGCGGCGCTGGTGCCGAATCCGTTCTTCGGCCAGATCACGGATTCGCGCTCGCCGTTAAGTGTCGCCAACGTCAGCCGCAGCCGCCTGCTGCGTCCGATGCCGCAGTTTGACGGCACGGGCGTTGGAACGGCGGAACCGGCCCGGGGCGATTCCAACTATCACGCCATGCAGCTGAAGTGGGAGAAACGGTTTAGCGATGGCCTTACGGTGCTGACGCACTACACGTGGTCCAAGATGATTGACAACGTCTCGCATAGCTCGGGCAATGTCTCGTGGCTGGGCGGATCGACGTCGCTGCAGAATATCTGGGATCTCCGGGGCGAGCGGTCGCTTTCCTCGCATGATGTCGCGCACCGCATGGTGATCACCGGCGCTTACGAGCTGCCGTTTGGCCGCAAGAAGAAGTTCGGTTCCAACTGGAACCGGGCTCTCGACTGGGTGGCCGGCGGCTGGCAGATGAGCGGCTTCCTGCTGATGTCGAGCGGCATGCCGTTGCAGGTGCTGCAATCCGGCGGCGCAATCTGGGACGGGACGCAGCGCCCGAACCTGGTGGGCGACCCCAGCACGACCGGCCGCGTGCAGGACCGCATCAACAACTACTTCAATCGTGGAGCGTTTGCGCAGCCGGCGCCAGATGTCCCGGGTTCGGCTCCCCGTAACCTGGGCTATCGCGGACCCGGCATCAAGACGCTGGACGCCGCGATCCTGAAGAGCATCGCCACGCGGGAAGGTCAACGCTTCGAGTTCCGGTTTGAAGCGAACAACTTCACCAATACGCCGATGTTCGGCGACCCGGCCGCGTCATTCGGTGCGGTCAACTTTGGACAGATTACGGGCTTGCGCAGTGGCGTTGGTCCGCGGAGTGTCCAGATTGGCTTGAAGTATTACTTCTAAGCCGGGTTGAAGTTCCAACAGGCGGGATCCGGCAACGGGTCCCGCTTTTTTGTTGACTGGTAGCCGGTTTGGGTGTCCTTAGCACCAGCTAAACGGAGCGGCCGGTGACCCCGAACGCTGGGGCGGCTTCCAGCATGCGTCGGTCGTTGGTCCAGACTTCGGTGAGGCCCAGGTGGCGTGCTGTGGCCAAGTGGATGGCGTCGGAGGCGCGAATGAGTAAGCCTTCCGGCATTCCCAGGATCGTCCCGGTGGCGCTTTCGATGATTTGATCTGATACCGGCTCAAAGACCCAAGCTCCATCGGCAGCATCCGTGCGGAAGGCGCGCAGAGCCTGGGCAATCGCGCCCGGGCCGGCCCGGCCCTCACGCAAATGACGATGGAAGACGGTGGCCATTTCCGCCACGGCCAAGCCGGATGAAAAGATCACATCCGCAGTTGTACTTAGTTCCCGCACCCGTTGAGAGTCGGCTTTGCTCAGGTAGCACTGGGCCACGTAGGCCGAGTCAAAGTAGAGAACCATTGGGGCAGGACTACTAGCGATCCTCTTCGAGAATCCGACCGCTATCGAGCATCATCTCGGGGAAGAGGCTCTTGATCAGCGCCTGGCGTTCGGGTGAATTCAGCCGGTGCGTGGGCGGCGTGACGGGCCGTATTTCAGCGAAGGGAAGACCGTCCCGATCGACCAGAACGGTTTCGCCGCTACCGACGCGGGCAACAATTTCTTCGGCGTCGTGAGCGAGATCAATCACATTCGTCCGCATGCCCGCATTATCCCAAATCGGGAGCGTCTACCAGATCCCCAGCACCTTCCACCACCCAAAGCCCACCGTCGACCAGATCAGCAGGTTCGAGACGCCGACGACGGCGCCGACTTTCCACCAGTCTTTGAAGCTGACGTATTCCTGGGCGAAGAACATCGGGGCGGGCGTCGTGCCGTAGTTGGTCAGGCCGGCAGCTAGGTTCGTGAAGCAGGCGAAGGCGTAGATCAGCAGGCCTACCGGTGCGCCCTTGGCGGCCAGCAGTGCGAGGAAGGGCGGGTACATGGCCAGCATGTGGGCGGTGATGCTGGCG
This sequence comes from Acidobacteriota bacterium, assembly GCA_026394075.1. GTDB lineage: Bacteria > Acidobacteriota > Terriglobia > Bryobacterales > Bryobacteraceae > JAPKYZ01. Next base: position 17,591 of record JAPKYX010000188.1, read on the forward strand.
AAGCCGTAGTGGGCGTAGTAGTAGATCAGCAGCGCGACGACGAACATGGCGGGCCAAGTGAAATCGGTCATGACGCCGCCGACGGCTTTGGCGAATTCGTTGGGGACGCCGGTTTCGTTCAGCGACTTGCCCAGCTGCAGCAGGCCGCCATACCAGATGAAGATGTCCCAGGCGGATTTTTCGCTCTTGACGTCTTCCCAGGTAAGGACGCCGGTCATCAGCAGGACGCAGGCGCCGGCCAGGGCCGTGACCGTGACGTCGATCTTGTGCCAGGCGGTGGTCACCCACAGGCCGCAGACCGCGATGAAGACGACGCCCAGTATCCATTCATTGCGCGACAGCTTGCCCATGTCCACCAGTTGCTGACGGGCGAAGGCGCTGGCTTCGGGGGTCTTGCGAATGGTAGGCGGGTAGATGGCCATCACGATCAGCGGGGCGACGGCCAGCGACAGCAGACCGGGCACGATGCCCGCCGCCATCCAGCTTAAGAACGTCACCGGTGTGCCGCCGAACTGCGAACCGATCTGCGCCGCCAACGGGTTGGACGCATTGCCCGTGTAGAACATCGCCGAGCTGATGCAGACGCCCTGATAGACGGCCACCATCAGGAAAGCGCCCAGCAAGCGCGCGGTTTCGCCGGGGGTGGATTTATAGAGTTCCGCAATGGAGCGCACGATGGGCAGGATGACGCCGCCCGCGCGAGCGCCGTTGGCCGGGATCACCGGGGCCAGCACCATGTCCGAGAGCGACAGCGCGTAGCAGACGCCCAATGAGTTGTGGCCGAAGAGGCGCACGAAGAAGAGAGCGATGCGGCGCGCGAGGCCGGTATTGATGAGTGACCGCGAAATGAAGAACGCCGCTTGCACCAGCCATACCGTGGCGTCGCCATAGCCGGACAGAGCCTTGGCGGGGGTGAGGCCGCCCAGGAACGTGGAAGCCGTGACGGCGATCAGCACCAAGGCGCCGGTGGGCAGCGGCTGGGCCACCAGACCGACGACCATCGACAAGAAGATTCCCGTAAGCCGCCAGCCTTCCGGCTTCACCGCCTCGGGACGGGGAATGCCGTAAACCACCAGCAAATACACGAGAACCAGCAGGGCCAAACCGCGAGCAGTCTTCATTGGAGCGAACAATTACTATACTGGAAAGAAGTAGTGTCTCGTCTCCAACGCCAATTCGGGTGTGTTCTGCTGGCCATTTTGATGGCTGGCTTGGCGCTGGCTGTGGTCAGTCCGCTGCACAAGCATGACTTGCGGACCCACCAGTGTTCGCTGCACAACATTGAAGGTTTGCAGGCTGACGGTCCGGCCGTGGTGGCGGATTTGCCGGAGCTGGCTGACCTGGGCGTGGATGTGCAAGCAGAATTGCCGGGCCCGGCACCCGAGGCACAACTTCTGCCGGCGACCGGGCGCGCGCCCCCTTCCTTCTTCTCCTAACCTCGTTCCGTTTTGCTGCCGGTGGCCCGTGGCTGCCGATCCTTTGTCCATTGCGGTTCTTCAAGGAGAAGTGATGTCTCGTTGCATTGTTCTATTTCTGTCTACCCTGGGCGCGGCCCATGTCTTTGCGCAATCGACGGCTACCATCTCGGGCAGGGTGACTGACCCCAGCGGGTCAGCCGTGCCGGGTGCTCGGGTAACGGTGGCCAACGCCGTGACGCGGTTTGAGCGGTCGGTGGAATCAAACGCCGATGGCGCGTTTCTGGTCAGCAATATTCCCTTCCACTCCTATGAAGTAAGGATCGAGAAGGTGGGGTTCGGGCCGTCGAACCAGACGTTGTCACTGCGAACCAATGTGCCGACCGTACTGGAGATCAAGCTGCAACTGTCTTCCGCCTCCGACAGCATTGTGGTGTCGGGCTTTGAGAAGGCGCTGCTGGTTGATCCGGAAGAGACCGGCACGCACACCCAGATGAACCAGAGCGACATCGAGAAGATGGCGCTGGGCGCGGGCAATCGCGGGTTGGAAGCGGTGCTGGTCAGCTTTCCTGGGTTTGCGCAGAACGCCAACGGCGCTATCCACCCCCGGGGCGCGCATAACCAGATGACCTACGTGATCGATGGCATGCCGGTGAGCGATCAGCTGACGGGTGCGTTTGCCAATGCGGTGGACCCCAACATTGTGCAGACGGTAGAACTGTTCACGGGCAACGTGCCGGCTGAATACGGCAACAAGGTCTCCGCGGTGGCCAACATCACCACCAAGTCCGGGCAAGGGTCCGGGAAGGTGTTCATGGGCAGCACCATGGCGACGCTGGCGCAGTTTGACACCCTGGGCCAGGTGACGCAGTTTGCTGGCGAGAAGAAGAAGTGGGGCTATTCCGGGTCAGTGAATACGATGGAGACGCACCGGTATCTGGACCAGGTGTCGCTGGACAATTTGCGCAATGGCGGCCATTCGACGCGGGGCTTCCTGCGGGCTGATTATTCGGCTTCAGCGCGCGACGTGGTGCGATTTAACGTGATGGCAGGGAGTTCTCCGTTTGAGCTGGCGAACCTGCGGTCGCAACAAGCCAATGGCATGGCCCAGCGCCAGTTGATGCGCGATTTTTCAAGCGCGGTGGCGTGGGTCCACACGGTGGATGCGCGGACGACGTACGAATCGAACGCCAGCTTCCGGGCGATCAGCGCTCAGTTGTTCGACAGTGCGGGCGATACGCCAGTGACCTCGTCGCAGGCACGGCGGCATTCCACGCTGACGCTCTCTAACCGCATCAACACGATTCGCGGCAATCACTCGATCCGCGCGGGCTTTGACTATCAGCGGTACCCGGTCCGCGAGAACTTCTCGTTCGCCATTACCGACCCCACGTTCAACGTGCCGGGCGAGGACGGCTACAACGCGAACCTGCTGCCGTTCGACCTGACGCGCCGGGGCAAGCGGTTCTACTTTGGGGAGAAGGGCGCGGGCAGCATGTACTCCGCCTACGTGCAGGACAACATCAAGCTGGGGCGGTTCCAGATCTCAGCCGGGTTGCGGCAGGACTACTACCGCTTCCTGGCCAACGGCAACCAGTTCCAGCCGCGCCTGGGCGTGTCGTTCAACCTGAAGGAGACGGGCACAGTGTTCCGCGCCTCCTACAACCGGACGTTCCAGACGCCGCCGATTGAGAACCTGCTGCTGTCGAGTTCCAATCAAGCCGCGGTGCTGACGCCGCCCGAGGTGCAGGAGGCGTTGGGCAACACGGTGACGCCGTTACGCTCCGAGCGGCAGAACTTCTATGAAGTGGGCTTGCAGCAAGCGCTGGTGGGCAAGCTGAGCCTGAACGCATCGTTCTATCACAAGGACGCCACCGATCAGCAGGACAACAACAACTTCTTCAACACGGGCATCATCTTTCCGATCACGCTGCGGAGTATCCGGGTGAATGGCGCCGAAGGCCGGATCGTCGTGCCGCAGTACAAGGGCTTTTCCGGGTCGGTAAGCTTCACGCACGCCCGCGCGATTTCGTCACCACCGTTCACGGGCGGTCTGTTCATTGGCAACGACGCGGTGGCACTATTGAGCGCGGGTCCGTTTGTGATCGACCATGACCAGAAGCTTTCGGTGCAAGGCATTCTGAACTACTCGCACCGGCGCGGGTTCTATTCGAGCTTGAGCATGCGGTACGACTCAGGGCTGGTGGCGAATCCGTCCGATCCCAAGGAAGTGGCGGCGGACCCAGACTTCTCTGACCTACTGCCCTACGTCAACCTGGACATCTACCCGGCGCGCACGCGGCCGCGCACGATCACCGACATTGTGGTGGGTTATGAGCGGTCCAAGGAAGGCAAGCGCCAGTACGATTTGAGCTTCCAAGTGTCGAACCTGACCAACCAGACGGCGCTGTTTAACTTCCAATCGATCTTTGTGGGCACGCGTCTGGTGACGCCGCGCAATGCGGGCGTGCGGCTGCGGTACTACTTTTAGCCGCTGTTGCAGAGAGTGGGAAAAGGCCGCTCCTGCTCGAGAGCGGCGCAGTTACCGATTCGGTGTCCCGGAGAGTTCGCAGAAACCTTGGTCGGCGCGGGTCTCAGCGCAGGATCTTCAGCGTAGGTTCTCAGCGTAGGGGCACCGGGCGGCTGACGGCGGGTCCGAGGCGCAGCACGAGGTCGCCGGACAAGGCGGCGGGGACGTTGATGTTGACCTGGTAGAGTCCGGCAAAGCCCGGCGCGAGGCCGGAGAAGGTGACGGGAGCGTCCGCGCCGTCGACTGTCACCGTGGCAGGAACGGTGGTGACCGACAAAGGCGATGAGCCCGCGGCGGCACCGCTGGCCGGAGCGTTCGATACGGCACCGAGTCCGGTGGCCCAGATCGTGGCGGAACCGCCGGAGCGCGTGAGGGCGAAGATCTCGGGCTGGGCCGCTACTAGCGGCACCTCCACCGCCGGGGACGATACGTTGCCCACCCGGACAACCACCGAGGCGCGGGCCGCTCCCGCCAGTTCGAACGGTATCTGGAAGTTGATCTGTTCCTGGCCGCCGACGCGTGCAACCGCCGCCAGTGGCACGGGCGTGCCGTCGATCCGGATGGAGATGCCGCCAAGCTCGCGGGGCAGCGGGAATGCGGTGGCCTGCACGATGCCGTCGAGCGTCGTCAGCCCGGTTCCGAACAGCGTGGCCAGCGATCCGGGCACCAGGCCCGCGCCAAAACTGGCGGCGTTGACGATGGTGGCGGCGGACGTCGCCGGCTCACCGGCGAGCACACCGAAGATGGCACCGCTCTGGTGGTTGGCCAGGTAGAGTTCGCCGCTTGAGTCCTCACCGAAGGCGGAAATCTGGAGGCCGGACGCTAGGAGTTCGCGGTTCTCCCACGCTTCACCCGCGCGACGCAGGCCCCAGATGCGGCCTGAGCCGAAGTCGGCATAGAGATAGACGCCGCGCAACGCCGGGAAGCGCGACCCGCGATAGACGAAGCCTCCCGTGATCGACACGCCCTGTGATCTGGGGTACTCAAACACAGGCATCGTGAGGCCATCCCGGTTGCAGCCGGAGCCCGGGTTGAAGCACTGGAGGCCTTCCATGGTGCGCCAGCCGTAGTTCTCGCCACCGCGGCTGGATGCGGGCTGAAAGTTGATCTCCTCCACGCGGTTCTGGCCCACGTCGGCAATCCAAAGCTCGCCCGTTTCCCGGTCGAAGGAGTAGCGCCAAGGATTGCGCAGTCCCAAAGCCCAGATCTCCGGGCGCGCGCCGATGCGGCTGACAAACGGGTTGGAAGGAGGAACTGCGTAAGGAGTCTGGCCGGACTCGGTGTCGATGCGCAGCATTTTGCCACGAAGCTCGTTCAGGTTTAGCGCGACGTTGTCGGGAT
>JAPKYX010000188.1:22891-30075 GCA_026394075.1 Acidobacteriota bacterium
GTCGCCCGTCCCGATGTAAAGGTAGCCGTCGGGCCCGAAGGCGATGCCACCGCCGTTGTGATTGGATCGATTGCGCGCAATGCGGAGAATGACCTGTTCCGAGGCGAGATCGGCGCTCAATAGGTCTTCCCGGACGCGGAATCGGGAGATCACGGAGGCGCCCTGCGGATCCGTGTAGTTCAGGTAGAAGTGTCGCTTGGTGGAGAAACCGGGCGGGAACGCAACGCCCAGCAAACCACGCTCCCCGCCAAAGCTGAGCGTGCGCAGTGTCAGGACGGGTTCCGGCAACACCGCGCCGTTGCGGATGGCGCGGACCCGCCCAGGTTGTTCCAGCACCCACAGCAGGCCGGAACCGCCCGGGGGGGCCGCGATGTCGGTGGGGTTCGCGAATCCACTGGCCACCTGTTGCAGCCGGATGGAAGGCCAGGACTGGGCGGTCAGCAGGCTTGCGCCGGCGCACAGCAGTGAGAGAAGCCGCATGCCACTTGTAGATGAGCTCAACACCGTTTCGGTTGCACTATCGACCGTTTGCAGGAATCACCGGCTACGCGACAGCGGCATACTTACTTCAGGATTTTTTCGATTACCTGGGCGAACTCTTGGGCTTGGCGGGTGAAGCCTAAATCGGTCGGGTGGGAACTATCGATGGTGGCTTCGCCATCGGTGCCCAGCAGGTTGTCGGCTTTCAGGTAGTAGAGGCCCGGGATCTTTTCTTTTTGCAGTTCGGCGTAGACGATGCGCATAGCCGCCTGATTGGTCTCGTTGCGCTCGCGATGCGCGGCGTTCAGAAAGTTGTCGGTATAGTTGCGGTCCTCCACCAGCAGAATCGGCGTCTTGGGGCGGGCGGTGCGGAGCGTTTTGACGCAAGCAGCGGCGCGGGCTTCGATGTCCTTGGCGGTCATGTTGGGCAGACAGTCCAGCACAAACAGCGCGGGGTCCAGCTCAGCTACAAACTGCGTCACTTCCGGCTCCATGCGGCCGTTACCGGAAAAGCCCAGGTTGATGACTTCACGATTCAGGCGGCGCCCCAGAATGGCCACGTGCGTCATGCCGGAACGGGAGGCGGAGAAGCCATGCGTAATCGAGGTGCCATAGAAGACGATGGGCTTCGCGCCCGCCAATCGAGCCGGGGCGGAGTGGATGACGCTGTCCTTGGGGACGCCAATCTCAAGCGACGTGACCGGATTGTGCAGCGGGAGATAGAGCAGATACTCGCGTTCGCCGGCCGGCATGGCGGCAGCAAGCGCGTCGGTATTGTCGGGAAACTTGGTGGGCCGCCCAATGCCCAACCAACGCCAGCGGCCTTCAAAGCGAACGTAGAGGTCGAGTCCGCTGGACGCAACGGCCGTGATCGTGGGGCCGGCCAGGGTCTTGTTGGTGACCGTCCAGCGAGCGTGCAGCGCGGTCGAGTTGGCGGTGAAGCGGATGGCGGCTCCGGCGGCATCGCGGCTCAGGTCCCAGACGGCTTGCCGGACGACATTCTCCGCACGTCCCGGCAGCCGGTCATAGGGCGACTTCACATCCCGAAAGCCCAAGCCTTCGACGGTGAACTTCCGGGCATCATGCCAATCCAGTTCCGGAGGCGCAGCGGGAGTTTGCGCCAGCAGCGCACTGTTCCCGAGCAGCAGGCTGAATTGGCGGCGGTTGAGCATATCGCGATAGTTTATCGCGGCAGGCCGCACTTATTGGTGATGCCCGTGGGCCAGCGGCCCAAGCAAGTCCTGCAGCGCGGGCGTTTGGGGATACGGGTGGCCGCGGTATTGGCGGAAGCCTTCACCGTAGGGCACCAGAACAGCTTGGCCGCGAGCGCGGGTCCAGGTTTCCATGCTGGCCATGTAGTCGTCCATGCCGTGCTGGCGGAGCAGCCATTCGCGCTGGCTACCGTGGGCGGCCAGCATGGCATGCTTCATTTCGAACACATCGGTGACGTCAACGATGAAGTCCGGCGTGACGGGCTGATGGTCGCGGTCCAGGCCTTCGATGGGGTCCATGAAGTAGAGGTGCGGGATGCGGAACAAGGGAGGGGAGTCCGTCAGATAGTTGCGCGCGGGGGCGGCGAAGAGCGCGTCGCGCACTAGCAGGCTGGTGGCCTCGTGGTCACACAGATAGTCCGAGGGCGCGGAGGTCAGCACGATATCAGGCCGCAGTTGCCGGACCAGTTCGACGATGCGGGCGCGGGAGGGGTGGTCGGAGAAGATCTCGAGATCACGGAATTCCGCACAAACATAGTCGGCCCCGATCAGCATGGCGGCCGTGGCCGCTTCCAAACGCCGGACAGCGGCGATGTCTTCGGGCTTCAGCTGATCACTGCCTTTGTCACCGGGCGTCATCGAAACAATAGTGACGTGGTGGCCTTGGCTGGCCAGCAGTGCGAGCGTGCCGCCGGCGAGGATCTCGGCGTCGTCAGGGTGGGCGTGAATGGAAACGATCCGCATGAAACTATGAGTATGTCATTGCGGCGCGCCAAATGCGGCTGCTAGCCGCGGCTGGCGATGACTTCGATTTCGATCAGTGCCCCGCCCCACAGCTGATCGATGCCGACGCCGGTCTTGGCCGGGCGGTGGGTGAAGTATTCGGCGTAGACCTGGTTGGCCGCGCCGAGTTGCGAAAAGTCGGCCAGAAACAGGGTAACCTTCGCCACCCGGTCAAGCGAGGAGCCGGAGGCGGCCAGAATGGTGATGATGTTCTCGATGGCCTGCCGCGTCTGGGCGGCAATGCCGCCTTCGGCCAGATGTCCGGTGGCCGGGCTGATGCCCAGTTGGCCGGAGACGAAGACAAGATCACCCAGAATGGTGGCCTGCGAGTAGGTGGCGTTGGCCGGCGGCAGGCCCGGGACTTCAATGATCTGGGGCTTCATCGGACTAAGCCACCGGCCCGCGCAACGGGCCCCACTGCGCAGCCATCGTCTTGCCGCGCTGCATCAGCGAGGTCATCTCAGGAGCGGGTAGCGGCTGGTAGTCGCGAGCGGCCTTCAGCGCCATGCGAAGCTCCTCGGGAGTCCGCACGCCGACGATGGCTACCGCCAGGCCCGGCGTGGACCAGGCATAGCGCAGCGTGGCCGCGTAGTCATCCGCGGACATCAGGCGCGCGCCGCCCTTGACGGGTCCGCCCAGCACCTTCATGCCGATGACGCCCACGCCGCGTTTGCGGCATTCGGGCAGTACCTTTTCTTCGAAGTTGTAGATGTGGCGTTCGACGAAGTTGACGCTGCACATGAACAGCTCGATTTCACCGGTCTCCAGCACCGGGATGGCGCGGGCCGGGCGCATGTGGCAGGTGGCACCAATGTGCCTGATGACGCCCTTACGCTTCAGTTCCATCAACGCGCCGAGCGTGCCTTCTTTGCGGTCGAGCATTAGGTCGAGCGAAGGGTAACGGTCCGTGCGGCCGACGTTATGCATGTGGACGCAATCGAGATAGTCGGTCTGGAGTTTGTGAAGCGAGTCCTTCACCTGATACTCGACGTCGCCCTTGGCGTTGGTCTCGATTTTGCTCACCAGGAAGACCTTGTCGCGCTTGCCCTTCAAGGCGTGGCCCAGCCGCTCTTCGCTCAAGTTGTAGGGGGGCGCGGTGTCGATGTAGTTGACGCCGTTATCAATGGCCTCGCCGATCACCCGGTCCATGTTGGCTTGAGTTGCGTCATAGTCGCCCAGATGCTGGGCACCGATGCCGAAGATAGAGGCTTTGAAGTTGATGTTGCCCAGGCGGCGCGTCGGAAGCGGAGTGCCTTGGGCGCTGGCCACCAGTGGAGCGGCGGCGGTGAGGGCGAACTGACGGCGAGTCAACATGGCGCGATTCTATCGCAATGCGGAATCTCGCAGGATGAAGCCCCGGGCGTCAACCCGGGGCTGTTGAAGTGGAAGACAGGCAGGTTGGCCAAGAACGGTGCGCCCGGACCTATCCCTTGCGGTCACGGCCCAGTAATGTGCAAACGCTACCGAGCCGCGCGCGCCAGCAAGCGGTTTCCAGGCCCGCCAATCAGCCGACTACACCAGGGCGACAGCGCCGTGATGGTCGCAGTGGCCCTCGTGGGGGTGGTGCAAGTGGCCGTCGACCAGATAGTCCACGTGGTCGCCATGGGGCACGGCCGGGTGGCCGCAATCGGGGCCATGTTGATGTCCGGCGTCATGCGCGGCACAATCGTGCGGGGCGCAATCGGCGGGATTGACGGCGCTCACTTCCAGGGCGCATTCGTCATAGTGGCCGTCATGGGCGCGGTGGAGGTGTCCGTCGTGAAGAAAGTCCACGTGGTCGCCGTGCTGGACCGCCGGGTGGCCGCAGCCGGGGCCGTGGATGTGGTCGTGTTGTTCGTGTACGTGATGGCTCATTGCAATTCTCCGTTCAAGGTTCTTCGTCAGGTTCAAGTAGAGCTGTTGGGCTGGCCGGCGTTTCGCTGGCGTGGGCCAAGGCGTTGAAGACCATTTCGACGATGTGCTGATCGGAGAGGGCGTAGTTAATATGCTTCCCTTGGCGGCGGCGAACAACCAGGTGTTCGCTGCGCAAGATGCGGAGCCGTTGCGAAATCGTCGAAAGCTCTTCCTGGGTGGCGGCGGCAATTTCCGTGACGCACGCCTCGCCTTGACTCAAGAGCGCGAGGATTCGCAAGCGGGACACATCTCCGACGGCCCGGAAAATGCGGGCGGCCCGGTCGAGCGAGACTTCATTGACGACCGGTTTGCGGATCGGCCGGTGCGCGTGATCGGCCGTACTACAAGCCGGCCCCGGCAGTTGAGGCTGGGGCACGCGTCCGGATTTGGTTGCTGTCTTCAACACTTGAACAACTCTGCAACTGTTGTAGCATGACCCGGCCCAACCGATCAAGTGAAATTCCACTCTGAGCCGCTCGCCAGCAGGAGCGGGCTCTTCGGCGGCTCAGAAAACATGGCACATCACCAGCCGCTGGCAGCAATAACTCGTCTGTCCTCAACAGCTGGCCCTCCAGCCACCAATTCCCAGCCTCCGGCCTTGCTAAATCCAAAAGCGGACGGCGCACGCATGAAGACCGCCATTCACCAGCGAACCGGCGCCACCATTTCGCGAAACAGAGAAAAACGTAGTACTTTACCGTGCATCCCAGTCACCCCGCAGCACCTCCAGCATCCCCACAAGCACCAGATAAAGAAACACTTACGCCAAAAATCTTGCTCCGGAAGAGAAGAATTTCGTTTTTGCGAGCGCTACACCCCAATGCGGGTATCGGCAACATGAAGTACTACGTCACGGGACATCCCACCCACTCCAACCGCCAGACCACCGCCAGTAACTATCGCCCACCCGGATTCGCCTCCCCGCCCGGCCCGATGGTCAAATAGAGAGGTGCCCACCGCCTTCTTGTTTGACCTCGATGGGGTCATCATCGATTCGATGCCGCTTCACATCCGCGCCTGGGAGGTTTACCTGGAGCGCCACCAGATTTCGCCCGCCGAACTGCGGGGGCGCATGCTGGGGAAGCATAATCCGGAGCTGGTCCGGTTCTTTTGGGGGGAGCATCTCGGCGAAGCGGAAGTGGTGGCGCATGGGCAGGCCAAGGAAGCGCTCTACCGGGAGATGATGACGCCGGTGTTTGAGGAGTATGTGGTGCCGGGTGCGGTCGAGTTTATCCGGAGCAGCCCGCAACCCAAGGCGATCGGCTCAAATGCCGAGATTCCCAACATTGAGTTCACCATCCGCCGGGCGGGCATCGCGGACGCGTTTCAGACGGTGGTCAGCGGCGATCACGTGGAGAGGGCGAAGCCGCACCCGGACGTCTACCTAAAGGCGGCCAGTTTGCTGGGCAGGCGGCCGGACGAGTGCATTGTGTTTGAAGATTCGCCCACCGGGGTCACCGCCGCGCGGGCCGCCGGAATGCGGGTGGTGGGGGTCGACACGGGCCGCGTGGGCCTGGAGAACGTCGATGTCCGCGTGAGTGACTTTACTGACCCGGCCTTGCGCCCGTGGCTGGAGGCCAACGTTTAAATGTCTCAACGATTTGATGTCGCAATCATCGGCGGCGGCCACAACGGCCTGGTCTGCGCGGCGTATCTGGCGAAGGCGGGCCGCAGCGTCGTCGTCCTGGAACGGCGCGAGCTTGTCGGTGGCTGTGCGGTCACCGAAGAGTTGTGGCCGGGCTACAAGGTTTCGACGGCGGCGTATCTGTCGTCGCTGATGCAGCAGAAGATTGTCGACGACCTCGACCTGCCGCGCTTTGGCTACCACGTGGACCCGAAGGACCCGTCGTTCTTCTCCGCCTTTCCCGATGGCCGCCACTTGTTCATGTGGGGCGATGAGCACCAGACGCTGGCCGAGATCGCCAAGTTCTCGCCGCGCGACGCGGAGACGTTCCCCAAGTTTGAGGCTTACATTGAGCGGCTGGCCAAGGTGGTGGAAGGGCTGCTGCTGACGACGCCGCCCGAGTTTCCGCCCTCGGGTATTGGCGACTTTGTCGATTGGCTGAAGCTGATGGGCAAGCTCCGCGGCTTGAGCCGCGACGAGATTGTCGGCCTCGTGAAGATCTTCACGCAGTCCGCTTCCGATCTGCTGGACGACTGGTTTGAGAGCGAGCAGGTGAAGGTGACGCTGGCCACCGATGGCGTGATCGGTGCCAACGGCGGCCCCAAGTCTCCGGGCACGGCCTACATCCTGCTGCACCACTGCATGGGCGGCGTGGGCGGCAAGCGCGGACTGTGGGGCTTTGTGCGGGGCGGCATGGGTGGCGTCTCCAACGCCATTGCGGGCGCGGCGCGGCACCTGGGCGTGCAGATCCGCACCAATGCCGGCGTGGAGCGCATCCTGGTGGAGAATGGCCGGGCGCGTGGGGTGGTGCTGGAAGGCGGCGAAGAGATTGCGGCGTCGATTGTGGCCTCCAATGCCGACCCGAAGGTGACCTTCCTGCGACTAGTGGAAGCCAAGCATCTGGACGCGGAGTTTCTGGGATCGATCAACCGCTTCCGGATCGAAGGCACGTCCGCCAAGATCAACCTGGCCGTGAAGGGGTTGCCCAACTTCCTGGCCTACCCCGGTGCGCCGGGGCCGCAGCACAAGGCGACCATGCACATCTGCCCGTCGATCGAGTATGTGGAACGGGCCTGGGATGACGCCAAGTATGGACGCCCATCGGAGCGGCCGTTGCTGGAGCTGACGTGTCCCACGATGTACGACCCGTCGCTTGCCCCCGCGGGCCATCACATCCTGGGGATCTTCCTGCA
>JAPKYX010000186.1 GCA_026394075.1 Acidobacteriota bacterium
TGCCGCGCGTAGTGGAGCCCGGTGGCGGAATCGCCCAGGTCGAAAGAAGCTCGCGCGGCCGCTTCCGTCACTTGGGCCAGCAGCCACGAGGCCGGGTAAAGGCGGAGGAATGCGCTGGCTTTGGTGCGGCGGGCCACGGGGTCCGCTTCACGGTAGAGATCGAGGAAGGCTTGCCGCTCCTGAGGATCCTCAATCTGGTCAAGAATAGTCGCGCCGGGGCGGCTGCGGCCATTCAGGGCCACATCGAGATCCCGAGCCAGCAAGGCATAACCGAGCACAAACAGAAACATTAAGCGTTGGCCACTATCCTGACGAATGCTAGCGCACAAAGGCACCAGCCGGACGGGCCTATGATCGCTTTCGGATCATCTCTATCCGAAAGGAAACCCCGCAGTTGACGCCTGTAAAGAATTGTTATATGGTAACCCCACGCCGCTTGCAGGGTATTCGCTCGGATCCTGCTCGGCAAATTCGCTTTGGATGAAGGAGCTCTATAGAATGATGCCTCGTAGATCATTCGTCGTTGTCGCACTCGCTCTCGCGACCGCGGCGTCGGCCTATTCTCAAGCCTCCACCGCTGCCATCAATGGCACGTTGAGGGATTCCACCGGCAGTGTCGTGCCTGGTGCCAACCTGGTTTTGAAGAACCCGGCCACCTCGGTCGAGACGCGGACCACCAGCAATGAAGCGGGCTATTACGCGTTTTTGAACGTGCAGCCCAGCGGATACACGCTGGAGGTCTCCAAGGCCGCTGGCCGTGAACCAGACCGCGACTATCGATCTGGTAATGGAAGTTGGTGCCGTTACTGAAGCGGTGACCGTGGAAGCGATCGGCGCGGAAGTGCAGGCTTCGACCTCGGAAATTGGTGCCGTGGTGGCGCGTGAACAGGTGGTGGACTTGCCGCTGAATGGCCGCAACTTCACGCAGCTGCTTTCGCTGACGCCCGGCGTCGCCCCAGTCAGCGTGTCGCAGAATACGGGTTCGGGCTTTGCCCACCCCGGCATCGGCGCCTTCATCTTTCCGGCGATCAACGGGCAGACCAACCGCTCCAACTTCTGGACGCTGGATGGCATCACCAATCAGGGCTTGATGCTCTCGACACCCGCGGTGAATCCGATTGTCGATGCAATTGCCGAATTCAAGGTGCAGTCGCACAATGACCAGGCGGAGTTTGGCGGCGTGCTGGGCGGCGTGATCAACGTGGCCACGCAGAGCGGCACGAACTCTATTCATGGATCGGCGTGGGAATACTTGCGCAACAGCGAGTTTGACGCGCGCAACAGCTTTCTGCCCGCGGTGACGCCTTTCCGGCAGAACCAGTTCGGCGCGGCAGTGGGCGGCCCGGTGTGGATTCCGAAGATTCTGAACGGCAAGAACAACACGTTCTTCCATGGTTCGTACCAGGGCTGGCGGTTGCGCCGCGCGAACAATTCGTTCCTGCGCGTCCCGACCGCCGCCAACCTGACGGGCGACTTGAGCGATGAAGCGCGGCAGATTTTTGATCCGTTCACGACGGTCCCGAACCCCAATGGCACGGGCTATGTCCGTACGCCGTTTGCGGGCAACCGGATTCCCTCCAGCCGCATCAATCCCGGCTCGCTGGCTTATGCCCGCACGTTCCCGGCTGGCGGTGCGCCGATCAATGGCGACCGCAACGCGATCGACCCGTCGGGCTTAAGCCAGAACCAGGAAGAATGGGCGGTCCGCATTGACCGCGTGCTGGGACCGAAGGACAACATGTTCTTCCGCATCAGCCAGTCGATGCTGGACCAAACCTCTTCCGGTGGCCGGCCATCTCTGGCCAGCTTCCGCACCTTTGACGCGCTGAACATCGGCACCAGCTGGGTGCACACCTTCAGCCCGTCCACTGTGCTGCAGGTGCAGTTCGGCCGCTTGACCAATGTGGACAACAGCGGCACCACGTTCCGCACTCTGCCCGCCAACTTCATTCGTGATGTGGGTTACGCATCCACGTTTAGCAGCTTCCTTGATGGCCAAACGCTTGTACCGGCCTTGAACATCGACGGCTGGGGCACCGGCGGCGCGGAGGGCCGGTCGCTCAACCGGCCTTCCGATGTCTGGCAGTACAAGGCCGGGTTGACCAAGATCAAGGGCAACCACCAGTACAAGTTTGGCGGCGAGTGGAACAACATGGACTTCTTTGGGTCTCCCCGCAATGCCAGCGCTACCTACCGTCCGCTGCAGACCGCCAATCCGCTTTCACCCGGCACGACCGGGAGCCAGTTGGCGTCCTACTTGCTGGATGTGCCGGATGCCGCCGGGTTCCGCAACCGCGCCACGACGGTTCGCCGCGGCGGCCACATGGCATTCTTCTTCCAGGACCAATGGAAGGTGAGTTCACGGCTGACGTTCAACTACGGCATCCGGTACGACAAGACGTTTATCCCGGCCCTGGGCCAGGAAGGCAATGAAAACATCTTTACCGGCGCCTATGACCTGCAACGCGGAGTCTATCTGATCCAGAAGTTGCCGGGTTCTTGCGAAGAATTGAAGAAGGCCCCTTGCGTTCCGGGTGGCAAGCTGCCCGCCAATGTCGAACTGGACCCGCGCGGGAAGATCTACCACAACACCAACGACAACTGGGCGCCTCGCCTTGGCTTGGCCTACCGTGTCGGCCAACGGACGGCCATCCGCGCTTCGTTCGGCATGTTCTACGACAACTATGCCGCCGTCGTGCAGACCGCGCAGAACTATTCGGCCCAGTGGCCCAGCGTCGGCGAGCAGTTGCAGGAGAACCTGAACAACCCCACCGCCACGCAGCTGACACCGAACTTCACCGGCAAGAACCCGTTCCCCTCCGGCGCACTGCCGGAAGCGACGCCGTTCAACCAGGTGCAGTGGTACATGGACCCGCGCGCGAAGAACCCCTACTCCATGCAGTGGAACTTCGGCGTGCAGCACCAGATCAGCTCCGACACCGTGGTGACGGTGAACTACGTCGGTTCCGGTTCACGGCGTCTGGACATTGGCGGCTTCTACAACGTCGCCACTACGCCGGGCCCCGGCAACTTCCGGGAGCGTTCGCCGTTCCCCTACATCCGGCCCACCTACTATGACCGCAGCTGGGGCCGCGGCAACTACCAGAGCTTCCAGTTCCTGCTGGACAAGAAGTTTAAGAACGACTTTGCGTACATGATCAACTACACGTACTCGAAGGCGATCGACATCGGCTGCTCCGGCTGGTACGGCGTGGAAGGCTGCTCTATCCAGAACCCTTACAAGTTCAACAATGACCGCAGCGTCTCCGGCTTTGACCTGACGCATGTGATGACCATGAACTTCGTCTATCACATCCCCTTCGGCAACGGCAAAAAGTACCAGAC
>JAPKYX010000159.1 GCA_026394075.1 Acidobacteriota bacterium
CGAGTTCCAGCGGACCCAGGCTTACGACGCGGACATTCTCGCCGCACTCGTCACAAGTGAACTCATCACCGACGTCGAGTTCATCTTCGTCGTAGTCTTCCAGTTCAGCTTTGCATTCGGGGCAGATAACCATTTAACAAACCTCCCAATTACGCATGATCCATTTCTACAAGAAACACGGGGTCTAAGGCAAACGGTAAAAGCTGAGCGAATTATCCCCTTGGCGCACCAGCCGCTTGCGCTCCAGTGGTCCGTGGGATTCGCCGGGGTCCAGCTTCGGCGGATGTTGCACGATCACCAGCGGTGCCGGCTTCCGGGCCAGCACGCCCAGCGCCAGTTCGTACTCTTCGGGAATCGTATACGGCGGGCTCAAAAAAACAATATCGGCCGTTTGATGCTCCAATACCTGAGCAACTTTACCCGTAAAGACCCGCGCCCGCGATTCGATGCCCAGCGACCGGAGATTGTCCCGCAGCACCTCCACCGCCGACCGGCTCAACTCGATGAAGATAGCACTCGCCGCACCCCGGGAGAGCGCTTCGATGCCCACGGCACCGGACCCGGCATAGGCGTCCATGAAAATCTCTCCGTCCAACTCCGGCTGGAGAATCGAAAACAGCGACTCGCGCAACCGGTCTGGCGTCGGCCGGGTCTCCATGCCCGGCGGCGCATTGATCCGGCGTGAACGAAACTCGCCCGCAATCACTCGCATCTATCCCGCCTCCACCAAGCCATAGCGCTTCTGCCAATTCTCCCGCACCCAGGCCGAAGCCCGGACCATCTCTTCGGCCGGTGGCCCGTCGGCAACCGAGGCCTCATCCACCAGCCGCTGCGCCTCCGTGCGGGCCTGCTCCAGGAATTCCTGGTCCCGCAACAGGTTCGCAAACCTCAACCCGGGCATGCCGGACTGGCGCGTTCCGAAAAACTCCCCCGGCCCGCGCAGCTTCAAATCCATCTCGGCGATCTTGAAGCCATCATGAGAATCCACCAGGGTCCGGATCCGTTCCCGGCCAATCTCGTTCAACTTCTCGGTCACCAGGATGCAATAGCTTTGCGCCGCCCCTCGCCCCACGCGGCCCCGCAACTGGTGCAACTGCGCCAAGCCAAACCGCTCCGCCTGTTCCACCACCATGACGGTGGCATTGGGCACATCGACACCCACTTCAATGACGGTAGTGGAGACAAGAATGTTCAATTCTCCGGCCTTGAATTGTCGCATGACGCCTTCCTTGTCATCGGCGGACATCTTGCCGTGCAGCAGACCCACGCGCAGGTCCGGGAAGACGATTTTTGACAGATGCTCGTGCATCTTGGAAGCGGCCTTCATGGAGGCAGTTTCGCTTTCGTCGATCAGCGGATAGACCACGTAGGCCTGCCGCCCCAGGTCCACTTCGCGGCGCAGGAAACTGTAGGCCTGCTCCACCTGTGAATCCGGCAGATGCTTGGGGATGATGGGCCGCCGGCCCGGCGGCAGTTCATCGATCACTGAGGTATCCAGGTCGCCGTATAGGGTCAGCGCCAAGGTGCGGGGAATCGGCGTGGCGGTCATCACCAGGATGTCGGGCGCTGCGCCCTTCCGCCGCAGGCTCAACCGCTGGAGGACGCCGAAACGGTGCTGCTCATCGACAATGGCCAGGCCCAGTTTGGCGAAATCGACATCCTCTTCCAGCAGCGCGTGCGTGCCCACCACCAGCGGCAGATAGTTGCCCGCGATCAGCTTCTTCATCTGCGCTTGTTCGCGCGCCGTCATGGATCCGGTCAATTGCCCGATCTGATAGCCCAGCGGCGTGAACAGGTTCTTGAAGTAGAGGAAATGCTGCGCCGCCAGGATTTCGGTGGGCGCCAGCAAGGCGA
>JAPKYX010000071.1 GCA_026394075.1 Acidobacteriota bacterium
AGTAGGACCCCTTTCGCCCACTGAAATGCAATTGAAGCGCCAATTGTGGCCCATCGGACGCAACGCCCTATCCTTCTGATTCCGTTAGGACAAGACAGACTTCGCGAGGGTTTTTTCGGTGGCGCGAGGTGCGTGGGATGCCGCAGCGGGTGATTTGACGCTCCGGCACCCTGACCGCCAGCGGTCGTCTAGAGGAACGCCTTGATCAGCCGGGTCTGGATGTCTTTCAGCGAATCGTGGGCGTTGTCCAGGTCACTGAGCATTCCCTGCACCTGACGCAGCAGTTGGGTGCGTTCGACGGCACTGGCGACGATCATCAGCAATTGCGCGTTCTCCCAGGGCTTTTCGAGGTAGTGGTAGAGGCCCACGGCGTTGATGGCCTGGATGGCGCTGGCCTTGTCGGCGTGACCGGTCAACAGGACGCGGGCGGCTTCCGGCTGGAGCTCCTTTGATTTGGCCAGCAGTTGGATGCCGTTCATTTGCGGCATCAGGTAGTCGCTGACGACTAAGTCCACCGGGTGCGTTTCCAGGTGGCGAATGGCTTCGGCGGGGCTCAGGAAGGTGTGGACGTTGCACTCCGTTTCGAGCATCAGCAGGGCTGAGACGCTGGTCAGCACCATCTCTTCGTCGTCTACCAGAACGACTTCCGGTTGCGGGTTCACTTATTGCTCCTTGGATTTGATCGGAATGCGCACTTCAAAGGTTGTGCCACGGCCCAACTGACTGTCAAACGTTATCGTCCCATGGTGCTGATCGGCGATGATGCGGTGCGTCAGCGGCAGGCCCAAACCGGTGCCGACGCCCAGCGCCTTGGTAGAAAAGGCGGTGTGGAAGATCTTCTCCTTCACCTCGTCGGTCATGCCGCTGCCGGTATCGGTGATTGAGATCAGCACACAATCGGCTTCGAGCGAAGTACGGATGGTCACCTGGCCTTCCGCCTCAATGGCCTGCGCCGCATTCACCAGCAGGTTCAGCAGCGCCTGGCCGATCAACTGCGGGTTGCACTCGACGGGCGGAAGCTGGCCCAACTGGGTGACGAAGGTGATGCGCCGCTTGTACTCACTGCCCACCAGCAGCAGGGAGTCCTCGACCAGACTGTTGAGCTCGGCCGGGCGCATGCCTTCCTCTTCTCCCCGGGCGTGGAGCTTCAGGCTCCGGATGACGCCCGCGATCCGCTGGCAGGCCATCCGGTCCACTTGCACCAGATTGCGGATGATCTTCAGTAAGGCCAGGGCTTTGGGCGGACTGGCCGGCCCCAGTTGAGCTTCCAGCGCATCCAGCGACCGCTCCATTACATCGATATTCGAAAAGATGGAGGCGATGGGCGTGTTGATCTCGTGGATAACGCCCGCGGCCAGCTGCGCCAGGACGGCGTCTTTGGACAGCGCCGCTACCTGCGCCCGCAAGCGCTCCAGTTCGAGATCCGGGGCAGCGGTCGGCTCCATGGTCTAGCTGCCGGCCAGCTGGCGGAAGCGGCGGACAAGGGTGGTGAAGATAGCGGCGGTGATCTGCATGTTGTCGCTCAACAGATCGTAGAAGTCGCCACGGGCAATCTTCAGCAGGAGGACGTCGGTTTCCGCCCGGGCCTCCACCGGCATCGGCTCCGGATCAAACAGGGCCCAGGAACCCAGCACCTCGCCTTGCTTGGCGGTGTGGATCATCTCCGCGCCACGGACCAGGGCTACTTCCCCATCGAGAATGACGTAGAGCGAATCCACTTCGCGCTTCGGCTCCAGGATGGTGCGGCCCGGGGCAATGTGCACCTGATGAGCAATCGAGGCGATGCGCGAAAGCTGCTCGCCCGAAAGGTTCTTGAACAGGTCCACCGCTTCGAGAGCGATCACTTTTTCGACGATGTTTAGTTCGGCCATGCGGCTACCAGGCGATCCACTTCCAAGCCTGCCTTTCCTTCCAGCGCGAGGACATCTGCCTTTAAGGATGACATCTTCAACTCCGCGGCCACGGCAATGGCGCAGCAGACCAGCCACGGGTCGCCGGACCGGATCAGCTCGCGCAGGGCCGATTCCAGGGTGTGCCGTTGAATCCCAAAGAGGTCCTTGGCCCGCTCCAGAACGTGGGCATGGTCATCCAGCAGCGGCATCAGATAGCGCTTGGCTTCGCGGTCCACCACGGAATCGAGAAACTCGATGGCGGCGGAATGATCCTCTGATGACCGGCCTTTCAATGCCCGGTGCGCGGCGTGGATCTCCGCCGCCGGGTAGCGCAGACCCAGCAACTGGAACAAGCGCAGCAGGGTTTCCGTGAGCCGCTCTTCGAGCGTGGAGGCGAGCAATCGCATGGCCCCGGTGGCCGAGGTCTGCTGGCGGAACGGATCGATAGAGGCGGCCAGGACGTAGTACCGCTTGGCCTCGTCGAGGATCTCGCGATCTACGGCGGCCGGGCCGAAATTCAGCTCCGGCGCGGCCCGCCGCAGCCGGGAGAGCGCTTCCACCACCGCCGCCCGAAGGGTGAGATCGGGAACTGAGAGCGCGGCCATCAGCTCGTCGGCGGCCCGCTGATCCCGCATGTGTTCCAGCGCCCGGGGGATGCGGCGGCGGATGTTGGCGGCAAGCTGCGGGTCCTCCAACAGGTCGCGCAACGTGCCAGCGATCGAGGAGCCGTAGCTGGCCAGGGCATCAAGCGCCGGGCCCCGGAGCTGGCTGTCGGCCAGGCGCTGCACGATGTATTCCAGATAGACACGCTTGCGCAACGCGCCCGCGGTAGTCAGGGCCGCTTCGGCGACACTCACCTGGCCGTCGGCCAGCAAGGAATGGAGCAGCGGCGTGCCGGTGTCACCCAGCTTCCCGAGGGCGATGGCCGCCAAGCGTCTTTTGGCCACATCGGGACTGGATGCCATGGAGCTGACCCATTCGAGCGTGATGGAATCGGCCGGCTGCATCGCCAGGGCCGCCTCCGCCACGATCCCCGACGGGTGATTGAGCAGCCGCGCGGCCAGGTCCTGCCGCTCCGGGGAGACCGCGAGGGCGTAGTCGACTGCCGGCTTGATGGATGCCGTGGTGGCACCGGCGCGGGCATTCCGGATCTCGGCCAGCGCCTGGGGCAGCAGGCTTTCATCGGCGGCTTGGGCCGCCAGCGAAAACACGCGCGCCCGCACATCAGGCAACCGGCTGCCAGCCAGAGATGTCGCCAGGGGCATCGCGTCGTAGCCTTCGGTCTCGCCCAGCAGGCGAAGGGCGTAGGCGGCCTGACGGGCGTTGTCGCCCCGGGCGGTGGATTCCAACAGCGCGATCACGGCCGGATCGCTGACTGAAATCCGGATCTCTTCAAAATCAAGCGTCCGGGATTCCAGACGGCGGCGGACACTGCGCAGGTACTCGCGCTGGGCCATCCAAGCCAGGACACTCCAGCTGGCGGTGAAAAACAGGATCACCAGCGACAGTTCGCGCGGCTTTACCGCCAGCCAGACGGTGAAGACCTGCAGAAACAGCCCGCCGAAGCCGCGGCCGAACCGGTCGACAAAGATATCGAGAAACGCCTTGGTGCGGTTGCGCAGATCAAGCGGCAGCGGCAGATAGAGCAGCTCCATGCCGGTGCGGTTGAAGGTGTAGCGCGTGGCGGCCTCAGTCAGCCGGGCCAGCGACGTGGAGAGCACGCCGGGCGCAAAGAAGATGCCCAGCGACGTCATGGAGATGGTGATGGGCATGATCTGCAGCACGCCGCCGACCCCCACCCAACGCACCACCGCCGCGGTCAGGAAGAACTGGAAGACAAAGTTGACCAGATTGAGATAGATGCCGTTGAACGACCCCATGAAGGCGGTCAATTCGCGCCCCTTGAACTGCGATTTGGCAAAGACCTGGAACTGATACTCCACTGTCACGTCGACGATGAATGTGAGCAGCACAATGCCGACGATCACCTGCAAGTGGCGGTAGTGGCGGATGTCGCGCATGATGTCGCCAAAGCTGAACGTCTCTTCCGGCTCGTCCTCGTGGGCTTTGGCCTTTTCGAGATTCACGCCGGGCACGCGCAGCAGCCCGATGAACATCAGGTAGGCCAGCAGGGTGATGAGGGCGGAAAAGTAGATCAGGTTGTTCTCGCCGATCAAGGTGACGGCGAAGGCAGTGAACGATCCGCCAAAACCTGCGCCGATGACGCTGCCCAGGCCCAACATGCCGTAGAGCCGTTTGGCCTCCCGCGTGTTGAAGACATTGGCCGCCAGCACCCAACCCTGGGTGACCATCATGATGGAAAACATGCTGACCCAGATATTGAAGACGTAGTAGGTCCACACCCACTGAAACTTGATCAGGTAGCCCATCAGCACGGTGAAGCCGATCGAGAAGAAGGTGGCGGCGTTCACCGCGGCCTTCAGCGAGATCTGCATGGTGACGCGCGAGTAGACGTAGGCCAGCAGGCCGCCTACCGGGGCGATCAGCATGTAGAGGCCGGGCAGTTTGTCGGGGTCCATGCGATCCACAAACAAAGCTCGCGAGACGGGCTTCAGAATGTAGTATGCGAACAAAACAAACATCAAATAGAGGCTGACGAACAGCGTCCGCCCATATTCACCTTCACGGACATCCAGGAAACTTCGGCGGAATCGGCTTAGCTGCGCCAGCATAGTTGTTCAGACCAGACAGCACGTCAGTGTAGCATGGAGCCTATGCGCAAACCCGCCGTGATAGCGGCGCTAAAGGAGTACCTGGCACCGGGTGGGGCCGAGCAGGACGAGGGCTTCCGCGAGGAAATTTTCAACCACAGTCACCATGGCTTGCGCGTGATCGCAGCGCTGACGGCCGGCGGAGCGCTGGTGCTGATGGTGGGCTGGTGGCTGCTCTACCCGCACGGCAAGTCCACCCCGGCGCGGCTGCTGGCTGATCTGTCGATTATCGGCCTTGGTGCGGTAGGCTACGGCCTGTCGAAGTGGCCGGCCATTTACGAGCGGACGCGCTTGGCGGCGCTGGTCCTGCTTCAGGTAACTGCCGCCTGCCTGATCGGTGCATCGCTGTATCTAAGCTCCGTAGAACCCGCCGCTGAGGATTTTGTCGCCTCGCAGATGACCTTGACCGTGCTGATCGCGGTGGTGGCCCTTCCCCTGCGCCCGCTGCATACGCTGTTGCACTGTGGCGGCATCCTGGGCGTCTATAGCGGCATCGTGTGGATGGCGGCCCATTCCTTTCTCCCGGAAGCTAGGCCCCGGCCGGAGTATTACCTGTTCATGATGGTGATGGCCGCGCTGGCCTGCGTGCTTTCGGCGACGATGTACGCGGAACGGCGGAATCTCTATTTTGGCCAGATGAAGACGCTGGCCGCGGTGGGCGATCTACGGCGCACCCAGCAGCAACTGGTCCGGTCAGAAAGTGCGGCATCGATGGCTCGGCTGGCGGCGGCGATCAGCCATGAACTGAATACACCGGTGGGGGCGCTGAAGAGTAGCGTCGACACGTTGTTGCTGCTGGCTTCGCGCCAGGCCACGGCGCCGCCGGAGCAGATGCCCCGGTTGGTGAAGTTGCAGTCGGACCTGCGCCGGTCGATCCAGGAATCGGCCACCCGCTTGCAGGAGATCGCCGCACGCGTGGCCCGGTTCACCAATCTCGACCAGGCGGAACTGCAACAGATTGGGTTGGCGGAAACGTTGATGGATGTGCTGGACCTGCTGCGCTCCAAAGTACCGGCGGGCGTGGAACTGGCGCGCGAGTTCGCCGAAGTGCCGCGCTTGATCGGGAATCCACAGCAGATCAGCGCGGTGTTTTATGACCTGGTGCACAACTCGCTGCGGGCCGTGGGCGAGACAGGCCGGGTGACGCTGCGGTTGCGGTTGCGGTCCGGCGTGGCGGAGGTCGAGATCGAGGACACCGGCCGGGGCATCGCGCGGGAGAAGCTGGCCAACATCTTTGAGCCCGGCTTCCAGGAGAACGCGGGCCGCATGTCCACGGGAAACTGGAGCATGTTCACCGCCCGCCAGGTGATCCGCGAGCACGGCGGGGAGATCATGATCGAGAGCGAAGCCGGGGCCGGCACGCGGGTGATCGTGCAGCTACCGCTGGGCGGGGCGGGAGGTTCCAGGACAACCAGCGGCACCTAAAGCCCCAGCACTTCCTTCAACTCCTTCACCCGGTCTCGCGCCACCGTTAGCTCCGTGCGATTGGCGTCCTTCAGCCGGACCAGCATCCTGCCACCGAAGTAGGTGTGGAGCTCGTGGATGTAGCCGAGGTTCAAGATGGTGGAGCGGTGGATGCGGATGAAGCGTTTGGGGTCCAGCTTGGTCTCCATCTCAGCGATGGTCGCGTCGATCATGTAGTTCTTGGTCTCGGTGGCGGCGTAGGTCAGTTTGTCTTCGGCGAAGAAGTGGGTGACGCGAGAGAGATCGACAAACTCGACGCGGTCGCCGATCTTGGAGGCAACTCGTTCCGGGTAGGTGGTCTTCTGCCCCTCGATCAATTGCCGCAAGACTGCGGAAAGATCGGGTGCGGGTGCGGCGGCTGGGCGGGAGCGAAGCTTGCGGAGTGCCCGGTCCAGTTGGGCCTGCTCAATGGGCTTCAGCAGGTAGTCCACGGAGTTCACTTCAAAGGCTTGGAGCGCGTACTGGTTGTAGGCCGTGGTGAAGACTACCAGCGGCTGGGGCTCCAGGCGGGCCAGCATCTCAAAGCCATTCAGGCCCGGCATTTGGATATCGAGGAACAGGACCGCAACTTGCAGGCCGGGGAGTTGCTCAAGTGCCTCCACGGGATCAGTGGAGCGGCCGACGACCTCTACTTGGCCTGATTCATCCAGCATCCGTTCGAGACGCCGCAGGGCAAGCGGCTCGTCATCTACGAGGTAGGCGCGCATGGCAGCTCCAGTGTCACGGTCATTCCTTGTCCATGGGCAAATTTCAGGGCGGCCTTGGTCCCATACTGGGCCCGCAAACGGCTCTCCAGCAGGTCCAGCCCGTGGCCCTGGGGCCGCGCGTCCGGGTTGAAGCCGGGGCCATCATCCCAGACCGCGATGAGCAGACCCGCTGGGGCGGCCAGCGTCGCGGTGACGCGAATTTGGCCGCCCTCGCGGCGGGGCGAGACAGCGTATTTGACGCTGTTCTCTACCAGGGTCTGGACCGACATGGGCGGCACCATTTGGAGAGCGGCGGCGGGGTCTATCTCCAGCCCGTAGCGGAGCCGGTCACCGAAGCGGGTGCGCTCGATTTCGAGATAATCCTCGACGGTCTTCATCTCTTGCTCGACGGTGACCAGGCCTTGGCCGCCCTGGTCGATGGCAAAGCGGAGGAAGCGAGAGATGCGCTCCACTTGCTGCTCCGCGCGGTTGGGGTCTTCCCGGACCAGTGCGGCCACGGAGTTGAGCGCGTTGAACAGGAAGTGCGGATGGATGCGGGATTCCAGCGAAGCGAGGCGGGCATCGGTGGCCAGCTTTTCGGCGCGCTCTTTTTCGAGTTCCCGCGTCCGCAGCTCCAGCGTCGTCTCTTCCAGGCGGGTGCGGAGAGAGGCGAAGACAAAGCTGCCGATGCCGAACGCTTCGGTCAGTAGAATGGCGATCTTGGTGCTCTGCTGGAAGGTGGCGACCAGATGCCGGTACTCGATGATGCCTATCAGGAAGAGCAACCCGGTGGCCAGAACCGAGCCGCCGACGGCTAACACAGCCATCATGATGATGACGGAGATCCAGCGCCAACCTTTCGGGAGGCCAAACAGCCGGGGTGCCAGCATCGGCATCACGCCCGCCGAGATCAGCCCGATTACGTTGGCGTAGACAAAGCTATAGGCAAAGCTGATCCCGGCCATCCGCCACCGGCCCCAGCCTCCAAACCAGAGGAACATCAGGGGCGGGATGCTGGCCAGGATCAGATTGAGGCCAAACAATTGCAGCCAGCGCTTCATCTACTTTCCACTATGACAGCCCAGGCAACCGGCCTTTTGCGGTGCCAGCTTGCCGATTTCCAGCCACTCTTTGGCGTTGCGCGCGTAGACGCTGTCCGGCAGGTCGTTGACGGCGCGCTGGTAGAACTGCTTTGCTTTTTCTTTGTCGCCCATCCGGTTGGCGGCGTCAGCGATGCCCAGCAGGAGCTCGCCGCGCGGGTGGGTGCCCAGCTTGTCGAGAGACTTCTCCTGCAGCTGATAGGTGTGTTCGTAATCCTTCATCGCCCGCTCCACCAGCGGCCCAACGTGCGGGCCCTGCTGGAAGCGCGTCGCGGTCAACAGCACGGCACCGCGGGGGATGCGGACGCCCACGTTGTCGGGCGCCAGTGCGACAGCCTTGTCCATTTCGGCGATGCCTTTGGTGGCCAGTTCCATGCCCTTCTGCGGATCGCCTTTCTGGAACGCCTGCCCGGCCTGATAGTAGAGCCCGGACCCGTGCCACACCAGCGCTTCCGCATGATTGGGCTCGGTGACGAGAGTGGCTTCGGTGATGGTCATCGCCCGTGCCATCGCCTCCGTGTTGCCCGCAAAACCGGCAAAGAAGTCATTGCGGACCTGGTGGTCGAATCGCGCGCTCTGGCCGTTGGAGAGCGCCCCAAACAGGAAGGCCGCCGCTGCTGTTGCTGCAAGGATGGTGAGACGTTGCTTCATGGTTTGAGTGTGGGGCCAGGCCCTTGGCGGCAGGTGAGTTTTGCGACGAACCGGCGGCATTTCCGGATGAAAGGTTAGACTAGAGCGTTGCGCGGTTTATCCGCCGCCCCTCTTGCCGATGCTGCGACGCTGGATCCCTACCGTGACGATGATGCTGGTCTCGACGATCAGCTACATAGACCGCAATACGCTGGCCTTGCTGATCCCGACCATCCGGCAGGAGACCGGCATTAGCGCCGAGCAGTATGGCTTTATCGTCTCCGCCTTTTCGATGGCCTACATGGTTGGCAACCCCATCTGGGGCGCTCTGCTGGACCGGTTGGGCTTGCGCGTGGGCATGCTGCTGGCGGTGGGCTTGTGGACGATCGCTTCCGGGGCCCATGCCTGGGCCACCGGTTTTCTGAGCTTCGCGGCACTGCGGCTGGTGTTGGGTTTTGGTGAGGGCGCGACGTTTCCCGGCGCACTACGGACGGTGACGCAGACGCTGCCCCCGGAGAATCGCGGGCGCGGCGTGGCGCTCTCCTATAGCGGTGGGTCGCTGGGGGCGATCATCACGCCGTTGTTGATGGCTCCAGTGGCGGCGGCGCTGGGGTGGCGGGGTGGTTTTCTGTTCACCGGAGCAGTTGGGGTGGTGTGGCTGGTTTGGTGGGCGTTTCTGTCCCGGCGGGACGATATTCGGGCCGTTCCCACCGCCGCCGAGGATGAGCGGGCGCGGGTGCGGTTTCGGGACCGGCGCTTGTGGGCATTTCTGTCTTCCTATGCTCTCGGGTCAGTGCCGCTGGGCTTTGTGCTCTATTACGCGGCGCTCTACTTGGCGTCGCCGCGTTTTGGCTTGACGCAGCGGGAGCTGGGCCAGGTGCTGTGGATCCCGCCGCTGGGCTGGGAGGTGGGCTACTTCTTCTGGGGTTGGGTGTGCGACCGGTTGGGCGGCCGCTCCATCCGGCACATCCTGACGGTGGCCACAGTGTTGAGCCTGCCGTTGATCGCCGCGCCCTACGTGCGGTCCTTGCCACTGCTGATGTTCCAGCTGTTCTTTGCGATGTTCATCACCAGCGGCTTCATCATTCCCAGCGTCCACTACGCCACGCAGATTTTCTCGCGCTCTCAAACGGCGTTGATTGCCGGCCTGGGTGCGGGCTCCTTTTCGGCCTTCATTGCGTTGCTGGCGCCGCAGTTCGGCCGGTGGTTTGACCAGCAGAACTACGAGATGGCGTTCCTGGTGGCCGGGCTGTTGCCAGCGATGGGATTTGTGCTGTGGATGGGGCTTACAGGCGGAGGAAGATCTTCCGCGAGTACATCCACCAACCCAGCAGCTTAAGCAGGGAAACCTCGGTCAACGAGAACAGCAGCGACGCATTGGCTGGCGAGGCGATCGGGGCATAGACGTTCGGCCAGAGCCAGGCGTGTGCTCCCGACAGGTTCAGCGCCCGCGCCAGGA
>JAPKYX010000290.1 GCA_026394075.1 Acidobacteriota bacterium
CAGCCGGTCCACGTTGGGCCGCAGTGAGCAGATGTCGGTGGAGAGCTCCACCGGCAGCATCGGAATCGCCCGATCCGGAAAGTAGACGCTGGTGCCGCGGTGCTGCGCTTCGACGTCGATCACTGAGCCTGGCGTGACGTAGTGGCTGACGTCGGCAATGTGGACGTGGAGTTGCCAGTGGCCGTTTTCTGCCCGGCCCACCCAGACGGCGTCGTCAAAGTCCCGCGCGGTTTCGCCATCGATCGTGACGCAAGTCTGCTCGCGGAAATCTTCGCGGCCTGTCAGGTCAATGTCGAGCGTGATCAGCCGCGCTGCATCCAGCACCTCTGGCGGAAAGCGGTGCGGTAGATGGTGCTTGCGGATGGTGATCTCGACGTCAACACCGAAGTCACCGGGCGCGCCCAGGATCTCGACGACCCGGCCGACGGCGTTGTCCGATTCGCGGGTAGGGAATTCCAGGATCTGGACGTTGACGATCAGGCCTTCCAGTTGCTCCACCGAATCGTAGACCTTGGGCGTGACGCCGACGCGGTCCGCTTGCGCGTCGGGCGGCGGGAACTCCATGCCCTCGGGAATCTCGATCCATTGCTTCAGGCGGCTGTCGTGCGGCTTGACGAAGCACTGCTTGCGGCGGACCAGCATTTCGCCCACCACCGTCTCATTGCCGCGCTCCACCACCTTGACGATCTCGCCATCCGCCTTGTGGCCGTAGCGGTTGACGCGCACCAGCACCCGGTCACCATGCATCGCCTTGGCGGCTTCCGGCGGGGGAATGAAGATGTCTCCCTCAATGCCGGTCAGTTCCACCTCCGGCTTGACGAAGCCATAGCCGTCGCGATGCATGCGGAGCTCGCCGCGGGCGTATTTGTTCGAGTCGCGCTTTTCTTTGGGTCTCACAGGCAATCTTTCAAGGCGTCTACGGCCGCTGTATCTTCAAAGTACGCATATGGAACTGAAAGCAGTGAGATTGGAAATCCCCGAAGGCGTCAACCTGATCCTGGGGCAGAGCCACTTTATTAAAACGGTGGAAGACATCTACGAAGCCATTGTGAACACAAACCCGGCCGCGAAGTTTGGTGTCGCCTTCAATGAAGCCTCCGGCGCCTGCCTGACACGCGTGGAAGGCAATGATGAAGCGCTGAAAGATTTGGCCGCTTACAACGCTGGTCAGGTGGCGGCGGGACACACGTTTGTGGTGGTGCTGCGCAATGGCTTCCCGATCAATGTGCTGGGCCGCATCAAGGATGTGCCGGAGGTGGTGAACATCTTTTGCGCCACGGCGAACCCGGTGGAAGTGATCGTGGCCGAAACGGAACAAGGGCGCGGTGTGCTGGGTGTCATTGATGGTTCTTCGCCGAAGGGTGTTGAAGGACCGGATGGCGTTGAGTGGCGGCATAGCTTCCTGCGCAAGATCGGCTACAAGCGATGATCCGCAACGTCGCCGAAATGGAAGAAGAGCTGTCGCGGCCGACTGACCTTGACCGCGAAGCGATGGCGCAGCTGGAGGGCGACCTGCTGATCCTGGGCGCGGGTGGCAAGATGGGGCCCACGCTGGCGATGCTCGCCAAACGCGCCGCGCCGGATAAGCGCGTGATCGCGGTGTCGCGTTTTTCCAATCCCGCCGCGGCGGAGGCGCTCCAAGTGGCGGGCGTCGAAGTGATCGCCTCCGATCTGATGGATGAGCGCGATATCCGCGAACTTCCCGGTGCCACCAACATCATCTTCATGGCCGGGCAAAAGTTCGGCACCGCGGGCAATCCCGGAGCCACCTGGGCCCGTAATGTCCTTCTACCCGCCCGCTGCTGTGAGCGCTACCCCGGAGCGAAGTGGGTGGTGTTCTCAAGCGGCAACATCTATCCGTTGACGCGTTTCGGCGCGACCGAGCAGACCGAGACCGTGCCCGTGGGCGAGTACGCCCAAACCGTGTTGGGCCGCGAGCGCGTCTTTGAGTTCTACGAAGCGCAGGCCGTCTACTTCCGCTTGAACTATGCCGTCGAGTACCGCTACGGTGTCCTGCTCGACATTGGCCTGACGGTGTTTGAGCGGCGGCCGGTGGATCTCTCCATGGGGCGGTTGAACTGCATCTGGCAGCGCGACGCGAATTCAATTGCGCTGCGCAGTCTGGGCATGACGGGCAAGCTGAACGTCACCGGTCCGGAGACGCTGGCTGTGCGTGCTGTGGCGGAACAGTTCGGGCGCATCTGGGGCGTCGCGTCGCAGTTTGTGGGCGTGGAAGGCGAACTGGCTTTGCTGAACGACGCATCCAAGTGCACCCGACTGTTCGGCTATCCCCAGGTGACCGCCGCCGAGGCCATTGAGCGGACCGCGCAATGGA
>JAPKYX010000100.1 GCA_026394075.1 Acidobacteriota bacterium
GGTTGGGAATCAGCCTGGTCGGGTAGCGGCCGTAGGTCGCGTCCGGAGAGCCCACCAGGATGCTGTTGGAGCCCGTGCACAACGCGCAGAAGTTGAATCCGCAGATGCTGAT
The DNA here is from genome assembly GCA_026394075.1 of Acidobacteriota bacterium. GTDB lineage: Bacteria > Acidobacteriota > Terriglobia > Bryobacterales > Bryobacteraceae > JAPKYZ01. The sequence continues at coordinate 113 of JAPKYX010000100.1, forward strand.
GATGTCGCACGGGGAGGCCTTCGGATTGGCCGAGCCTACCGGGGCGACATAAGCGGAGCTGCTGGTGACGGTGCTGATGATCGGGGCGGCAGTGACACCCGCGGTGGCAGCGCCCGTGGTTGGCGCAGTGGTCGCGGTCGGGTTGTTGGTTACGGTAAACGACAGTGCCGTCGCGCCCGCCGTCTTGAAGACACCGCCGGTGTTGTCATAGGGAATCGAAACGGTCAAGAAGGTCGGGCTCAGCACCGTTACGTTGTCGGCCGAGATCTGGTTGGCGCCAAGGAACACTTTGGTCTTCTGGGAACCGGTGGTGGCCACGAAGTTGGTCCCGCGGAGAACCATCGTCACTGCGCCTGGGGGCACCGTGCCGCTCAGCAGTGGAACCAGCGGAGGAGTGACGGCGCTAACCGTGGCGGTACCGGCGTTCACAGCAATGCTGACCGGAAGGACGATGGCGGAACCACCGGCCGGGGTGATGGTAATCGTGGCGGTCAGGACATCGCCCGGTGTGGCTTGGCTGAGCGAAGCCGACGACGGCGTGAAGTTCAGCGTCGTGCCCCAGCTATAGGCGATGGCATTGATCGTGGTCGCAGCGGTGGTGGTCTGGGTCAGCCAGCCAGCGGGCACGCCGGTTGGGGTTTGGGCACTGGCGATCACCGCCGTAAAGGAGATCGGCAAGCTGGTGCTGGACAACAGCGTGATGGCCATGGCGGGAGCTGCGGCACCTACCGTGTAGGGAACCGGATTCAACACGCCTAGGCCGCCACGAACCTGCAGCGTCGTCGCCGCGTCATTCACTTGGAGGCGCACGGTAACAGTGACGGAGGTATGTCCGGTCGAGGCAATGGTGACGGTGGTTGAATACAGGCCGGAACCGAGTGTGGTCCATGCGGGACTGGCGGAGAACGTCATCACGTTGTTGCTAGCCGTCGTGGTGGCCAGACCGGTCATCGGCGTTACCTGAACCCAGGGGACCGTCGGTGCCGTGACCGCATAGTATGCCGTCCCAGCGCTGATCGCCAAGTTAGAAGTTGCCGTTGAGGAGCACGCCGAACCCTTAGTGCAGGTCAAATTGACCGTAGCGGCGGTAACCGTGAGGTTGGCCGCCAGCAAATTGGTCGAGCACAGAATCAGCGCGAACAGAACGGGAAGGAGCCGAAGCAATCGATTTTGAAACATAGAGTGTCCTTTCACCCGCTCAATCATTTGCGGTGCGGGCGCATGGTTCTCTCATCGGTGTTCGGATTGTGAGCAATAACGAAAAAGGTACGGGATCGCTAACAACGGGAGGAGGGCTAGGAGAGATAACGGAGGGGCTAAGTAACTTCCCCAAGGCTGATAAGTTCACCCGTTAGCAGGGCGAGGATTCCGGGGATACAGGGCGGGGAAGGGTGGGGGCACCGCAGTTACCGCGATGCCCCACTCCGGCGGAAGTAGCGGCTTTAGCTGGCAGGCTTCCAGCGCACGATCGGCTTGCGTGCGGCGGTCGTCTCATCCACGCGCGAGGTACGGGTGGTGTAGGGCGCTTTCAGTACCATCTGGGGATCTTCGTCGATCTCGCGGGCGATGGACTGCATGGCGTCGATGAACAGGTCAATCTCCGCCTTCGATTCGGTCTCGGTGGGCTCAATCATCAGCGCCCCGTGGACGATCAACGGGAAGCTAACCGTATAGGGGTGGAACCCGTAATCGATCAGCCGCTTGGCGATGTCGCCGGTCTTGACGCCCTTCTTGGTCTGGCGGTCGTCGGAGAAGACGACTTCGTGCATGCAGGGCGACTGGTAGGGCAGATCAAAGAACGCTTCCAGCCCCTTGCGGATGTAGTTGGCGTTCAGGATCGCGTCCATGGTCGCGTTGCGGAGGCCGGGGCCGCCGTGGGCCATGATGTAGGCCAGCGCCCGCACCAGCACGCCAAAGTTGCCGTAGAAGGCCCGCACACGGCCAATGGTGTCCGGACGGTTGTAGTCCCAGCTATAGACGCCCTTATCGAGCTTGAGCCGCGGCGTCGGAGCGAACGGCTCCAGGTGAGCCTTCATCGCCACCGCACCGGCACCAGGACCACCGCCGCCGTGGGGCGTCGAGAAGGTCTTGTGGAGGTTCAAGTGCATCACGTCCACGCCAAAGTCACCAGGGCGGGCCACGCCCACCAGGGCATTCATGTTGGCCCCGTCCATGTAGATCATGGCGCCCTTGGAGTGCAACACTTCGGCCACTTGTACGATGTGTTCTTCAAACACGCCAACGGTGTTGGGATTGGTGACCATCAACGCCGCCGTGTCGCCATCAACGGCCTTCACCAGCTCCGCGACGTCCACCATGCCCAGATCATTGGACTTGATGTTGACGACGTCATAACCCACCATCTGGGCGGTGGCCGGATTGGTGCCGTGCGCGGAATCCGGACACAGAACCTTCTTGCGCGGGTTGCCCTGCTTTTCGAGCGCAGCGCGGATCAGCAGAATGCCCGTCATCTCACCATGGGCGCCGGCCGCGGGTTGCAGCGTCACCGCATCCATGCCCGTGATCTCCGCCAGCGCGCATTCCAGCGCCGCGATCACTTCCATCATCCCTTGGGCCAGCGACTCCGGCTGATAAGGATGCGCCCAAGCCAAACCCTCCGTGCGAGCCACCTGCTCATTCACGCGGGGGTTGTACTTCATGGTGCAACTGCCCAGCGGATACATGCCGAGATCAATGGCGTAGTTCCAGGTAGACAGGCGGGTGAAGTGACGGATCACTTCCACTTCGCTGACTTCCGGAAAGCCTTCAATCTCACTGCGAACAGCTTGACCACCCAGGGCGGCGGCGGGATCGACCACCGGCACGTCCAGGTCTGGCAGCTGATAGCCCTTCTTGCCCGGCGAGGACATCTCAAAGAGCAACTGCTCGTTCTGCGAAATGTGCGAACGGACCTTCTTCACCATTACTTGCTCCTCCCCGCCACGGCCAGCAACTTGTCCATCTCCGGCCGTTTGGTCATCTCGGTTGCGCACAGCAGCATCGAATCGGCCAACTCGGGATAATACCGGCCCAGCGGCAGTCCGCCGATGATCTTTTCCTCCAGCAGCTTGGCGTTCAAAGCTTCCGGATCACCCACGCGCGCCACAAACTCATTGAAGTAGGCGCCGGAGAACCGCGTCTCGAAGTGTCCACCCAAATAATGAGCTTTGGATAAATTCTGAACGGCCAATTCCCGGAGGCCTTCCTTGCCAAACAAGCTCAAGTAAACCGTACCCATCAGCGCAATCAATGCTTGATTGGTGCAGATGTTGGACGTCGCCTTCTCGCGGCGGATGTGCTGCTCGCGCGTCGACAGCGTCAGACAGAATGCCCGGCGCCCCTGCGTGTCCTTGGTTTCGCCCACCAGACGTCCCGGAATCTGCCGGATGAACTTTTCCTTGGTGGCGATAATACCTGCGAACGGGCCACCGTAGACCGGAGAGATACAGAAGCTCTGCAATTCACCGACGACAATGTCAGCTTGCGACGGCGGTTGCAGCAGGCCCAGCGAGATGGCTTCCGTGAAGACGTAAACCAGCAAGGCACCCTTGCTGTGCACCAGCTCGGCCAGCGCGTCCAGCTCTTCCACCGTGCCGAAGAAGTTGGGGGACTGGATGATGACACAGGCGGTGTCGCTATCGATCTTGGCTGCCAGATCCGCCATGTCCAGGCGCCCAGTCTCGGCATCGTAGCCGAGCTCGGCCACCGGCATACCCTGGTGCTTGGTGTAGGTATCCAGCACCTCGCGATACTCCGGGTGAACGGTACGGGCCACTAGGGTCTTGTTGCGGCCCGTGATGCGGACGGCCATCATGGCCGCTTCCGGCACGGCAGTCGAGCCGTCGTACATGGAGGCGTTGGCCACTTCCATGCCGGTGAGCTGGCAGACCATCGTCTGGAACTCAAAAATCTGAGTCAGAGTACCCTGCGCGATCTCCGCCTGATAGGGCGTATACGACGTCAGGAACTCACTGCGCTGGACAATCACGTCGGCCACCACGGGGCGGAAGTGACGATACACACCGGCCCCCAGGAAAGACGCAAAGCCGTTGGCGCCACGGTCACCGCGTTCGCGGAAATAGTCCACGATGTCGAACTCGGATTTGCCGGTCGCGATGTTGAGCGGCCGGTTCAGGCGGGCGTCCGCCGGGATATGGGCGATCAGCTCGTCAATGTGGGTGACGCCAATCGCGCTGAGCATCTGTTGCCGCTCAGCGTCTGATTTTGGTAGATAACGCAAGATTTGCTCCGATCAAGGCAGGCAGGCAAAGCCTTACCAAACAAGTTGGCGGGTTCACGCGCGCTGGTCCTCAAAGACTTGAACTACTAGGCCCCGATATAGCTTTGATACTCGGAAACCGTCATCAGTTGCTCTATTTCCGATGGGTCGGACAATTTGATCTTCACCAGCCACGCCGCCCCATGAGGATCCTCATTCAACTTCTCGGGCGCACCGGCCAAAAGACTATTGGTTTCCAGCACTTCGCCCGAAATCGGCGCGTAGATGTCGGAAACGGCCTTCACTGATTCGACGGAGCCGAAGGTGGCACCCTTGGCGAGGGTGATGCCCAGCTTGGGAAGGTCGACATAAACGATGTCGCCCAGCTCCTTCTGCGCGTGGTCGGTGATGCCCACCGTGCCGGTGTCGCCTTCCACCAGCACCCACTCGTGTTCCTTGGTATAGCGAAAAGTCTCTGGATACATTTGTCTGGCTCGCTTAAAGAAAAATCTACTTCGCCCGCTTGTAGAAGGGCGTCGGAATGGTTCGCGCTTCCACCGGTTGGTTCCGCACCATAATCTCAATTGTCTGGCCGGGTTCCGCCGCCGCCACCGGAAGGTAGCATAACCCGATGTTCTTGCCGAGCGTCGGGGCCGGGCCGCCGGAGGTGACCCAACCGACCGGTTCGCCATTCAGCCGCACTTCGTAGCCATCGCGACCAATTCCGCGGCCCACCATCTCAAACCCCACCAGCTTGCGCGTAATCCCCGCCGCCTTCTGCTTCAGCAGGGCTTCGCGGCCGACAAATGCCGGCTTGTCGAACTTGACGATCCAGGCCAAGTCCGCTTCCAGCGGCGTCAGCGTGGCGTCGATCTCGTGGCCATACAGCGCCATCTTGCATTCCAGGCGCAGCGTATTGCGCGCGCCCAGGCCGATCGGCTTGATGACGAACTCCGCACCCGCCGCCAGAATCTCGCCCCACACCCGCGGAGCTTCCTCCGGCGCGATATAGATCTCAAAGCCGTCTTCGCCGGTATAGCCGGTGCGGGCGATCCGGGCCGGGATGCCGCAAACGATGCCGTCAGTGAAGTGGTAGTACTTGATCGGTGCCAGCTCGACTCCGGTCAGCTTCTGGAGCGTGGCCGGACCCTTGGGGCCCTGAATGGCCAACTGCGCGTACTTGGGGCCCGCGTTCTCCACCGTGCAGTCAAACCCGGCCGCTGCGTGCTGGGCGACGATGTGCTCGTAGTCCTTGTCCTGATTGGAGGCGTTGACGCAGATAAAGAAGTGGTCGTCGGCCACCTTGTGGACCAGGATGTCGTCCACAAAACCACCGTGGTCATAAAGCAGGCCGGAATAGTGCGCCTGCCCGATCTTCAGCTTGGCGGCCCAGTTGGACGAAATATGATCCACCAGATCCAGCGCCTGTGGGCCGCGGATCTCGATCTCGCCCATGTGGCTGACGTCGAACAAGCCGACGGCGGTGCGCACGGTGTTGTGCTCGTCAATAATGCCCGAATACTGCACGGGCATATCCCAGCCCCCAAAATCGACCATCTTCGCGCCGGAGGCGCGGTGGACGGCGTTCAAGGGCGTCACACGGAGGGCAGCAGAATCACTCATGGGAAACTCAATTGTAGCAAGGAGCTTGCGGCGCACCCGTCGTCCAGCCCCCTTCAACCGGGATTTGCACAACAAAAAAGCCGGACCCTGCCTAAGCGAGGATCCGGCTCTTGCTCACTGCCTGGGCGTCTAGAAGTAGAACTTCGCGCCAACCACGATGCGCCGGGCATCCAGCGTCGAGGTGTATTGGCCGAACGTACCGCTGACCTGACGGTTCTGCGCGTCAAAGCGGCCCGTGGTGTCGACACCGACGAAGCTGGCGTGATTGAAGAAGTTGTAGAACTCAAACCGCAGTTGCAACTTCCGCTTGCCCTCGGGGTCCATCGGGATGTTCTTGAACATCGAGACGTCAAACACATTGATGCCGGGCCCACGGATCAGATCCTTGGCCGCGGTTCCAATGCCGAATTCGGCGCGCGTCGGAGGCAGCACGACGCTGGTGTTGAAGTGACGGAGTTCGGTCCGCTCACTCTTGGGCAAATTCGGATCGCCGGTCAGGTTGACGCGTGAATCGATACCCGCGCCGGACGAACCCAACAGGTCGGCCCCGCTCACCAGGCTGTAGCCGATACCCAGCGGCTGGCCGCTGGTGAAGGTGGTCAACCCGGAGAGCTGCCAGTTGTCGAACACCCACTTGGAGACGCCCGTCTTCCACACATTCGACAACTTGGGGAAGTCGTACAGGTAGTTGAGGACAAAGTTGTGGGTGCGGTCAAAGCTGGCTTTGCCGTAGTTGCGGGCCCGGTAGTTCAGGTACGGATTCACCGCGTCGCCGTTGCCGTTGACGATGGTCATCGCCTTGGACCAGGTCCAGGCCACACCAAACTGCAGGCCTTTGGAGAACCGCTTGTTCACCTGGGTCTGCAGCGAATGGTAGTTGGAGCTGCCCGCCAGTTCGATGTACTGAATGTCGCCATACCCCGGGTTGGGCCGCAGGAAGTTGTCCGGCAGCGGGTTGCCCGTGGTGGAATCGATGGACCCGGCTTGGAAGCGCGTACCGTAGGGCAGCGCATTCAAGCTGCGGCGCTGCATCAGGCGGCGGCCGACGTTGCCCACATAGGCAACATCCAGCACGGTGCCGTAGCCGAGGTTCTGCTGGATGCCCAAGCTCCAGTTGTAGACCGTGGGCGGGCGGAAATCGCGCTGGATGGAAGTGACATTGGCCGGGCTGATGCGGAACGGGCTGGAAAGCAGGTCCGCAATCGTGGTGTTGAACGCCTGGCGGGTGACGGTCAGCGGCGGCGCTTCGCGGTGGATCAGTACCTGGTCGTCGTTGAAGCGGTCGTAGAAGACACCCACACCGCCACGAACAGCGGTCTTGGAGTTGCCAAAGACATCCCAGGCAAAGCCCAGGCGCGGAGCCACCTGGATGGGCGGCGTGTTCTGCAAATGCTGGTCATAGACGCGCATGCCCTGGAAGGGAGCAACGCCGCTGGCAAACTGGCCGATTGAGGCCGGCGATACTTCCAGACCCGTGACCGGATCGCGGCCCACGCGGGCACCGGCAGCGTTGCGGAACGGCTGAATCAGTGCCGGTTGCCGGGTGCGGTCATAGCCGCCCAGGTCAAACGCCGCCAGTTGATCATTGGCGCTCCAGGTGGGCTGGATGCGGTAGAAGCGCACACCGGCGTCGATGGTGAAGCGCCGGGTTACCTTCCAGGTGTCCTGGACAAACCATTCGACGTTCAGGTAACGGGCATGGCCATCGGGCTTATTGTTGGCTTCCGTGTAGCTCTGCACGCTGCCCAGCAAGGCGTTCGAGTAGGCGAAGTTCGTATCAAACGGGTTGTTGATGTCGCGGTTGAAGTTGAACGTACCGTTGAAGGCCGAACCACGAGCCGCGTTGCGCGTCGTGCGTTCCACATAGATGCCGACCTTGATGTTGTGCGAATTCCAGATCTTCGACAGGTTGTTGGACCAGTTCCAGATGTTGTTGGTGCCGAAGAAGGGGAAGCGCTGCTCGATGTTCAACACACCGGCGTTGGGTACGCCGCCAAAGTTGGCTTGCGGGATCAGGTTACGGGCATTGGCCTGCGGAAAGAACTGCGGCAGATTGGGCGCAACGTTGGCTCGCACGTTGCGTTGGAGGCCCGCGTCAGTCAACGGGTCCACGGTCTGCTTGGCGCGGTTGACGCCAAAGGTGAACTCATTCACCAGCGTGGGAGAAAACGTGTGGATCAACGTCGACACCATGCCGGCCGACCGGATCTGGTAGTTGATCGGCAGCTGCGGCCAACTGGCAGAAGCCAGCACGAAGTCAAATTCGCCCTTGTAAGCTTCGTAGTCGTTGATGCCGCGCCAGTAGAACTGAGTCTTGTTGCCGATGTTGTAGTCGATGCGCAGAATGGAATCGCGACGGGGCTGTTCGACCGTGGCCTGGATCAGCGCATTGAAGTTGCGCGTCGGGTCAGTGGCGTTCGGCAGCGGGAAGATGTTCAGCAGCGCCTGGCCGTTGCGGTCGATCCGGTTCGGAGGAATGCGATTGCCCGGGAAGGGAATGCGGTTGTTCGTCGGATCCCAGATGGGGATCAACGCGCCGTTCTGATCGCGCGTATCGGAGTAGTCGCCCTGCCGCTCGCCCGCCGTGGGGAAGGTGCGGCGCTGGAGCGAAGTCGGGTACCGGCGCGGCAGAAACTCCTGCGACCAGAAGAAGAACAGCTTGTCGCGGTTCTTGTTGAACTTGCCCGCCGTCACCGGACCGCCGATGAAGTAGCCCGGGTAGTTGAACCGGTACTGCGGCCGCCGCAAGCCGTCACGGTTGCGGAAGAACTCGTTGGCGTTCAACGCTTCATTGCGCAAGAAGTAGTACGCGCCGCCATGGAATTCCTTGGTGCCGCTCTTGATGATCGTGTTGATGGTGCCACCGGAGGACCGGCCGTACTCGGCCTGATAGTTGGTCAGCAACACCTTCACTTCGGCCACGGCATCGACGGAGGGCGCCAGATAAGGTCCGCCCATGGACCCGGTGTCCAGCGAAGAGATACCGTCCAGCGTCAGATTGATGGTTCCCTGACGGTTGCCATTGATGGTGATGCCGCCCAGGTTGTTCCAGCCCGGTGCGTTGCGGTTGGCCGTGTCGATGACACCCGGTAGCAACTTCACCAAGCCCAGGTAGTCACGTCTGATCCAGCGAGATCAAGCCACTGCGCTCTGCTGACTGCGTCTGCAAGCGGGCCGTCTCGGCCTGTACTTCGACGGTCTGCGTCAGGTCGCCCAGTTGAAGGTCAATCCGCTTCAACACCACGCGCTCCGTGGCCGTCAGGATGATGTCGTTCTGCTCGTAGCGCTTAAAGCCCTTGGCCGATACGGCCAGCTTGAACGTGCCGGGCAGCAGCTGCGTAAAGACAAAATCGCCGCTGGCGTCAGTGGTGGTCTGGCGTGCCTGCGACGTTTGGATGTTCGTGATGGTCAACTCCGCCCCGGGCAGTGGACTACCGGAAGGATCGCTGATCGTGCCGGAGATGGACCCGGTCAAACCCTGGCCATAAGCCATGGCTGCCAGCGCCATGGCGGCCCCCAACTTCACCAAAACTTTCATGAAAACCCCTATTCAACTGAGAATCTTGAGCGCAACAGCGGCTCCTGCGGCACATTGACGCGGCGTCGTAAACGGCACCCCAAACTAAGGAGCAGCCTGCTCGCCGATCATAGCCGTACACTAAAGTGGAGACAGCATATCACGGGTGACAGATGTAAATCT
>JAPKYX010000208.1 GCA_026394075.1 Acidobacteriota bacterium
GGTACGGTCAGACTCCCCAACTTCTGCATGACTACGCCCAACGGTTGGCGGGAGGTACGGCCTGGGTGGCGGCTCCCCGGGGCTTGAATGAATTTTCCCTGCGTCCTTTGAGTGCGAATCCGGAAGTGGGCTACAACTGGGGCACGTCGGCGCATTGGCCGGAGGCCATTGAACGGCATCACCAGTTGATTTTGGCCGTGCTCGAGGATGTGCAGCGGGAAACCGGCATTGCGGCGGAACGAACGTTGCTGCTGGGCTTTTCGCAACCGGTCGGGCTGAACTACCGGTTTGCGGGCGCGTACCCGGAGGCGGTGCGGGCCGTATTGGGACTCTGCGGCGGGGTTCCGAAGCATTGGGAGACGCTGGACCTGCAGCCGATCACGGCCGCGTTGATGCATATTGCCCGTGACGACGATGAGTTCTACCCGCGCGAAGTGGCCGCCGAGTTCGGCTCACGGTTGCGGGTGCGCGCCGCGGACGTTGAGTTCCAGATGATTCCGGGCAAGCACCGCCTGCCGTCTGCGGGCGTCGAACTGGTGGCACCCTGGATCGAACGGGTCTTCGGCGTTCAAACTACGCAAAGCTAACGTCAATGCCACCCGGCATTAGCCGGACAGCGGTGACGCGGGCCACCTTGGGCGGCAACGGCTTCAGGAAAGCCTGGTAGGAGCGTTCCACTGACTCGCCCGCATCCAGGTGCGAATACAACGGCCGCCCCAACATCGACCCGCGTTTCACCAGCTCCGGGTAGGGTTGGTGCAAACCGGTCGTGCCGAACTCAAGGCCTCGGGCGGCGGGCTGCCCGTTCTTGACGTCGCGCCAAATATTCAGCCACGGGTAATCGGCAGTCTTCCACAGATAGCCCACCATCAGTCCGGCCGTCGGACTGCAGGCGGTCACCCAGCCGTATTCACTTTCGATGACAAACGAAACGACGTTCGGTAAAGGGTCATTGGTGAGGCGCCGGAGATCTGCTTTCTGTCCCTGAGGCCAGGGGCGCGGAGCCTCCTGGGGAGCGATCTGAGCGAAGCCCTGACCTGCGTTGCTATCGACGAAGGTCTGCGCATCGAGAAACGGCGGGGCAATGGTGGGGTGCTGCACCATGTTGTAGATCCGGCCCAGCGGATTCTGGTTGGTCAGCTTCTCCCGGACGGTCAACGTGGTGCCGTCCAGTTTGGCGGTGCGCTCCACGAAGAGCCCGGCCATCGGCAACTTCGCCGACATGACCCCGGCACCGGAAGTCTTCCATTCCACGCGGGCGGCCTCGCCGTGAAATGGCATGCCGTTCTTCAATTCCGCGGCTGAGGGTGCGCCCCAGCGGTCCAGGCAGAGAAAGTGGCCCCGCGGGCGGGACTCAAGCTCCCCTCCAGCCTGCTCCCAGGTGAGCGGGTTCAGTTTGCCCGCCAGATGAAAATCAACCAGGCCTCCGCCCAACAGATCAAAGGCCGCCACCGCTTGCGGTGTCTCCAACTTCATCACGGGCCTTGCGGCCGCCCGCAGGGCTTGAGGGGCGGCCAGCAAAAGGCCAAGCTCACGTCGCGTCATGCGCCCGAATGTATCATGATCGGTCGAGCTGGCACAGGTGGCGCTGCCGTCCGCGCGAGCAGAGAGATGATCGCCGCGAGCGTGCGATCATAGGGCACAAGTGATCCGGAATATTGTCTTCGTTGTCGTGTGCCTGTCCTTTCTGACGGGCTGCGAGTTGTTGAAATCAGGCGGTGCGCCGGTGGCCAAGGCTGCGCCACCTCCCACTCCCGTGCGGGTGATGCCGGTGCAGTTGCAGGACATGCCGCTGGAGATCCAGACGATCGGCAATGCCGAAGCCTCCGCCACCGTCACGCTGAAATCGCGCGTCGCCGGGCAGATCCGGCGGGTCCACCTGCGCGACGGCCAGGACGTCAACGTGGGCGATCTGCTGTTTGAGATCGACCCTCAGCCTTTTGAAGAGCGCGTCCGGCAAAGCGAAGCGAATCTGTCTCAGACGCGCGCGGTCGTTCGGCAGGCCAGCGCCAATCTGGTTCGCGATCAGGCCCATGCCCGGCAGGCTCGGGCGCAAGCTGAGCGTTACTCAGCCCTGAAGACGGCGGGCGTTGTTTCCAGTGATCAGTTTGAGCAGTTGCGCGCCACCGCCGAATCGGCGGAAGCTTCGCTGGTCGCCGATCAAGCCACCATCGAAAGCGCCCAAGCCGCCATCCGGGCGGAGGAAGCACGATTGGCCGATGCCAAGCTACAGCTCAGCTACACCCGCATCGTGGCCCCCATCGCGGGCCGAGCGGGCGCGGTCGCGATCAAGGCTGGCAACCTGATCAAAGAGAATGATCTGCCACTGGTGACGCTGCTGCAAGTCACCCCGGTGTACGTCTCCTTCGCCGTGCCGGAGCAGCATCTGAATGCCGTGCGGCAGTTCCAAACCGCCCGCCAATTGGTGGTGGAGGCGTTCCCCAATGGCAGCGCCACCTCCACTACGGGCACGCTGGACTTCATCGACAACCTGGTGGATGCCAGCACCGGCACCATCAGGATGCGGGCCACCTTTGCCAATGCGGGCCGTCAGCTGTGGCCGGGCCAGTTTGCCCGCATCACGTTGAAGTTGACGACGGAGCAAAACGCCCTGGTGGTCCCCACCAGCGCCGTCCAAAGTTCGCAGGAGGGCCGGTATGTCTGGGTGGTGAAGCCCGATTCGACGGCGGCGATGCGGCCGGTGAAGGTGAAGCGCACCCAAGGGGCCTGGGCGGTACTGGGCGGGGGGATCGAACCGGGTGAGAAGGTGGTCACCGAAGGCCAGCTCCGCATGCGGCCCGGCGTCAAAGTAGAGATGCTGAAGCCCGCTCCCGTAGCGGCGGCGGAGGCCCGATGAACTTTACCGACTTCTTCATCCGCCGCACGGTCACCACCACGCTGATCATGGTGGCCATTCTGGCCTTCGGCATCTTTGGCTATCAGTCGCTGCCGGTCAGCGATCTGCCGCCGGTGGAATTTCCCACGCTGCAGGTGGAAGCGTCGCTGCCGGGGGCCAACCCGGACACGATGGCCTCCACCGTGGCCACACCGCTGGAACGGCAGTTCTCCACCATCGCCGGCATCGAGAACATGTCCTCGTCCAGCCAGTTGGGCCGGAGCACGATCACCATTCAGTTCACGCTGGATCGCAGCATCGGCGCGGCCGCGCAGGACGTCCAGGCGGCTATTTCTCAGGCCGCCCGCTCGCTGCCGCCCAACATGCCGTCACCGCCGTCCTACCGCAAGGTGAACCCGGCGGATCAGCCGGTGATGTTCATCACCGTGCGGTCGGATACGATGCCCCTGTCTTCAGTGGATGAGTACGCGCAGACCCTGTTGGCGCAGCGTATCTCGATGGTCAGCGGCGTCGCGCAGGTGCAGGTGTTCGGGTCGCAGAAGTACGCCGTGCGGATTCAGGCGGACCCGGGCAAGATGGCGGCGCGGGGCATTGGTCTCGAAGAAGTGCGGGCGGCGGTTTCGCAGGGCAATCTCAATCTGCCCGCCGGTGCTTTGTATGGCGACAACAAGGTCTTCACCGTGCAGGCCAACACGCAGCTGGGCAGCGCGGACGCCTTTAAGCCGATGATCGTCGCTTACCGCAACGGCAATCCCGTGCGTCTGGATGAACTGGCCACCGTCACCGATAGCGTGCAGAATGACAAGACCGCCTTCTGGACCAATGGCCGCCGCGGTCTGTCGCTGGCGGTACAGAAGCAGCCCGGCACCAACACCGTCGAGGTGGTGGATGGCATCAAGCAGTTGCTGCCCGGTTTGCGGTCCCAGATTCCGGCCGGTCTTGAGATCTTTATTCACTACGACCGGTCGCAGACCATCCGCGAGTCGATCGCCGATGTGAAGGCCACGCTGGGGCTGACCATCGTGCTGGTGATCCTGGTGATCTTTGCCTTCCTGCGCAACGGTTCCGCCACCTTGATCCCCAGCCTGGCCGTGCCGCTGTCGCTGCTGGGAACCTTTGCGGCGATGGTGCTGCTGGGCTACTCGGTGGACAATCTGTCGCTGATGGCGATGGCACTGTCGGTGGGCTTTGTGGTGGACGGCGCCATCGTGATGCTCGAAAACATCGTGCGCCATCGCGAGATGGGCA
>JAPKYX010000232.1 GCA_026394075.1 Acidobacteriota bacterium
ATCGGCCAGAGCGAACAGCTTTGCCCGGCCGATGGCCGCGTGTACGCGTTGCGTGATGCTTCGGCCACTGTGGAATCCATTCCGCTGATCGCTTCCTCGATCATGTCGAAGAAGTGCGCCGAAGGCATCGACGCCCTTGTGCTCGACGTCAAGGTCGGCTCCGGTGCGTTCATGAAGAAGCAGGTGGAAGCCCGCCGCCTTGCGCAGATGATGGTCGGCATCGGCCGCCGCGCTGACAAGCGCGTGCAGGCTTTGATCACCGACATGAACCAGCCGCTCGGCTTTGCCGTCGGCAACGCGCTGGAGATCATGGAAGTGTCGCAGACCCTGCAGAACGCCGGGCCGGTCGACCTCACCCGGTTGTCGCTGGAACTGGCCGCGCGCATGATCTATCTGGGCAAGATCACCAAGACTCTGGACGAAGCCCGCGAGCTCGCCCAAGCCAAGCTGCTCGATGGCTCCGGCTACCGCAAGCTGAAGGACGTCATTGCGGCCCAAGGCGGCAATCCGCAAGTGCTGGACCGCTTTGACCTGCTACCCAACGCCACCGGCGCGCACGATGTCACGTCGCCCCGCGCGGGCTACATTTCGGCCATCAACGCCGAATACATCGGTACCGCCAGCGCCATGATCGGCGCCGGCCGCGCGACCAAGGAAGATGGCATCGACCCGGCCGTGGGTGTCATCCTGGAAGTGAAAGTCGGCACCAAAGTGGAAGCGGGCGGCGTGCTGTGCCGGCTCTACTACACCGACGACACCAACGTCGCCGAAGCGGCGGACTTTATCGAAGATGCCTTCCGCATCTCGGCCACTCCGCCGGAAGCTCGCGAACTGATTCTCGAAGTCGTCGGCTAGCGGCGCGCAAGCCCCATGGAGCGCTTCACGGGCCTGCTCGGATTGCTGGCGATCGTGGGGGCGGCCTACGCCTTCTCCACTGATCGGCGCGCCATTCGCCCCACGGTGGTGATGTGGGGCCTGGGGTTGCAATTCCTGTTTGCCTTCCTGGTGCTCAAGACCGGCTTTGGCCAGATCTTTCAGGCCGCCAGCGCGGGCGTCAACGCCCTGCTTCGCTACGCCGAAGAAGGTAGCGTCTTCCTGTTCGGACCCATCCTCGGCAAAGATAGCCAGCAGTTTGGCGTCGTCTTCGCCTTCCAGGTATTGCCGATCATCATCTTCATCGCGGCGTTCTTCGCCGTCCTCTACTACTTCGGCGTGATGCAGTTGATCATCAAGGGCATGGCCATCGTCATGCGCCGCGTGATGGGCGCCAGTGGCGCGGAATCCACCTGTGTCGCGGCGGGTATCTTCATGGGGCAGACCGAAGCGCCGCTCACCATCAAGCCGTTTCTGGCCAACCTCACCCGCAGTGAGCTTTTCTGCATCATGGCCGGTGGCATGGCCCACGTCTCGGGTGCCGTCATGGGTGCCTACGTCAAGATCGCGGGCGTGCAAGTGGAACACCTGCTCACCGCCGTCATCATGACCGCTCCGGCCACCATCATGCTGGCCAAGATGCTGATCCCGGAAACTGAGCAGCCGGAAACGGCGGGCGACGTGAAACTCGAAATTGAAAAGCCGGGTGTCAATGTCATCGACGCGGCGGCCCGCGGCGCAGGCGATGGCGTGCAGCTCTGCTTGAACATCGCCGGTATGCTGATCGCCTTCACCGCCTTGATCGCGATGGTGAATGGCCTGCTCGGTTGGGTGCACTCGCTCCCCGGGATGGGCTGGCTGCCAGGGTCGATGCAATCGATCCTGGGCCTTGCCTTTGCGCCGATCGCCTGGCTGATGGGCGTCAGCAGCAAGGACACGGCGGCCATCGGCAACCTGCTGGGCACGCGTCTGGTGCTGAATGAGTTCTTCGCCTTCATTGACCTGGCCAAGATCCGCGAGACGCTCGACAACAAGAGTTTCGTCATCGCCACCTTTGCCCTGTGCGGCTTTGCCAACCTAAGCTCGATCGCCATCCAAGTGGGCGGCATCGGAGCGCTGGCCCCCACCCGCAAATCCGACCTCGCCCGCCTCGGCCTCCGCGCCGTCGCCTGCGGCTCCATGGCCAACTTCATGAGCGCCTGCATTGCCGGTATGCTGCTCTAGCAGGTGCCAGAAGGTGATTCAAACGAAGAGACGCCCGTACCGAGCCGCGACCAGCAGGAGCGGGCTGCCGATTTATTCCGCAGCGCTCAAGACACGCACCGATCTCTAGTCCAGGAGTGATCCACCCATGCCCGACGCCATCGATTTCCTTCGCTCCCGAATCTCGAACAAGCCAGCCGTAGCCGTAGTGCTCGGCAGCGGACTCGGCGGCTTCGCGCATGAGCTGGATGAGCCGAACTCGATCCCCTATAGCGACATCCCCGGCTGGCCAGCCTCTACCGCCGTGGGTCACGCGGGCAAACTGGTCTTCGGACAAATCGGCGATGTCGAGACCGTGGTGATGGCGGGCCGCGCCCACCTCTACGAGGGCTACACGCAGCAGCAGGTCACCTTCGGAGTCCGAACGCTGGCCAGTCTCGGCGTCAAGGCGATCGTCTTCACCAACGCCGCGGGCGGCATCAATTTAAGCTACTTGCCCGGCTCGCTGGTGCTGATCTCGGATCACATCAACCTGCAGGGCAGCAACCCGTTGGTGGGGCCGAACGATGACGCGCTGGGGCCGCGCTTCCCGGACATGAGCGAAGCCTACTCCCGCGCCTTCCGCGCCGCCGCCCGTGAGGAAGCGCAACGCCTGGGGATTGAACTCGCTGAAGGCGTCTACGCGGGCCTGCTCGGCCCCACCTACGAAACCCCGGCTGAGATCCGCTACCTTCGCGCCATCGGTGCGGATCTGGTGGGCATGTCCACCGTCGGAGAAGTGATCGTCGCCAACCACATGGGCCTGCGCTGCCTGGGCATCTCCACGGTCACCAACATGGCCGCCGGAGTGACGGACGCGAAGATCAATCACGAAGAAGTGCTCGAAATCGGCCGCGCCGTCCGCGCGAAGTTGACTGATCTGCTGAAGGCCACTATTCCCAGGCTGGCCGCATGAGCACGCTGATGGACGCCGCCTTCGCGGCCCGCGAAAATGCCCACGCCCCGTTTTCGAACTTCAAAGTCGGCGCGGCACTCGAGACCACCGACGGTCGTGTCTTCACCGGCTGCAATGTCGAGAACGCCAGCTACGGCCTCACCGTCTGCGCCGAACGCGTCGCGCTGTGGAAAGCCATCTCGGAAGGCGCGCGCGAGTTCCGGCGCATCGCCATCGTGACCGGCGCGCACTCGCTGACACCCCCCTGCGGCGCTTGCCGCCAACTGCTGTGGGAGTTCTGCGGAGCTATCGACGTCGAAATGGGCAACCTGGATGGCGCGCGCGAAACCATCAACATGAAGGAGCTGCTACCCCGTGCCTTTGATACCCAGAACCTCGCGTAACGGCTGGTGGGACTCTGTGGAGACCGCTCCCTCACGGTCGCGGCTCAGAACCGAGCTGCGGCTACCGAGCCGCGCGCGCC
>JAPKYX010000125.1 GCA_026394075.1 Acidobacteriota bacterium
CAATCACCTGGTCGAGGTCCAGATCATTGCCCGTCCGGTAAGAGATCATATTCTCTATGATGCAACTTGGATTCGTCAGCGCGATTCTGCCTGACCTTTCGCTTCCTGAAGTGATGCGCTTCGCGCAGCAGACGGGCTTTGATTGCGTGGAGCTGATGTGCTGGCCCAAAGGCAAGGCCGAGCGCCGCTACGCGGGCATCACCCACGTTGACGTGGCCAATCTCTCCGACGCCGATGTGGAGGAGATCAAGGCGCTGGTGGCCGAGACTGGCGTTTCGATCAGCGGCCTGGGCTACTACCCCAACCCGCTCACGCCCGACGAGGCCGAAGCAGCGGTCTACGTCGAGCACATCAAGAAAGTAATCGCGGCAGCACCGCGCCTGGGCGTGGGCGTCATCAACACCTTCGTGGGTCGCGACTGGACCAAGTCCGTCGATGACAACTGGCCCCGCTTCCTCGCCACCTGGAAGCCCATCATCGCGTTTGCCGATGACCATGGCGTGAAGGTAGGCATCGAGAACTGCCCCATGTCCTTCACCAAAGACGAATGGCCCGGCGGCAAGAACCTGGCCAGCGCCCCGGCCATCTGGCGCAGGATGTTCAACGACATCCCCAGCGCCAACTTTGGCCTCAACTACGACCCCTCGCACATGATCTTGCAGCGCATGGACTATCTGACCCCGATGCGCGAGTTCAAAGACCGCCTGCACCACATGCACGCCAAAGACGTCCGCTTCGACTACGACAAGCTGAACGAAGTGGGTCAATTTGCGTATCCGAACCAGTACCACACGCCCAAGCTCCCCGGCCTGGGCGACGTCGATTGGGGTAAGTTCTACTCAGTGCTCAGCGAGGTTTACCAGGGCCCGGTGTGCATCGAGGTGGAAGACCGGGCCTACGAAGGTTCGCTCGAACTGCGGCAGGCAGCGCTGAAGCAGAGCGGGCGGTATCTGCGGGGCTTTCAGCCTTAGGGTAGTTGTGGCTCGAGGGACCGCCTACTGACGTGCGCGGCTCAGCAGCCCGATGCTACTGAGCCGCGACGGTTATGGAGCGGTCCTCAACGCAGGTAATTGAACCATAATGGAGAAAGATTCATGACTCCCACTCTTCAGCCTAGTGCGATTCAACCAGGAAACCCCATGCTGGCTGAACTGTGCCGCCGCTATGGGGTCAAGGAGCTTTCTCTCTTCGGTTCGGCCGCGCGCGGGGAGATGACTGCGGAGAGCGACATTGACCTCATGGTGGAGTTTCAGCCGGGTGAGCGTGTCGGCATGATTCGCTACGAGACGCTCGCCAGTGAGCTGGAGCGTTTGGCTGGACGCAAGGTCGACTTGGTGACTAAACGCGGACTGAAACCCTGGGTGCGTTCCGAAGTGCTCCGGGACGCGCTTGTCATCTATGCTGCATGAGGCGGAACTTCTTGGAATTAGCTGTCGCAAGCTGCGAAACTGGGTGATCAATAGGCGTCGCATTATGGGATTCACAGAACACCTCTTTCACGACGGGGACGAAGTAATTTCTGACATTGAGCTTGTCAAGATCTATTTCCTTACACATGGGCGAAACGCTTGGCATTCGACGTGGATCAGCAGGTATTGGAAAGGGTGCATGCATGTTACCTGGGAGAAAGCCCGCGACCATGCAGAGGAAGTTAGGAAGCAGGGTGCGGTCTTTTACATCAAGGAGTTGCCGGCTTTGGCAATTGCCGTTGATGATATGACTTCGATCGTCATATCCCAGATCAATGCTCTTGACGTTCTTTCTGGATACTCGCCGGTCTTGGCGGATGATAGTGGAGGTGCCGACAAGAGCGTATTGGAGCCTGGGACACGAATGATTGACACATATCTCTCATTTAGTTTTGGTTCACTGTTCTGGAAAACTCCACCGCTGGCGAGTTCGGTCATTCGCCTACAGTACTGGCGGTACGGCGGAGAACTGGAACCGCTCACCGAATCGTTGAACATGTGGACTTCTTCATCGCGCGGTCCAGCGTATTACCTCGATTGGCATTCAACGCCCGGGAACATCTCTGCTTCGACGCTTCGGTCTTTGCTTGCGGCGAACCAAGCAGTTCGATCAAAGAGAAAAGGCGCATGACGTTTTTCCTTATCTCGATATCCATCAGGATGTACACGCTGAGTTGAAGGTCAGGAGTCACCTGACCATGGTCAAATGGTCAACTGCTATCCTAAAGCCATGGAACAGATCGCCATCTCCAAGTTCAAAGCCACCTGCCTGGCGGTGATTGACCAGGTGAACAAGACGGGCGAGTCCGTCCAGATCACCAAACGGGGCGTGCCGGTGGCCACCATCTCTCCTTCTGCTCCTGTGAAGAAGGAGAAACGCAAATTGGGGTGGATGGGGGACAGCATCACGTTCATTGGCGACGTCAT
The DNA here is from genome assembly GCA_026394075.1 of Acidobacteriota bacterium. Lineage (GTDB taxonomy): Bacteria > Acidobacteriota > Terriglobia > Bryobacterales > Bryobacteraceae > JAPKYZ01. Next base: position 2,397 of record JAPKYX010000125.1, read on the forward strand.
CTCGCCCGTCATCAATCTCGATGACATCGAGGCAATGCGCAAGTGAGGCTGTTGCTCGACACCCATGTGTGGCTGTGGGCCGGAACTCCCAATTCTCGATTGCCCGCCCGGGTGCGGTCCGTCCTTGAGGATCCCTCCAATGAACTCTGGCTCTCAGCCATATCTATCTGGGAGTTGGTACTTCTCCACGAGAGTGGCCGGTTTGGGCAGAACGATCCCGCCTGGCTAGCCCGGATGCTGCAAGGAGGGGTCTTCTTCGAAGCGCCGCTGACTTTCGCCGTGGCGCGAGAGGTGGGCACGCTCGCGTGGAACCACAAGGACCCCGCCGACCGCTTCCTTGTCGCCACCGCGCGCGTCCTGGGCCTGGTGCTGGTCACTGCGGACGAGCGCATCATCGATTCCCGGCTCGTCCCGGTGATTGACGCGCGCTAGTACACATTCCGTATACCGCTATACTGGCAAGGAGCCGAGCGGTGCCCGCACGTTAACGGCGCTGCCTCTGGCCACACTTAAGCGTCACTCTGCCCGCAGCACAAGGGCGAGCAATCATCTCTTGGAGAGAACTATCACATGGATGTGAACAACATCATCAAGATCGTCGAGACGACGGTCACCGGCATTGGCCTGCAGGTTGTCGGTGCCATTTTTCTGTACATCATCGGCCGCTGGCTGATCAGTTTTGCGGTCGGATTGATCCAGAAGGGACTCGCGCAGCAGAAGCTGGAGCCGACGCTGTTGCGGTTTATCGGGAACACCGTGGCCGTGGTGCTGAACATCACGCTGGTGATCGCGATCCTGGGCTATTTTGGCGTGCAGACCACCAGCTTTGCGGCTCTGCTGGCGGGCGCGGGTTTGGCGATCGGTACGGCCTGGGGCGGGCTGCTGTCGAACTTCGCCGCGGGCATCTTCCTGGTGGTGCTGCGGCCGTTTAAGGTGGGTGACTTTATCTCCGCCGGCGGCACGACGGGGACGGTGGAAGAAGTGGGGCTGTTCGTCACCACCATCGACACGCCAGACAACATCCGGACCTTTGTGGGCAACAACAAGCTGTTCTCGGACAACATCCAGAACTTCTCCACCAACCCCTATCGCCGCGTTGATTTGTCGGCGCAGATCTCCGGTGCGGCGGACCCCAATGCCGTCGTGGCGGCGTTGAAAGAACGCATCGCCAAGATTCCGAACGTCGCCACCAAACCGGAACCGGACGTGGTCATCGCCTCGTTCACGCCCGTAGGCCCCGTGCTGGCCGTGCGGCCCTACACGAACAACGCCCACTACTGGCAGGTCTATTTCGACACCAACATGGCGATTCGCGAAGTGTTGGGCAGCGGCACGTTCCCGGCACCGATGCCGGTGTTTGGCGTGGAGCACCTGAACTAGCAGGTCGATTCACGATCAATCCCAGGGCAGGGGACCGGCGAACAACTCCGGTCCCTGATGTGCCATCAGCCCCGCGAGCTCGGGGCAAGTCAGCAGATAGCCGTGCTGGTTGCGCTGGGGGTTGCGGGAGTCGCGCTTGGAGCGCAGGTCGACTCCGGTGCTGTAAGGGTCGGCCTGATAGAGAGCCAGCGTTCGCTCCTCGGCCGCAATCGAATCCGCCACCTGCGGCGGATCGTTCGGTCCCAAGTAGGCGTACCGCTCCCGCGGCCAGCGGATGAGGGAGCGGAAGTAGTCGAACCGCTTTTCCTTGAACGCCCAGCTGACCATGGTCAGTTGCTGCGGGTAATGCCCGGTGAACTCCTTGAAGCGGGCGAGCGAGAACAGGAGATTCTCGAAGCTGTCGCGGGAGCGCTCTTCGGTCAGCGTTCGGGTGCGCACCTCCGGGTGTCCGAACCAGTCCTGCTGTTCAGCCAGCATGGCGTAACCCTGGGCCTCGCTCAACGGGCCAGCGTCGGCGCGAGATTGGCCGCCAGAGAAGATCAGCACCGTGCCAGGTTCGGCCGCCGCCCGTTCAACGCCCGAGCGGATATGGGTCAGATAACAGGCGCCTTCGCCATGTTGGTAGGGGAGTAGAAACCAGGAAGAGTCCAGGTGAGGAAGGGCCGGATTGCGCAAAACCGCATGTCCGGCCGCAATCACCAATCGATCCAGAAGGGGCATGGTGGAGGCGGGGGGAGTCGAACCCCCGTCCGAAAAAGTTTGCCCTGAAGAGCCTACGTGTGTAGCAGAGTTCGGTATTTTCGGTGGAGGCCTAAGAACCTGCGAGAAAACTACCACCTAGTCCGATTGATTGTCGGCTTGGGGCTCCGGACCGAAACCTTACGCTTATCCCGAATTATGACGCCGTCCCCCAGCCATCGGGCTGACCGGGTTAGGCGGCTACTTAATAATTAAGCAGCGTATGCAAACTGCGTGTTGGCAGTTAATTGTTTTCCGATCGTTTAACGGGAGCTCGGAACCCGACACGCCTCTCCAAAACAGCACGATTCCGTCGAAACCGTGGCGCCCCCTTTCCTCTTCCATTGTAGCGCGCCCATTCCGGTCCGGCGTAAATCATTCGTCCTGAGCCCAACCCCGTCGGTACAGGCCACCGAAGGCGTAATATGATGATCCCGGAATGATTCGTCCGTCCACGCTCCGGCTTTTGGTGTCCGTCGCGATACGCGCGTGCACCCTGCTGGCGGTGGTTTTGGCGGTCACGCCACCGGCGCTGGCGGCTCCGCGACCGGTGTTGCTCAACCAGGCATGCACGCCTTGTCACAACACTAAATCCGCATCCGGCGGGCTGGACTTGGCCGGGCTGCCGTTTGAACTCAAGGACCGCGCCACCCGCGAGCGGTGGACCCGGATCCACGACCGGATTGCGAAGCGCGAAATGCCGCCGCCCGGCACCACGCTCCCGGACCCGCAGCGGGCGGCCTTGGTGAAGGAATTGAGCGCCGCGATCCGTGCGGCCGACACGGCTGAGGTAGCGGCGCAAGGCCGAGGTCCGATGCGGCGGTTGAACCGGGACGAGTTTGAGCAGAACCTCCGGGATGTCTTGCAGTTGCCCTACCTGGACCTCCGGGAGATGCTGCCGGAAGACCGGCTTTCCCACCACTTCCACAAGACGGCCGAGACACTGGACATCTCGCGAGTGCAGCTGACGGCTTACCTTGATGCCTCCGAGTTCGCTCTGCGCGAGGCTTTGGCCAAACAGGCGCAACCACCAGCCGTGACGACGTTTCGCGCCATCGGCACGCGACTGTTTCCCGGGTCGCGAAGCACCGGCAATCGCGAATCGATGTTCTTTGTGAAGGACAACCGGGGCTTGAATGTCGAAAAGGAGCATCCGCGTCCGCTGCCGAAGGAGTGGGAGCAGGATCCGTCCATCGAGATGGCGCTGTTCCGCTCGCCCGGTTGGCCGTATGCGGCACATCCGCGCGGCTTCGCGGCACCCTATTCGGGCGAGTACCGGGTCCGCTTTTCCGCCCGCGCGGTGCTGCAGAACGAAGGGTACGTCATTGCGCCGGCCCAGCAGCCGGTGCCCATGATGCTGCGGGCCCGGAAGCCCAGCAATCACGATATTGCCGAGCCCGTCCGTGCCACCGGTGGCATGTTCGACATCGAGCCGCAGCCCGCTGTTTACAAAACGACCGTCCGCCTCGATCAAGGCCAGAACATCGAGTACGGTCTGTTGGGCCTGCCCGCGCCGCAGATCGACGCCATTCGCGGCATGCCGGGCACCTACCGCTTCCCTCCGTTCCCGCCGGGCGGGCAACCAGGGGTTGCGTTCCAGTGGGTGGAGATCGAGGGGCCCATCCTGGCTTCGACGTGGCCGCCATCGTCACACCGGGTCCTGCTGGATGAGCTGGGCATCGCACCCGCACCGAAGAACGCGCCCGCTGAGGCGAGCCGCTTAATGCGCCGCTTCATTCTGGCGGCGGCTCGTGGACCGGTACCGGAGGAGGCCACCGCCCAGTTCGACCGTCTGGTACAGGCGCGGTTGTCGAAAGGCGAACCGTTTCTCGACGCACTGTTGGCCGGATACCAGGCCTTTCTCTGCTCCGACCTGTTTCTCTATCTGCCGGAGCCGCGTGGCTCACAG
>JAPKYX010000060.1 GCA_026394075.1 Acidobacteriota bacterium
ACTCCCGCCATTGTGGTGGATCTCGACATCATGGAACGCAACCTGCGCCAGATGTCTGACTACGCGGCGGCCCATCAGTTGCGCCTCCGGCCGCATACCAAGACACACAAGATCCCCGCTTTGGGCCGCCGTCAGATCGCCCTCGGAGCCGCTGGACTTTCGGTGGCTAAGCCCGGTGAGGCCGAAGTGATGATGGCCGCTGATCCGGCGGAGATACTGGTGGCCTACCCCACCATCGGCGCTCGCAAGTTGGAGCGTCTGGCGCAGCTGGCCCGGTCAACGCGCGTCTCCATTGCGATCGATTCGCTGGAAAGCGCGCAGCAGATCTCGGCCGCCGCTCAGGCCGCCGGGGTCACGCTGGGTAGCCTGGTCGAGTTCGATGCCGGTCTGCATCGCGTCGGCGTGCGCCCCGGCGCGGAGCTGCTGGCACTGGTGCAAGCCGTCGATCAGCTGCCGGGTCTCGACTGGGAGGGCATATCGTTCTACCCCGGCCACATCAAGAGCCTGGATGAAACTGGCCTTCAAGCGATCCATGCCGCTGGTGCGTTGCTCGCCGAGACTGTGGCGGACTTGAAAGCGCACGGCTTTGCTCCGAAGATCGTCAGCGGTGGTTCGACGCCCACCTGGCAGCACTCCCACACGCTGACCGCGATGAACGAGATCCGCCCGGGCACTTACATTTTCAACGACAAGAACTCGGTGGGCATCGGCAGCTGCGCCTGGTCCGATTGCGCGGCCTCGATTCTCACCACCGTCGTCTCCACCGCTGTCAGCGGGCAGGCGATCATCGATGGCGGCTCGAAAACCTTCTCCTCGGACCGGCTGGTTTGGTCCAGCGAAGTCAGCTTCGGCGAAGTGGTGGGCTATCCGAATGCGGTGTTCCACAAGATGATGGAAGAACACGGCTTCCTCGACATCACCCGTACCGGCCACACCTTCCACCTAGGCGACCGCGTCCGTGTCATCCCCAACCACATCTGCGTGGCGGTGAATTTGCACGAGCGGCTCTATGGCGTGCGCGGGGAGCAGGTGGAGGAGATCTGGGAAGTGGCGGGGCGGGGCAAGCTGCAGTAGGTCGGGGCCATGCTTAGTTTGGAGCAGGCTGATTAGTCGATGACCCGTCAGCCTGCCTTGACTCCGGCGGGTCGAAGGCCCGTCGAACCACCGTGGCCATCACGTAGAGGAGCCAACCTGTCCATGCCAGCCGATTTACGACGGGTTGACTAGGCACGCGGGAGCCCCAATGCTGGACGGTGAGTAACACAACAATCACCGCTGTGAGGGCGAGCAATGTCACCCCAGTCTTCTCCAGCAACCCTTCAAGCACGTGCCACTGTGAAGGCCTCCTATCGCCTGGGTGGTCTTCCCTGACGAACCACCACCAGACAAACGGACAGTACATGACGGGAATACGAAGCGCCCAAGGCACCTTTGGATCGAAAGCCCAAGCACAGCCAATTCCGGCCAGGGCCAGCAGCCCAATCCCGAGGGCAAATGGTCTCTGGGACAAGAACTTCAATCAGCTCTCCAGCGAGCCTTGAGCGTCTGGTCCATCAACGAAACTAGGTATTGTGGGTGCGACAACATCCCTTCCATGTCCGACGAGGAGTTTGGAAACAAAGCCAGACAGTAGTCTGGACTCAGTTGTATGCGGACTCCACCCCATTGGTCAATCTCCGTGGTTCCGACTCGAAAACTCCCGGAATGATTCTGGATCTCACCATTGCTAACCGGGCCGAGGAGGCCGATCAGGCGTTCCTCTAGGAGGTGCCCCACCTGAGAACCAGGCTCCCAGGTGGCGGAAAGACTTGACTTCGCAGGAGAGGAGTAGTCTGACAAGCCCGTTATCAGCTGGTCTCCCTGTTCAATCCGCCAGGGGCACTCGATCATCAAGCGGGCTTCCCGCCCCGAATCGGCTGGATCGTGTCGAAAGTAGAAATAGTAAGTTCCGAAGACGTGCCAAATTCGGTGAAGGTGTGCGCCCTTGAGTTCGGAGAATGCCCGCACCGCATCTGCGAGATCGATCCCCTTACTCATCAGGGCCGCTCGGATAGTCTGCGCGTTCCTCGTACCCTAACCATCCAATGCGCCGACTCTCGCGAATCTCTTCCAATTCCGCCGCAACTTCTTCGGCGGGCCTTCGGCAAAGTGGCGCCATCTCATTCAGAATCCGGAGTGCATTGGCTATCTCTTCCGGCGACATGCGGTCGTCACGACCGGTGTAGTCCATGCTTTCGTTACGTTCGCTTTCCGTTGTAGGCCTCCCGACGCTGCGGGCCATCTTCGGCAGTAAACGGGTGGGTTGAACCTCCGGAGTTATAGTTGCTTTAGCCCTGCCCCTCAAATCGCCAAATTACCATACGCTGAATCACTGCCGGAGGAGAAGCTCGTCCAAAACGCAAAAAGGGCGAGCCCTTGAGGCCCGCCCTTTTTTTCAAGACCCGGCAATTCCGGATCCGGGAAAACTACATCTTCACGGAGTCAACGGTCACGGTGTCGCCTTCCAGCTTGCCCGTGATCGAAACCTTGTGACCCAGGTGCTCCATGACCTTGTCGGCGTTCTTGATCTTCAGAACTTTGTCGCCGACGACGAACACGGGGGCCACACCGCCCTTGACGCAACCCTTGACGCAGCCCATCGACTTCTCGGAGGCATCGGCGTGGGCCTTGCCGCACTTGGCGTCGGAAATCGTGCCGGACCAGGTCTCAGCGAAGGCGCCGAGGGAAAACAGGGTGGCGGAAGCCAACAAGCTCATTGCAATTTTCATAGAATTCTCCTTCTCACTGTGAAGGGTAGGGGCGACCCGTTTGGACCCACCCGCCCATAAACAATCTACATGAACAGATACGAGAAGGCAATCCCGGATCGATTTCTTTTCGCGCACATCCTCCGCCGCGCCCCGCGGCTGCCATATAATCGGCGCATGAACAAGTTTTTCCTGATCCTGACGGCGGGCGCGGCGCTGGCGGCTGCGGAAACCTGGAATGGCACCGTGGTGGACGTGATGTGCAAGGGCCGCGACCTGGCCAGCCACACTCGTGACTGCGCTGTCCGCTGCGCCAAGGGCGGTTACGGGCTGGTGCTGCCGGATGGCAAGTTCGTCAAGTTTGATGAGATGGGCAACGCCAAAACCCTGGCCGCGCTGAAGGCCTCCACCAAGGAGAAGGACCTGAAGGCCAAAGTCACCGGCACGCTGAATGGCGAGCTGGTGAAGGTGGAAGCGATCGAGCTGCAATAGCGGCTAGACTGTGGGCTGCAGCTTCGCCCGGCGTAGTTGCAGCCAATCCCGGAACAGTGGCCGATTCTCCAGCCACACGGTCATCCACAACAGCTTCTCCTCGCGCTCCGGGGTGGGCGAGCGGCCCTGCGCCATGCGGGCATGATCGCGGGCCTCGATCACCAGGCGCCGAGCTTCTGATTCGTCCAGCAGTGCCAGCAGCGTGCGCTCCAGTTGGTCCAGCGTATCCTGCCGCACACCCTCCACCAGCGGCGCTAGCGGAGCACCGCTCTCGCGCAGCAGCCTGCGGAAATGTGAGCCGGAGACTGGTTGCAAAGCCGCCAGCAGCTCCGCCGCTTCCGCCACGCTAATCGGCGTTGTTGCGTTTGCCGGACGGGCTTGGAGGAGTTGAGCGAGTTGTTGGCGTTTGTTGGCCACGGCGATAGTCGGCGACAGCGCGGTTGTGCTCGGCGATAGTTTTGGAGAAGACATGCCGGCCGGATCCATCGGGCCGCGCCACAAAGAAAAGATACTCCGTTGCGGCGGGCTTCAGGGCGGCCCGCAGGGAGGCCACACCTGGATTGGCGATCGGCCCCGGCGGCAGACCCTTCAGGCGGTAAGTGTTGTAGGGGTGCTCACGGTCGAGATCGGAGCGGTAGATGGTGCCCCGGTACTTGCCTTCCAGCAGCGCCGCGTAGATCACCGTGGGGTCGCAATCCAGCTTGATGCCCTTGGCCAGGCGGTTGAGGTAAACGCTGGCGATCACCGGCCGCTCCTCCGCTACGCGGGCTTCCTTTTCCACCAGCGACGCCAGCGTGACAATGTCGGGCTTCACCTGCTCGGCTCCGGCGGCCTGACGCCACGCTTGCTTAAAGCGCGTTTCCATCTGGGCCAGCAACTGGGCGGTGGTGGTGCCCTTGGCGTAGCGATAGGTGGCGGGGAACAGATAGCCTTCCGGGGCCTTCATTAGCAACGCTTCAGGGTCACGAAAGCCGGCCGACGACAGGATCCGCACCAGATCAAAACGGTTGGAGCCCTCCGGAACCACCACCTCGCGCAAGTAGACATCGCCCCGCACGAATCGCCGGACCAAGTCCATGGGCGACGCCGCCTGACGGAACTCGTACTCGCCTGCCTGGATGCGTGCCGGGCGGGTGCGGCCCGCGATCAGGGAGGCGGCCACAAACCATTCCGGGCGCGACACGACACCCGCAGCCGCCAGCTGCCGGGCGACGCTCCAGGTAGAACTGCCGCGCTCGATTTCCAGCAGCAACGGTTCGGCAAATGTTCCGTGAACGGAGTAGGTCTGGTAGATCACCGCGCCACCGGCGGCGGCTAGCATCAACAGTGCCACGATGCGCTTCATGCTGCGGGCACCTCATCTTCACTTTCTGGGGCATCGCCCAGCTCTTGCTGCTGCTCGCGGTAAGCCAGATCGTCCATCGCATCCAGGTAGCTGCGCAGCAGGACGGCGGCCGCGATGCGATCGACGGCGCCCTTGCGGTCCTGCCCGCGGATGCCGGCCTGGTTGAGCACTTCGTGGGCGGCGACACTGGTCAGCCGCTCGTCCCAGTAGGTGACCGGAATACCGGTGGCTTCCTCCAGGCGCGCCCCGAAGGCGCGCACTTTCTCGCTGCCGCGCCCGGCCTCGCCGTTGAGATGGCGCGGATCGCCCATCAAAAACATCGCCACTTCACGCTCCTGGGCAAGCCGGGCCAGATGCGCCAAATCATCACGGACACGCTGTCTTTCCAGGGTCGGCAAGCCCTGTGCGGTCAAGCCCAGCCCATCGGTGACGGCCAAGCCGATCCGTTTTTTTCCGAAGTCCAACGCCAAGACGGTTCCCACTCTGATTCAATTGTAGGTAACCCTTTTCGCTCGCGGGGAATTTTCGGATGGCCACACTTCTGCCCAATCTGCCACCCACCATGGCGACCAACCGTCCCGTGGCCCGCATCATCTCGCTTGGGGTGCTGATTGCGCTGCTCTATTACGGCAAGCTGTTCTTCATTACGATGTCGACGGCCATTGTCATTGCGCTGATTCTGGAGCCGTTCGTCGCTCTGTTTATGCGCTTTCGCGTGCCGCGCGGTTTTGCCAGCTTCCTGGTGTGCTCCATTGCGTTGGGCTTTATGTATTTTGTGACGCTGGGTATCTACACCCAGGCGCTGGGTCTTTGGGAGGATATCCCTACCTACACCAACCGGGCCGTCGAGATCGGCGAATCGATCAATGCGCGCCTGGAGGGGTTTGAGAAGACCTTAAGCGGGCTGATCCCCAAGCGCATGAAGGAGCGTGCCATCACGCCCGACGCCGCCGCTCTGAAGAGCGTTCCCCGGAAGCGCAAAGGCGTCGATCCCACGCCCGCGCCCACCGTGCAGGAGGTCCGTATTCAGCAGGACCGGCCCGGCGTGCTGCAGTGGCTTTACGAACGCCTCAGCCAGATCTACGACATCATCTTCCTGGCCTCGTTTGTGCCGTTCCTGGTCTACTTCATGCTGAGCTGGCGGGACCATGCGCGCCGGTCATTTCTGCACCTGTTTCATGGCGATGACCGGGCGGAGGTAAGCCGCAGCTTGCGCGGCGTGGCGGATCTGACGCGCGCCTACATTGCGGGCAACTTTGTCCTGGGCATCATGCTGTCGGTGATCACGACAATCCTGTTCGTCTTTTTGCGGCTGCCGTATTCGTTGCTGGTGGGGCCGCTGTCCGGGTTCCTCAGCCTGATCCCCTACGTCGGCTTGCCGTTGGCCTTGATCCCGCCGGTGCTGGCCGCGCTGCCGGTGTTTTCGACCCTGTCGCAGTAACTGGTGGTGGCGACG
>JAPKYX010000182.1 GCA_026394075.1 Acidobacteriota bacterium
CCGCGTGGTGAACATCAACCGCGCCCTGGAGCAGTTGAAGGAGCGCGATTTCTGGCTCTACGGCCTGGACGAACGCGGCACGGACACCTACGACACCGTCAAATTCGCCACCCCCACCGCCATCGTCCTGGGCGGCGAAGGCCACGGCTTGCACGAGCAAGTGAAGAAGCACTGCGACGTCCTGGTAAACATCCCGATGGCCGGCCAGATCCCATCGCTCAACGTCAGCGTCGCGGCTGGGGTGGTGTTGTTTGAATGGAAGCTGAGGATGGTGGGCCAGTAGCGACCGGAGAGGATCGGTAGAGGTGAGAACTTAATGAGTGGGCTGGATCTCGCGCCCCAGCTTGTCCATCGCCGCTGCCGCCGCTCGAACGCTAGCGGTCTTCTTCGAAGTGCCTTCTCCCGTCGCCGCCACCGTCTTGCCTACGCGCACTTCGACCGTGAATAGCTTCTCGTGATCCGGCCCCGTCTCCTGCAGGACCTGGTAGCGCGGTAGCGGCAGCTTGAGGGCCATGGCGGCTTGCTGGAGGGCGCTCTTGGGGTTGGAGGCGCTGGGGTCTTCGCCCGGTTCCAGGGCGTCGGCGGAGAGAATGCGGTGGAGAACGAAACTGCGGGCGGCATCGATACCGCCATCGAGAAACACGGCGGCGATCAGCGCTTCCACCGCGTCGGCAAGAACGGTCTTCTTCTCGCGACCACCCGCCCGGTCTTCACCCCGGCCCAGGATCAGGTAGCCCCCCAGGTTCAGCGAGCGAGCCGCGCGGTAAAGAAACGCGGAGTTGACCACGCGAGACTTGATGACCGTCAGCTGACCTTCCGGTTGATCGGGGTGGCGGCGGAATAGCTCTTCCGCCACCAGAAATCCCAGCACCGAATCACCCAGGAACTCAAGCTTCTCGTTGTCCGGGCGGACCGAGATCAGTTCCTGGCCATCCGGACCTACAGAGCGTGTCGGCTCCGAGGCGACGGAGCTGTGGGTCAGCGCCCGCCGCAGCAGGTCCAGGTCGCGAAAGCGGTAGCCGATGGACGCCTCGAGCGCGCTCAGCTGGTCATCCATCGGCTACTCGAACACTACTTCTTCTGTGACTTCAGCTGGACAGCCTTCAGCTTCTGCTGAGCGGCCACCTGCTTGATCGACGGCGGCAGGTCCGGCATGGCGTTCAGTTGATCCACCAACGCGATGGCGTTGTCCGGCTGACCGGCATCGTTGTAGGTGACAGCCAGGCGAACCATCGTCGAAGGATCCTTCTGCGGCTGCGCTTCGATGGCGGCCTTCAGTTCCGGAATGGCCACGTCATACTTTTTGCGCACCATCGCCGACAGGCCGAGCACTTCGTGGCCCTGGGATTCGAAATCCTTCTTGGCCATTGCCCACTGCTCGTCGGTCATGGCGGGGTTCGGCTTCGGAGCGGTGGCCACCAGCGCCAACGCGTCCTTGGCCAGCTTTTCCGCCTTGCCGAGCTTCTCTTCCTTGTCGAAATCGAACTCGCGCGTGCGGGCGGCCAGCGCCTGGCCCATGATCAGCATGGCGCCATAGCCCTTGGGGTCAGCTTCCAGCGTCCGCTCGCCGTAAAGGACGATCTTCTCGCTGTCGTTCTTCTGTTGCGCGGAAACCGTGGCCACGTAGAGCGCAATGCCCTTAAACTGCGTGTCCGCATACTTGGTCAGCAGCGCCTCCACGGCGGCAATGCGGGCATCGGGATCCTGCGCGCTAAACACGGCGTTGATCGCTTCCGCTTCCTTCTGCGACTTCGGCTTTGGTTGCCTGGTATCCGCCGACTGGGCGAAGGCGGCCGTCATCGCGGTGACGGTCAGAGCCAGAAAAATGGCCAACTTTCTCATGGATTCATCCTCTTCTTCAAATCTTGGGCCGCTTTGGTGGCGGAATCCCGTGCCGCGCGTGTCGCGCCTTCCACTTTCAACGCGTCGTCGAAATGACGGGCAGCTTCCGTGGGCTCACCACCCAACTCAAGCAACCGGCCAAGATAAACGTGCGCCCACGCCTGGATGGCCGCCTCGGGTTCCAGTTCCAGCGTCTGTTGAAACAGCTTCACCGCCAGTTCCGGGTTCTTTTCGAGCGCCGCAATCCGCGCTAATCCATAATACGCTCTCGACTGGAGAACTCTCTCTTTGGTCTGCTCGGCAGCCTCTAAAAACTTCGCCCGCGCCTCCGCCAACTTGCGCGCGGCGTAGAGATCTTCGGCTTCTTCCAGCAGCTTCGGAACGCCGGTCAACTCCGCTTTTTGCTCCGCCGGAGCCACCTTCACGGTCTTCACGATCGCCTGCGACGAGAACTGAACGCTGGCCAGACGCTTATCTTCCCGCTTCAAATCGATGTTGTCGATCATCTCGGGATAGTGGAAGCGCATCGCCTGCTCCTGCTTCTCGTAGAGCACCAGCGCTTCCGCGAAATAGGGGGCGAGTATATAACCTTCGGCCAGCGCCTGCGCGATCATCGCGTCACGCTTCGCCGCCGGTGCCAAGCGAACTTCCACGGCCCGCGTCAGGCACTTGGTGGTCAGCAGCAAAAAATCGGACTTGTAGGCTTCCGGCAGCAGCGGCGCGGCCTGGGCCAAATCGATCAGCGGGCGTTTCTTCTCGATCTTGTCTGCATGGCGGGTGGCCAGCGGGTCCACCAGAAACCCGATGTAGGAGTGACGCACTTCCTCGGCATGCGTATCCTGCGACGACGTCAGGATGACGTAGAAATCATCGCCGTAGCTGCGGGCCTGAATGTTGTTGGGCGCGCCCATCAAATCAACGTAGACGTAAAAGCGGCGTGCCGCGTTGCCGGTGGCGGGCACGCGCAGATATCCGGTGGCTTGCTGGAGCACGTTCGTGATCGGATCGTGGAACCGCTCCAGCGCCTGTTCATGCACCGGCTTCACCTGCTTCCACAGTTCGTCGAGCTGCGCCTGCTGGTGAAAGCGCGTCATCAGCGCGCCAAAGCCTTCCAGCGCCAACGCATCGGGCGGAATCTCTTCCAACTTGAAGCGCCACTTGTACTGGTCAGTGCCGTCGACGGCCAAGGCAAAGGAGATGTACTGGCTCAAGTCGCCCGTCCAGTCCTTTTTGCGATGGGCAGCGAAGAATTTCTTTAGCTCAGCGACGGTAGAGAGATTCTGCTTCGCCACCGCCTCACGCACCGCCTTACGCAGCGGATTGTTATTGGGAGAATCGGCGTCAGCATCGTAGCCAGCGGCGTTGATCGCCACCATGACGTTAAAAAGAGTCTGATTGGCGTCCAGTTGGGCCTGTTGGGCCGCTAAAGGCAGAACGGCCAGTAACGCGAGGGCATACTTCACTCGCCTACAGTGTATCCGATGCATTTGCTAGTCTGGGAAATCTCCTGCCATGTGGATCGTTAAGCTCGCACTCAACCGGCCGTACAGTTTCGTCGTGATGTCGATTCTGATCGTCGTGCTGGGCGGTTTGGCGATCTTCTCGATGCCCACCGACATCTTCCCCAACATCGACATCCCGGTGGCCAGCGTGATCTGGTCCTACAACGGCATGCCGCCGGATGAAATGGCCAAGCGCGTGGTCACCAGTACGGAACGGGCGATGACCACCACGGTGAACGATATTGAGCGCATCGAAAGCGAGTCGTTACCAGGCTACGGCATCATCCGCGTCTACTTCCACCCCACCGTGAAGATCGACCTGGCAATCGCCCAGATTACGGCGATTGCCGCTTCCATTACCCGAATTCTGCCACCCGGCATAACGCCACCGTTCGTGCTCCGCTACAACGCCGCCACCGTGCCGATTCTGCAACTGGCGTTGGGCTCGAGCACCCTCAGCGAGCAGCAGATCTTCGACCTGGGCCAAAACTTCCTCCGCACCGGCTTGGCCACCGTCCAGGGGGCATCCATTCCCCTGCCCTATGGCGGCCGCAGCCGCACCGTGATGGTGGACCTGGACCCCAAGGCGATGTTCGCCCGGCGCCTTTCTGCCATTGATGTCTCCAATGCCATCAACGCCCAGAACCTGATCATCCCCGCCGGCACCATCAAGGCCGGTCCCACCGAGTTCAACGTCAAGCTGAATGCCAGTCCGGAAACGGTGGCGGAGCTGAACAACCTGCCGGTGAAAGTGGTGAACGGCCAGATGGTCTACATCCGCGACGTGGCCAACGTGCGCGACGGCTACGCGGTACAGCAGAACATCGTGCGCCAGGATGGCGTGCGCGGAGCGCTGCTGACGGTGCTGAAGAACGGCAGCGAATCGACGCTCGACATCATCAATCGCGTCCAACAGCAGATCACCAAGATCCAGACGACCCTGCCGCCCGAGCTGAAGATCAAGCGGCTGTTCGACCAATCGCTGTTCGTCCGCGCCGCCATCGACAACGTGCTGCATGAAGGCCTGATCGCCGCCGCCTTAACCGCGTTGATGATCCTGTTGTTCCTGGGCAGCTGGCGATCGACCGTTATTGTCTGTATCTCGATTCCGCTGTCGATCCTGACCTCGCTCTCGATTCTGTACCTGATGGGCATGACCATCAACGTGATGACACTGGGCGGCCTGGCGCTGGCCGTGGGCATCCTGGTGGACGACGCCACGGTCGAGATCGAGAACATTCACCGCAACCTGCACGAAGGCAAGCAACTGTGGCGGGCGATTCTCGACGGCGCGCAGCAGATCGCTGTGCCCACCTTCGTTTCGACGCTTTCCATCTGCATCGTCTTTGTGCCCGTGGTCTTCCTGACCGGCACCGCCAAGTACCTGTTTACGCCGTTGGCGCTGGCGGTGGTGTTTGCGATGATGGCGTCCTACCTGCTGTCCCGCACCATCGTGCCCACCATGGCCAACTTCCTGCTGGGGCGCGACCTGAAGCTCTACCAGGAAGATGAATACGGCCCCACCACCAGCCGCAATCCGATGTGGCGGATGCACAAGGTGTTCAACCGCGGTTTCTATCGCGTGCGCTGCACCTATCAGAAGATGCTCAACTGGTGCCTCTACCACCCGGCAGTGGTGATTTTGGCGTTCACCGTGCTGGTGGTGGGTACCGGCTTCCTGGTGCCCTTGGTGGGCGAAGATTTCTTCCCCCGGATCGATGGTGGTCAGTTCCGCGTCCACGTGCGCGCCCCGGCGGGCACTCGGATTGAAGAGACTGAGCGGTACTTCGCCCTCGTCGAAAAGAAGATCCGCGAGGTGGTGCCCAAGGAAGAGCTCGACACCATCATCGACAACATCGGATTGCCGCCGGTCGGCATCAATCTGGCCTATTCCGATGCCGGCATCATCAGCAAGTCCGACGGCGAAATTCTGGTGTCGCTGAACCGCGAAAAGCACGGCCCCACCGAGAACTACGTGCGCCGGCTGCGGCGGGAGTTGCGCAAGGAGTTCCCGGAGCTGACCGTCTACTTCCAGGCCGCCGACATGACCAGCCAGATCCTGAACTTTGGCCTGCCCGCGCCCATCGACATTCAAGTCTCTTCGCGCAACGAGAAGGCGGCCTACCAGATCGCCAAACAGATCGAGAAGCGCCTGGATGCTGTGCCGGGCGCGGCCGACGTGCACCTTCACCAGGTGGTGGATGTGCCCGAAGTACGCGTAAATGTCGACCGCACGTTGGCCGACCAGATGGGCGTCACGCAGCGCGAAGTGGCCAGCTCTCTGCTGATCTCGCTCAGCTCCAGCACGCAGACCGCACCCAACTATTGGCTGGACCCGCGCAACGGTGTCAGCTATCAGGTGAACGCCCAGACGCCGCCGATCCGCATGGATTCGCTCGATGACTTAACCTCGACCCCAGTGACTTCCTCAAACGGAGCCAGCACGCAGTTGCTGCAAAGCATGGCGACACTGGAACGCGGCACCTCGATGGCCGTGGTCAGCCATTACAACGTGCAGCCGGTCTACGACGTCTACGCGGGCGTTGAAGGACGCGACCTGGGCGGCGTAGCGCGCGATGCCCGCGCCATCATCTCCGAAATCCAGGCCAAAGCACCCAAGGGCGTCACGATTGAAATGCGCGGACAGGTGGCCACCATGGATGCCTCCTTTACGCGACTGGGTTTGGGCATGATCTTTTCGATCCTGCTGGTCTACCTGCTGATGGTGGTGAACTTCCAAAGCTGGCTGGACCCGTTCATCATCCTGATGGCGCTGCCCGCAGCGTTGGCCGGAATTGTCTGGATCCTGTTTGCGACGCAAACGACCTTCAGCGTGCCCAGCCTGATGGGCGCCATTATGTCGATCGGCGTCGCTACCGCGAACTCGATTTTGCTGGTCACCTTTGCCAACGACCGGCGCCAGTTTGTCGCTGATCAGCGGCAGGCCGCACTGGAAGCGGGCGTCACCCGGCTGCGCCCCGTGATCATGACCGCGCTGGCGATGATGATCGGCATGCTGCCGATGTCGCTGGGTGTGGGCGAAGGTGGCGAACAGAATGCGCCACTGGGCCGCGCGGTGATCGGCGGACTGCTGTTCGCCACCGTGGCCACGCTGTTTTTGGTGCCGGTGGTCTACCGCCTGTTGCGGCGGCAGCCCCCGCGTTGGACTGATGTCGTGCCGGAGCAAGTTACATTGGAGCCGCAACCGTGAGTGAGAACGTAAGCGTGAACGAAAAGAAGCCCGAAGTCCGTCCGCCCTTGTTTTCGGGCAAGCTGCTCGCCCTGGTGACCCTGATTGCTATCGTCTTCGCCGGGCTGCTGTTCAGCGGCCTCTGGCCGCGGCGGGAGCGCGTGGCGGCCATCACCAAGGAAGCCTCGGACGACGCCTCGGAAGTGCCGACGGTGACCGTCGCCAAGGCCCTGGTGGCTCCACCCACGAAAGAGATTGTGCTGCCGGGAACTGTCGCGGCGCTGCTCGAAACACCGATCTATGCCCGCGCGGAAGGCTACCTGCGTTCGGTGAAGGCCGACATCGGCGACGTGGTGAAGAAGGACCAGATTCTGGTGGAACTGGACACGCCGGAACTGGACCAATCGCTGCGGATCGCCCGCGCCCGCCTGCAGCAGTTGAAGGCATCGGTTGATCAGGCGAAGGCAGTAGAACAGAAATCCCGGGCCGACGTGAAGCTGGCCGAGATCAACCGCAAACGGGTTACCCAACTGGTGAAAGAAGGTGTGTTTGCGCGCCAGCAAGCTGACGACGTCCAAGCTCAAGTTGAGGTCCGCTCGGCGGAATTGCAGTCCGCACTGGCCGCGATTAACGTCGCCGAGCAGAATATCAAGGCGCAAGAGGCCGAGGTCGGGCGGTTGGAGGAGCTTTCGTCCTTCAAGAATGTCCGCGCCCCCTACGACGGCATCATCACGGTGCGCAATTGCGCCACCGGCAACCTGATCACGCCCAGTTCCGCCAATGGTGGCCGCGAGCTTTACCGGATCGCCAACTTCGACGTGCTGCGCATCTATGTCGCCGTGCCGCAATCAGTGATCCCCAGCATCCAACCGGGCCAACCGGCTGAAGTGTTCGCCGCTGACATGAACGGCCGCAAGTTCCCGGGCAAGGTGCAGCGCGCGGCGAATGCCCTGGACGATCAGACCCGCACCCAGCGCGTTGAAGTGCGGGTGATGAACCCCGACCACGCCCTGCTGCCCGGAATGTATGTGCAGGTGAAGTTCTTCTCGCCCAAAGGCCGCTCCATGGTGGTGATCCCCGGCGACACACTGCTGACGCCCGCCGGTGGCACGATGGTGGCCGTCGTCGATGGCGGCAAGGTCCGCATGCAGAAAGTGGACGTTGGCCGCGACCTCGGTACCCAGGTAGAGGTGATGTCCGGCTTGCAGGGCGATGAAATGCTGATCATCAACCCCTCCGACGCCGTGCGCGCCGGGGTGCGGGTCAGAGCAGTGCCGCGTAAGTAGTCCCAGCTCGGTACCCATCGCATTCGGCGCAACACGCGAGTACACTCTTGGGTGTGGCCTCCTTTCTGCTGGTCTTAGCGGCGGGCACGCTCGCTTTCTTCTTCCTCATCATTTTCCTGTTCGGACTGGTGATCATCCGTGAGAACCAGGTAGGCGTGGTGATCAAGCGCTTCTCCTGGAGCGGCAAGAAGCTCCCGGAAGGGCGCGTGATCGCGCTGGAAGAGGAACCTGGTTATCAGGCCCGGACGCTCGGCCCTGGATTCCACCTCTGGTACTTCCCGGTGATGTACAAGATCGAGAAGTACCCGATCACCGTCATCGCGCCAGGCAAGATCGGCTTGGTGATCGCCAACGACGGCAATCCCCCGCCGGTCAACCGCGTGCTGTGCGAAGCGGTGGAATGCGACGACTTCCAGAACGCCGAAAAGTTCCTCCGCAACGCCGGCCAGAAGGGCCGCCAGAGCGCGGTGTTGACGGCGGGCTACTACCGCATCAATCCGGTGCTGTTCAAAGTGGTGCCGGACATTCCGATCACCAAGATTGATTCGAACAAAATCGGGATCATCACCGTGCTCGATGGCGCGCCCATGCCCGTCGGACAGATGGCGGCGAAAGTGATTGAGGGCGGCGAAAGCTTCCAGAACCCCGACGCCTTCATCCGCAACGGCGGCTGCCGCGGCCTGCAGGAGCAGATCATGCTCGCTGGCAGCTACAACATCAATCCCTGGTTTTCCGAGATCGAAGAGGCGGACCTGGTGGAAGTGCCCATCGGCTACGTGGGCGTCGTCGTCAGCTTCGTGGGCGAAGACTACAAGGACATTTCGGGCGAACAGTTCACGCACGGCAATATCGTCCGCAAGGGCGGTAAAGGCGTCTGGGATGAGCCGCTCTACCCCGGCAAGCACGCGTTGAACACGCGGATCATGAAAGTGGAGCTGGTCCCCACCACCAACATCGTCCTCAACTGGGCTTCGACGCGCACGGAGTCTCACAAGCTGGACGAAAAGCTGTCCACCATCTCCGTGCGGTCAAAAGACGGCTTCACCTTCAACCTCGATGTCTCGCAGATCATCAACATCGGCGCCACCAAGGCCCCCTGGGTGATCTCCCGCGTGGGGAGCGTGCGCAATCTGGTGAACCAGGTGCTGGAACCGATCATCGGCAACTACTTCCGCAACGGTGCGCAGAACTACACCGTGCTCGACTTCCTCTCAAACCGCAGTGACCGGCAAACCGAGGCCCGTACTCACATCACCGATGCCATCCGAGAGTACGACGTCCAGAGCGTCGACACCCTAATCGGTGACATCGTGCCGCCGGAGCAGTTGATGTTAACGCTGACCACGCGCAAGATCGCGGAGGAGCAGCAGAAGACGTTCTTGACCGAGGAGCAGACCCAGCGCACACGCCAGGAGCTGGAGCGGCAGAAAGCGCTGGCCGACAAACAGAAAGAGATCGTCAACTCCGAACAAGACGTCCGCATCGCCGAAATGCGCGCCAAGTCAGCCGTTGAACAGGCGCAGGGCGAATCGCTGGTGACCTCCCGGCGCGCCGAAGGCGAAGCCATCGCCAAACGCCGCGTCGGTGAGGCCGAAGCCGAGGTGGTCTCGATCAAGGGCCGCAATGAAGCCGAAGCCATCCGCGCCATCGGCCAAGCCAAGGCCGACGCCTACAAGCTAGGCGTGGAGGCCATGGGCGGCAACTTCTCCCTGCTGCAGATCTTCACCATCCTGGCCGAAAAAGGCATCCGTCTCACTCCCGACGTCATGGTCTCCGGCGGCAGTAATGGCGGCAATGCATCAGAGGCGATGCTCGCGATGCTTTTGCGTGAGGCGATGAAGAAGTAGGCCACTGGTTCGGGTTACCATCATCCCCATATGCGGCTGATGCTTGGATTAGCGCTGCTGGTGCCCGCCCTGGCACAGCAGACCATGGATGCGGACTTTGCGAAGTCGGTAAAAGAGTACACCACGAAAGCGGAATTTATGAGTCCGTTGGTGGACCATTTGCCCAAGGTCCCAGGCATTCCGACACCCAAAGACTTCCTGGGCTATCACGTCGGCACGCCCAAGAAGCTGACGCATTATGCGGACATCGTGAAGTACTTCCGGGCGCTCGAAAAAGCGTCGAAGCGCATCAAGATCTTTAGCGCTGGGCAGACGGACGAAGGCCGCGAGATGATTGCCGCCATGGTGGGAGACGAGGCAACCATCGCCAGTCTTGAAACCTACCGGGGCTACCTGGCGCAACTGGCTGACCCGCGCAAGACCACCGACGCGGCGGCAGTGATCGCCAAAGCCAAGCCCATCTATCAGCTGACCGGGGGCCTCCACGCCAGCGAAACCGGGTCGCCCGAAATGCTGATGGAGCTGGCCTATCGCCTGGTGGCGGAGGAAGGCGCGCTCTACAGCCAGATCCGGCAGAACCTGATTGTGTCGATAGTCCCCGCGCTCGAGCCCGACGGGCAGGAGCGCTACACCGACTGGTATTACCGCCACAAGATCAACGACACCTCCGAAGACGACGCCCTGCCCGGACCGCCCTATTGGGGCAAGTACGTGCTGCATGACAACAACCGCGACATGCACTATTCGCAGATCGTGATGCGCAACTGGCTGAAGTTCTACCTGCAGTGGAAGGCGCCCATCGTGCACGATCTGCATGAGAGCGTGCCGTTCCTCTACACCTTCTCCGGCCAGCCCCCGCACAACCCCAACCTGGACCCGATCCTCTACGCCGAGCTCCCCTGGTTCGCCAACTATGAGATGACCAAGATGATCGGCTACGGCATGCCCGGCGTCTGGACGCACGCCTTTGTCGACATGTGGAGCGTCGGCTATCTGGGCTTTATGGCCTCCAACCACAACGGCATGCTGCGCATGTATGAGACCTACGGCAACGGCGGCGCCAACACCATGAAGCGCAAAGTGCAGTCAAGCGAGAATGACCGCTTCGGCGCAGCCAATCGCCAGTGGTACCGCCCCTTCCCGGCCTACAAGGACGTTGAATGGTCACTCCGCAACAACACCAACTACATGCAGACCGGCGTGCTGTCGGCGCTGGAACTGGCTTCCGCCAATTCGAAAACGATCCTCGACAACTTCTACCGCAAGTCCTTCAACGCCGTTGAAGCCGGCAAGAAGGAAGCGCCCTATGGCTGGACCATCCCGGCCGGTCAGCGCGACCAGACGCGCGTGGCACTGTTGATCAACACCCTGCGCCTGCAAGGCATTGAGATCAGCACCAAGGCCGACGGCAGCTTCCTCATCCGCCGCGACCAGCCCTATGGGCGCCTGGCGAAGAGCTTGCTCGAAAAGCAGGTCTACCCGGACCCCAGCCTCCGCACCTACGACGACACCGGCTGGACGATGGGTACG